>FR889226.1:51784-57299 GCA_000431815.1 Butyrivibrio sp. CAG:318 | reverse complement strand
TTAACGAGGCACCGGCGCAGCCGGAAGTACAGCCGCAGCCGCAGTTTAACGAGGCACCGGTGCAGCCGGAAGTACAGCCGCAGGTCAACGAAATTCATGAGGCGGTAACGGAAGAAATGCAGGTAACAGAACCACAAGAAGCTAAACAGAGAGTCTGCCCTAACTGCCATACACCGATTGAAGCCGATGATGCGGTGTTCTGCGCGGAATGCGGAACAAGGTTATAGAACGGATATGATGAGATATAGTGGCAAAGGCTTATCGGACGAGGATAGAACTAATGAATACTACTAACAAGAAATACACGATAGATGACGTTGCGAAGGAACTTGGAATAAGTAAGACTACAGTGTCCAGAGCATTGTCCGGTAAGGGAAGAATAAGTCGTGAAACGACACAGAGGGTTAAAGAATTTATCGACACGCACAATTATTCGCCTAACGTAATGGCAAGAGGACTTGCGCAGAGTAAAACATATAATATTGCGCTTGTCCTTCCGGCTGATTACGGAGAGAATGAAGTTGCTTTTTTCCGTGAATGTATGAACGGAATCTGCAAGATGGCGGGCAGGAATAATTATGATGTAATCATATCCATGGTGAATGGACAGCTTGACAGGATGATAAATAATCATAAGATTGATGGAATCATCATAAGCCGTTCAATGGTGGATACATCAGCCCAGCGGTCTCTCAAGGAAAAAGGAATACCGTTTGTTGTAATAGGTTCGTCAAGTGAGAAAGATGTTGTGTGTATCGATAATGACAACATGGAAGCAAGCAGGGAACTTACGGAAATCCTTCTTATGAAAGGAATGAAGAAACTTGCAATTTTGGGCGGGGATGAGACATATCAGGTTACTGGGAACAGACTGGAAGGCTTTATGCGTGCACATCGTAACCGTGGTATTACAGTTGATAAATCCGTTGTCTTTATGGATATAGACAGTTATGCCAAAGCATCCAGGGCAGTTGAACAGGCACTTGCACTGAACGTCGACTGCCTGGTTGCCATGGATGATTATGTGTGCAACCTTGTTATTGAATGTCTTAATGAGAAAAATATAAATATACCATCGGATATACGTCTTGCAAGTCTTTATGACAGTAAACAGCTTGCACATAATAATCCGCCGATTACCAGCCTTCACTTCAACACCAAAACTCTTGGAGAGAACGCCTGTGGAACCTTGCTGGAAATACTTGGTGAGAAGCTTGATGAAGATATGAGTGATATTAATTACCAGGTTGTATTGAGAGATTCGACTAAGTAGTAATTAAACATA
The DNA here is from genome assembly GCA_000431815.1 of Butyrivibrio sp. CAG:318. GTDB lineage: Bacteria > Bacillota > Clostridia > Lachnospirales > Lachnospiraceae > Eshraghiella. The sequence goes on along the minus strand of FR889226.1, from coordinate 56,014 downwards.
AAAATGACATCCTCTGACTGTATAAAATACAGTTAAAGGATGTTTTTGATTATGAGGTGGCAGACAGGATTCAAAACATGCGTTTAGAATGTGAAAATAGTGTGAATAATAGAAGTCAGGAATGTGAAAAACTAAAAGTTGCGCATTGTTGCGCATATCAACGAAAACGTTATTCGTGAAATTTGCACAAAATTTCAATGGGAATTTTATCTAAACTGTGAATTGATAATAAATGTGACATTGACTATAATACAGATATGAACAATCGGTTGCGCAAGCGCAACATGATAATGGATTCATAAAAAAATTCAGGAGGAAAGATTATGAAATTTAAAAAAGTTTTAGCACTTGGTCTTGTCGGTGCAATGGCAATTTCAATGGCAGCATGCGGTAAGACATCAAGCAGTACAGACAACGGCGGCTCAGGAAATGCCGGTACATCTAACGAGACAGTAAGCCTCAGAGTATGGGGCGGTGAGGAAGATCAGAATCTTCTTAAAGAGCTTGTAGAGAAGTTTAAGAAAACATATCCGGATCAGAAGTTCGATATCGAGATTGGTGTTGAATCAGAATCAACAGCTAAGGATACAGTCCTTACAGACGTTGAGGCAGCAGCTGATGTATTTGCATTCGCAAGCGATCAGATTGTAGATCTTAACAATGCAAAAGCACTTGCCAACATTGAAGATATGGATGCGGCTCTTCAGAACTATGCTAAGAAGTCAGTTGCAGATATCAAGGCAGCTAACGGCGATGGTTCAGTAGAAGCAGCAAGCATCGATGGCAAGCTTATGGCATTCCCTATGACAGGTGGTAATGGATATTTCCTTTACTATGATTCATCAGTAATCTCCGACGAAGATGCAGCTACATGGGATACACTTCTTGCAGCAGCTGATAAGGCAGGCAAGAAAGTCGGCATGACACTTGCATCAGGATGGTATAACGCATCATTCTTCTACGGAGCAGGATTTACAACCGGACTCAATGATGACGGAACAACAGCAATTGATTTCAACGGAACAAGCAAAGATGGTTACACTGGTGTACAGGTAACACAGAGCATGCTTAACATTGCTTCTAACAAGGCATTTATGGCAATTGCTGATGGAGATGTCTCTAACCAGATCGCAGGTGGAACACTTGCAGCAGTTATTTCAGGTACATGGGATGCAGAGAATGCACAGAAAGTATTCGGTGACGGATATGCAGCTGCAAAGCTTCCGACATATACTCTTGACGGCAAGCAGGTACAGCAGGGTTCTGTATCAGGATACAAGTTCCTCGGTGTTAATGCTTACTCCAAGAATGTTGGATGGGCTACTGTTCTTGCAGAGTTCCTTACCAACGAGGAGTCACAGGCAACACGTTTTGAACAGCGTCAGCTTGCACCTACCAACAAGAAAGTAGCAGCTTCTGACGAAGTATCTAAGAATGTTGCAATAGCAGCAAGTGCAGCTCAGGACGCATACGGTGTTATACAGACTGTAAGTGCTAAGTACTGGGATCCGGCCAAGACATTCGGTGAGATGATTGCACAGGGTTCTATATCTGCAACAGATGAAAAAGCAATTCAGGATGCACTTGATACAATGGTTGAAGGTGCAAAAGCAGCGGTAGAATAATAATCGCAATAACAGGCCTGTATGCAAATATACAGGCCTTTTCTTAACTAAAACATAAAGCCCCCTACGGGCAGTTTAGTATATGGCAATAAGAACTGCCCTACAGGGCAGGTTAAGGAGGGTAATATGGCCAATAATAAAAAAACACCGTCGAAAGCAATCGGTCGTTTCTTTAAAGGAATTGGCGGTTTCTTTGCAGAATTCGGAACAGCAGTTTCCAAAGGTGATATATTTACCAAACTATCACTAATCTGGATGGGTGCCGGTTATGCGAGACATAAACAATTCATAAAAGCAGCAATAATGACGGTACTTGAAGCCGCAGTGATATTATTTTCAATACTTTTTGCATCACAGTATGTGCCTAAGTTTGGAACACTCGGAACAGTTCAGGCAGAGATGATTTTTGATCCTGTCACTATGAAGAATATAATGAATGATTATGATAACTCATTTAAAATTCTTCTGTATTCGCTTATATGTTTTGTGGTATGGATTGCATTTTTCTTCGTATGGATTAAAAATACAATAAATTCTTATAAAATTCAGGTTAAGGCAGATAAAGGCGAACATATAAATACATTTATTGAAGATATAAGAATGTACAAGGATGAAAAGTTCCATATTACGCTCCTTACCCTTCCGGTTCTGGGCATAGTAATTTTTACAGTCATCCCGATTTTACTGCTTATATTGGTGGCTTTTACCAATTATGACCAGAATCATATGCCGCCGAGCAGCCTCTTTTCATGGGTCGGTTTATCGAACTTTGTGAAGCTTTTCGGCGGTGGGGGTATGACAAGTACGTTTGGCTATTCATTTGTCAGAATACTTGGCTGGACCCTTGTGTGGGCTTTTTTTGCAACATTCACGACATATATCGGAGGTATTTTGCTTTCTCTCCTTATTAATAATAAGAGAACCAAGCTTCCGAAACTCTGGAGAACTTTATTTGTAGTGACAATTGCAGTCCCACAGTTCGTGTCACTTCTTCTTGTAAGAAACTTCTTCGCTAACGGAGGAATTGTAAACACCATATGTAAGACGATAGGTCTTACGGGGTGGCTCAGAGACATTGGTCTTATATCGACAAGTTATATACCGTTCTTATCAGCTCCGGGATGGGCACATGTAATGATAATCCTTATTAATATATGGATCGGTGTTCCTTATCAGATGCTTATAGCAACAGGTGTACTTATGAATCTCCCGGCAGATCAGATTGAGAGTGCGAGAATTGACGGAGCCAAGCCAAGACAGATTTTTGCTAAAATTACAATGCCGTACATGCTTTTTATAACAGGACCTACACTTATTACGGACTTTGTAAAAAATATAAATAACTTTAACGTAATATATCTTCTCACAGAAGGTGTATATACAACAACCAACCAGGCATTAGCCAATTCACAGGCAAAGGAAGTCGACCTCCTTGTTACATGGCTTTTCAGGCTGACACAGGATTATTACAATTACAAGATGGCTTCAGCCATAGGTATCGTAGTATTCATCATATGTGCGGTATTTACACTGGTTGCGTTTAACAAAATGATTAAAGGTGACAGAGAGGAGACGTTCCAGTAATGAAGAAAAAAGGACTTAAAACATTTTTTCACAATCTGCTGATTGCGGTACTTGCAATAATATGGCTCATCCCTATTGTATGGCTCCTTTTCACATCATTCAGCAGTTACGATGGAATTAACACAAGCAGCTTTTTCCCGGAAGAATGGAGCATTAAACATTATGTACAGCTGTTCCAGCCAGACACCGTTGCTCAGTTTCCAAGGTGGTTCCTTAATACATTTGTAATAGCATGCTGCACATGTGTTATTTCTACTATGTTTATATTGATGGTTGCATATGCAACATCAGTAATGAGATTTAAGGCAAGAAAACCGCTTATGAATGTTGCGGTAATCTTGAATCTCTTTCCGGGTATGCTCTCGATGATAGCGGTTTACTTTGTACTTAAGATGTTCAATCTTACAAATAACCACTTAGGATTGATAATGGTATATTCCGCATCATCGGGACTTGGATACCTGATAGCAAAAGGTTTCTTTGATACGGTGCCGAGAGCACTCTGCGAAGCTGCTAAAATAGACGGATGCAGCGAGTCTAAGATTTTCTTTAAGATGATCTTACCACTCAGCCGGCCGATTATAGTATATACGGTAATAAGCAGTTTCCTGGTTCCGTGGATGGATTTCGTATATGCCAAGATTATACTTAATGCGGGAATTTCATCCAAGTATACCGTAGCCATAGGTCTGTACAGAATGCTTGATAAATCACTTATCAATCAGTACTTCACACTTTTCTGTGCAGCAGGTATTGTAATCTCCATTCCTATTTCAGCATTGTTTGTACTTATGCAGAAATTCTATGTTGAAGGAGTTACAGGTGGAGCCGTTAAAGGCTAGAACAGACTTGAAAGGATTTTATGAAAGAAATGGATCAGTTTATTGTAAATATTATCCATCGTCCGGAGATGGTTCCGGAATATGCCGAGAAGGTTACCGGACATGGACAGGCGGAAGATATCGGACGTAAAGCGTTGCTTACCGAGAGCCTTGATATTTTTAAGATACAGCAGGAACGT
>FR889226.1:0-51766 GCA_000431815.1 Butyrivibrio sp. CAG:318 | reverse complement strand
CAGGAATGTGCACATAAGAACGGTCTCAAGACAACAATTGAGATGACATATGCCAGCCTTTTTAATGATGAGGCCGTAGAACTTGCTAAAGAACATCATAAAGTATACGGAGACGAAATCGGACTTACGCTTCTGGGACTTCCGTGCAAGGAATTCCGTGAGAAATATAAGACCAAGGATTTCTGCATATGGATGTTCTCGATGGAAGACAAGAAAGCTATTGTAACGGATGTATTTGAGAAGTTCTATGAGAGATTCGGATTCTATCCTGAGTCGACCGGTTCATACTATATGGATGCTGAACTTATCAATTATATTAAAGAGAAATACCCTTCCGTAAAGTGTGCTGTTGCAACATGCTGGGAAGAAGGACCGAAAGCATATCATACATGTAATAACAGCTGGTACACATTCATGGATGGCGGCCCTTGGGCACCGTGGATTCCGTCTAAGGTCAATACGCATGCACCGGCAGCAAATGAATCAGAAGATTCAGGAATCGTAGCTATTCCTCATCTGAGCCGTGACCTTATAGCATGTTATGACGGCAATGGTTCCAATTTCGGAACGCATCCGCAGAATGTACTCCGTGGTATGATTTATCAGGATGGTAAATATCCATATCTGTATAATCTTATTGACCAGTATCGTTATCAGGCTAAATTCAACAATGGTTATGCATATAATATGATGTTTGTAGGACCGGGCTGGATGAATAAGATGGGACGCTGGGAAGCACCGTATGAACTTCTCAAGCAGTCATATGAAGATGGATGTGCATATTACGGAGGACTTAAGAAAGAGGGCAAACTCATAGATATGACAATGAGTGAGTTCGCTGATTACTATCGTAACAAGAAATCATACACAGAACCTGAATGTGCATTATGGAGAGATATTCTCTACGGAAGCAAGAAACAGGTATTCTGGTATTGTGACCCTTATATGAGAGCATGTGTTAATATGGACCAGGGCGGTGCAATCGTTGACTTAAGACCGTATGCTGCCAAATTGGAATGGCCTGTAGGAATTGGCACAAAGCATATTCAGGATGCAAGCTATCCGTTCCTTATACAGGAAAAGTACCGTGCAGGATATTTTACACATTATGCCGGAGAGGGAACTGTAAGAAGTGCCAAAATCTGCCACAACGGTGAGGAAGTAGATTTATGTCTCTGCCGTACCAAGGCTCATTTTTCACAGGAAGGCAAGGATCGTATACTTACACTTGATCCTGTTGACATTGAATTTGCAGATCTTACGGTAACAATTCAGTCGGTAATTACCTTTACAGAAGGCTCATCTGCAATCAAGATAGACCGTAAGGTGCTTAATATGAGCGATCCTGATGCAGATGTTACCATTAATGAATATATGGTAGGATGCTACGGAACAACCGAATACACCGAGGACATGTCATCACTTACCCTTTCAATAGCAAAAGGAAATGATGTGAAGAGACTTTCATATGAATATAAGTGCCGTGAGATGGATGAAGCAGATGCCGGTAAGGTAAGCTGTGAAATTCCTCCGGTCAAGACACTTGTATCAATGACCTGCGAGGGCAGGGACAAGACCGGATATGTCAAAGAAGGTTATGCTTTCAGCCCGATGTTTACACTTGGATACACCGGTAAATTACGCGACAAGGAGGTATTTGAGACATGGCTCAGTCTGGAAAGGGTAGATTAAATTACAGATGTCCTTCATGCTTCATGAGAGATCTCGATCTTGATATGTTTTATGATAAGGATAAGAAAGAATTCTATTGTATTCGTTGTCAATATACGGGAACGGAGGAAGATGTGCTTGAGAAAAACCAGATGGCACGTTTCCGCTATCGTGATATGATGAAGAGATTTAACGAAAACGATTTTGAAAAATTTGATGATTAATTACAGACACCGGGCGCATTAAATGTGTCCCGGTGCTGTTTATACAGGAACAAGGAGGATTTGAAAATGCCTGACTGGATAGTTGGAATGGATGTTTCTTCGCTGGTAGAAGTTGAGGACTGCGGAGGAAAATTTTATGATAACGGCATAGAAGGCGATGCACTTTCAATACTGAAAGCGCATGGAGCCAACATGGTAAGGCTCAGATTGTGGAATGATCCATATGACGCAGAGGGCAACAGTTACAGTGCGGGATACAGTGACATCAAAACCGTATTAAAACTTGCAAAGCGTGCGTCTAAGCTTGGACTTGACTGGCTTCTTGATCTGCATTACAGTGATTGTTGGGCGGATCCGGGCAAACAGACAATTCCGAAAGCCTGGCAGGGTATGAATGTCGATGAACTTGAAACCGCGGTGTATGAATACACTCTGAATGTTCTTAAAGAATGTGAAGAAGCAGGATTAAAGCCGCAGATGGTGGCAATCGGCAATGAGCTGTCAAATGGGTTACTCTGGCCATATGCGAAAGTACCGGAGTATGCCAATATAGCGCGTTTTGTCAGTGCCGGAATAAGAGCTTCGAGAGAATTTGATGCAAAAATTCCGGTGATGATACATCTTGATAACGGCGGAAACAATGAACTTTACCGTAGATGGTTTGACAATTATTTTGCAAACAACGGGTTAGATTTTGAATATATCGGTCTTTCATATTATCCGTTTTGGCATGGCACACTTGATATGTTGCGCGATAACATGAATGACATTGCGTCAAGGTATGGCAAGAAACTTATAGTTGCGGAAGTGTCTATGGGATTTACACTTGATGATTATAAGGATTATGAGAAACTTCCGGATGAACTCAGGAAAGGTATGGCAACGAAAAAAGAACTCGCCGAAAAGGTTCCTTTTCCGATGACTCCCGAGGGACAGCGCGATTTTATGAAAGCTTTTCTTGACGTTATCCACGGTATAAGGGATAATATGTGTGAAGGATATTTTTACTGGGAACCTGCATGGCTGCCTGTACCCGGAAGTGAGTGGGCTACCGCAGCAGCATGCGAATATATGCATGAGAAGGGACCGGGAGGTAATGAATGGGCCAATCAGGCTCTGTTCGATTATGACGGCAATGCACTCTGTGCGATGGATATAATCGGGATATAATATATAATACAATCTGGAGGAACTAATGAAACAGGCACAGCGAAGAAGTATGGCATGGAAGATGCCATCGGTATCAGCGCAGGGACTTAAGATTTTCGCATGCGTGACGCTTATTCTCGGAAGCATCGGAATGATTATATTTGAAAAAGGAATTATTAATGTAGAACAATACAAGGCAAACGAGTTAAATGACCTTCTGGCAGGTAATTCTGCTCTTATGGGTCAGGTCGGTATGACGGTTGCATTGGGATTTATAGGCGGACTGGCATTGCCGATAATAGCATTTCTTCTGACGGAAGGATTTTTTAATACTTCGTCATATATGAAATATCTTTGTGCCGTGTTCGCGTTTGCATTAATCAGCGAGATACCGTATGATTTTGCAATGACGGGCAAGGTTATTGATTTCTCAAGCCAGAATCCGATGTTTGCGACGGCATTGTGTCTGGTTATGATGTATTTTTTCAGGATGACCGACAGAACGGGCAAATTCGTGTCAGCATTATTAAAGTTCGTTATCATGCTGTGTGCAATCTGCTGGATAGTAATTCTGCATTTGTCGTATGGATTAAGCATGGTTTTACTGGTATCGGTATTTTATCTGTTCCGTAACAAACATGGCATTAAGCTTGCACTTGCTTTCCTTGTCACGCTTTTCTGTGCGTTCATGGGCCAGGGTTCATATATCGGAGTTATTTCGTTGTATGGTATATATTGTTACAATGAACACCGTGAACTTAAATGTTCTAAGTATGTGTTCTATATAATATATCCTGCACATCTTCTTGTGCTTGGTCTTATAACGAGATGCCTTATAAGGTAGTCGTTGATTTTTTGAATATGCAGTGATACAATATATCAGGGCAATGGTGCGAATACCGTCCATTGCCCTTTATTATTGACATGAAAGGATTGCAATGATGGCAGGATCATCTTTTGGAACGATATTCAGAATTACTACATGGGGTGAGTCCCATGGCAAGGGACTGGGCGTGGTCATTGACGGATGCCCCAGCGGAATAGAACTTTGTGAAGAAGATATACAGCGTATGCTTGACAGACGCAGACCGGGTGTAAGTGATTACACTACAAGCCGCAAGGAAAGTGATAAAGCGGTTATTATGTCAGGCGTTTTTGAAGGAAAGACAACAGGAACTCCTATTTCAATAATGGTCTATAATGAAGACCACCATTCGGAAGATTATTCTGATATAGCGAATTTCTACAGACCGGGACATGCGGATTATACATTTGACTGTAAGTACGGTTTCAGGGATTACAGAGGCGGCGGACGTTCTTCGGGAAGAGAGACGGTTGCAAGGGTTGCGGCCGGAGCAGTTGCATGCAAACTGCTGCAGGCACTCGGAATAGAAGTATGCGCATATACGCAATGCATCGGAGGAATTGGAATAGATTATGACAGGTTTGATATTCTTCAAAGGGATATGAATCCTTTTGCAATACCGGATAAGGATGCCGCAGACAGCATAGAATTATATGCCAGGCAGGCGATAGCGGATAAGGATTCGCTTGGCGGAATAATAGAATGTGTTATTAAGAATATGCCGGCCGGAGTCGGAGAACCTGTTTTTGATAAACTGGATGCTAACCTCTCCAAAGCCATAATGTCAATCGGTGCCGTCAAGGGATTTGAGATTGGCGAAGGATTTATGGTTGCGGAGCTTAAAGGCAGTGAGAATAATGATGAATTCTATATGGACGGAGATAAGGTAAAGAAGCGTACCAATCATTCCGGCGGAGTGCTTGGGGGATTAAGTGACGGTTCGGATATAATATTCCGTGCAGCCGTTAAGCCGACACCGTCAATTTCATCACTGCAGAATACTGTGGGACGTGACGGAGAAGATATGCAGATAGCGATACGGGGAAGGCATGACCCTATGATAGTTCCGAGAGCTGTTGTTGTGGTAGAGGCAATGGCAGCCTGTACGGTTGCTGATATGCTGCTTTGTAATATGAGCTCGCGTATTGATAATGTAATTAAGGTATACGAAAGGTAGTATTCAATGTATAAGATTTTAAATATGGAAGGAAGAGCCAAGAGAGCAACATTTGAAACTGTGCACGGAACCATACAGACACCGGTATTTATGAATGTCGGAACGGTCGGAGCCATAAAGGGTGCAGTTTCAACAATGGATCTTAAGGAAATCGGATGTCAGGTGGAATTGTCTAACACATACCATCTTCATGTAAGAACCGGTGATCAGACCATTAAAGAACTTGGCGGACTTCATAAATTTATGAACTGGGACAGACCCATACTTACCGATTCGGGCGGATTTCAGGTTTTTTCACTTGCGAAGCTCCGCAAGATCAAGGAAGAAGGCGTGTCGTTTAATTCACATATTGACGGACATAAGATTTTTATGGGTCCGGAGCAGAGTATGCAGATACAGTCGAATCTTGGCTCAACTATAGCAATGGCATTCGATGAGTGTATAGAGAACCCGGCTCCGAGAGAATATGTTCAAAAATCAGTTGACAGAACCACAAGGTGGCTTGTAAGATGTAAAGAAGAGATGGCAAGGCTTAATGCATTGCCTGACACAGTTAATCCGCACCAATTGCTTTTTGGCATTAATCAGGGTGGAACGTATGATGACATCCGGATAGAGCATGCGAAGGAGATATCTAAGCTTAATCTTGACGGCTATGCCGTGGGAGGACTTGCAGTCGGGGAATCACATGAAGAGATGTACAGAATACTTGACAGTGTTGTACCGTATCTTCCGGTTGATAAGCCGACATACCTCATGGGCGTCGGAACACCGGCGAATATAATTGAAGGCGTAGACAGAGGAATAGATTTCTTTGACTGTGTATATCCTGCGCGTAACGGCAGACACGGACATGTATATACTCATTACGGTAAGCTTAATCTGTTCAATGCCAGATACGAGAAGGATTTGTCTCCGATAGAGGAAGGATGTAACTGCCCGGTATGCCGTCATTATACCAGAGCATATATAAGACACCTTCTTAAGGCCGGAGAGATGTTAGGAATGAGATTCTGTGTGCTTCATAATCTTTATTATTACAACCATCTTATGGAAGAGATAAGAGAAGCACTTGAGAATAACAGATTTGGTGAATTTAAGAAGAGAACATTAGAAAGATTCAAGGAGGATTCAAAATGATTTTAGCAGCAGCCGGAGGACAACAGATTATATTTATAATAGGATACATCATTTTCTTTGCAGCGTTGATGTATTTTATTGCAATCAGACCACAGAAGAAACAGCAGAAGAAACAGCAGGAACTTCTCAGCTCAATGGAGAAGGGCGACAGCGTTCTTACAACAAGCGGTTTTTATGGAGTTATAATTGATATTACAGATGATACAGTAATCGTCGAGTTCGGTAATAACAAGAACTGCCGTATTCCTATGCAGAAGGCAGCGATTGTTGAAATCGAGAAAGCAGAAGCATAATATATTTCCACATTGAAACCGGACCCTCTTTTGGCATGCCTTAAGAGGGTTTTTGCTATTTATTTTTATATTACACACATATGTGAAAGGGCTATTTATATGAAAGTTATGCATTTATCGGATCTGCATCTTGGCAAGAGGGTTAATGAATTCTCTATGATTGATGATCAGAGATACATTCTGAAACAGGTAATGGATATTGTAATCAATGATAAAGCAGATGCTGTTATAATTGCGGGTGACGTTTATGACAGACAGGTGCCGCCTGTGCAGGCTGTTGAATTGTTTGATGCATTCTTAACCGGGCTTATGAACATGAACATACCGGTGCTTGTGATAAGCGGCAATCACGATTCAGCGGAAAGAATTGCTTTTGGATCTGATATAATGAGCGCCGGGCATATATATATGTCGCGTGCTTATGATGGAAAACTGCAGTGTGTCACACTTAAAGATGAATACGGACCGGTTAATTTCTATATGCTTCCTTTTATCAAACCTTCGTATGTACGGCCTTATTTTGATGAAGATATTAAAGATTACAATGATGCTGTCCGTCTTGTAATTCAGAATACGGAATATGATCCCGGAGAACGTAATGTCATAATATCACACCAGTTTGTAACCGGTGCGCAGACATGCCAGTCCGAGGAGATTACAGTCGGGGGGCTTGATAATGTTGATGCTTCGGCTTATGCTTTTTTTGATTATGCAGCACTTGGACATATTCACGGACCTCAGAATATGGGCGATAGGATAAGGTATTGCGGAACGTTGTTAAAGTATTCTTTTTCCGAAATCAATCATAAGAAATCGGTCACACTGGTTGAACTGGGACCTAAGGGCGAGGTGAATATTGAACTTAAGCCAATTAAACCACTCAGGGATATGCGCGAAATAAAAGGAACTTATATGGAGTTGACTGCAAGGGATTTCTACCGGAATCTTAATACTGATGATTATTATCATATAATACTTACTGATGAGGATGATATATATGATGCGGCAGCTAAACTTCGTGTAATATATCCTAATCTGATGAAAATAACATATGATAATGTAAGAACAAGAAATAATATGAATTATGATACACAGGATGAACGCCGGGATGATATGAAACCGGAGGATTTTCTCAATGAATTATATGAACTTCAGAATGGCTGCAGCATGAATGAAGAACAGATGAGATATGCCAAAGAACTTTTTGAGAAAGTGAGGGAGAATGCATGAGACCGGTTAAACTTATAATGTCGGCATTCGGACCATATGCCGGATGCGTTGAGATACCTTTTGAAAAATTCGGCAGCAAGGGACTTTATCTGATAAACGGCGATACGGGAGCCGGTAAAACAACAATATTTGATGCCATTTGTTTTGCACTTTACGGCGAACCGAGCGGCAGTATCAGGGATGAGAGAATGTTGAGAAGCCAGTATGCCGAAGAAGATACTCCGACATATGTTGATATGGATTTTGAATTTCATGGCATGAAATACAATGTCAGGAGAAACCCTGCATATATGCGTCCCAAAAGGCATGGAGAAGGTTTTACGGAGGAAAAGGCAGGTGCCGTGCTCACATACCCTGATGGAAGGATAGTTGATGGAACAACGCTTGTGACCCAGGCGGTAACTGATATTATGGGACTTAACCGACAACAGTTCGGACAGATTGCGATGATTGCACAGGGTGATTTCCTGAAACTTCTGTTAGCCAGGACGGACGAAAGAAGCGGGATATTCAGGGAAATTTTTAAGACAGGATATTATTACAGGTTCCAGACAGAAATCTCCGGTGAGATAAACAGACTTAAGTCGGAGCTTAAAGAACAACAGAGAGTTATAAAACAATATACTGACGGACTTATATGCGATGCGGATACCATTTATGAAGTTGAACTCAGGGATATTAAGCAGAGGGCGGAGATTGAAGACCCGGCAGCTATAGCGGAATTTGCCGGACGGCTTATCGAATCGCAGACAAAGGAGGCGGAGGCTTTTTCGGCAAGGCTTAAAGTTGTTGACAAACGTATCAATAAACTTACGGTTGAAGAACAGAATGCCATTAAAGCAGCCAAATTAAAAAAACAGATAGAGGAGGCCATAAAAGCGACCGGAATTTTGTCCGAAAGGTCAAAGACACTGAAGGCATCGGCAGAAAAGGCAGCCGGACAGGCAGAAAAGCTGCCGGAAGTTTATGAGCGTATATCGAATTTAAAAATGAATCTGGCACAGTACGAGGAGTACAACGGCCTTCTGAAACAGAGACAGGAGTTTGCAGACCGGATTGCAAAGATTCAGGCGTGGATTGAAGATTCGGGCAGGAAACTTGAGACCGGACAGAAAGAACTGGATGAACTTAAAAAACGTTATGCCGGCCTGGAAAATGCTGCAGCGGACAAGGAACGTTATGCGGCTGAACTTGAGAAGATAAAAGGTGAAAATGCCGGATTGAAAAATATCTGTGACGACATAGAAAGATATTATAAAAAGAACGTGGAGTATAATAAGCTCACTTCAGGATATATTAAGGAACGTGAAAAATATCAAATAATGCAACAAGAGCTGAGCGGGCTGGAAAATATTTTTATGGATTCGCAGGCAGGGCTCATCGCACAGAAACTTGAAGACGGTAAGCCATGTCCGGTATGCGGTTCACTTACGCATCCTTCACCGAGAATACCGTCCGGAAGAATAGTTGAAAAAACAGAACTTGATGCTATGAGAAAAGCGGTTACGGCTGAACGTGGATTATATGAGGAATACAGTAAACGGACAGGAGCAGCCGGTGCTGAATGCGATGAACTTAACAGAACCATTCTCAATAGGATGGAAGAATATGGGCATTGTGATGATATTGAGGCAGCCGGAAAGATGGCAGCCGGGCTGCTTGCACTTAAGAAAAAGGAATATGCATCGGCAAACAGCAATTTTTTGAAAGCGGGTGAGCAGATTAAAGAGAGGCTGATGATCAGCGAGAAGATAACCCGGACAGAGGGTGCGATAAATGAATTAAATTCCCAAATCAAGGTACATACCGCCCAATACGCCTCCGCGAAAGCATCATATGAATCGGTCTGTGCCAATATTGAGGAGAAGGAGAAAAAACTCAAATCAGCCTCATATGAAGAAATGCGCGGCGAATGTGATAAGTTGCAGGAAGAAGCAGAACAGATCAAGCTCAATGCCGATAATAAGGCACAGGAATACAACCGCACGCGGGAAGAATTCATGAAGGCGGAAAGCAATATGCATACTCTTATGCGGGAATTGGACCCTATTAAAGAAATTGATGCACAACAGATCAAAACAGCCAAAGATGAAGCTTCGGAAGAGAAAAACAACCTTACCGGGATGATAAGAAAGTTAGATGCCGGCATAAGTATGAATATTAAGGCAAGAGATGGCATTGCATCGGTAGCTGAAAGTATTGATGCAGACAATAGACGTTATGCATGGCTGAAATCACTTGCTGACACCGTGAACGGAACGGTTCCGGGATGCGATAAAATAATGCTCGAAACATATGTGCAGACTGTTTATTTCGACCGTATAATAAATTGTGCCAATTCCCGTTTCATGGTAATGAGTGACGGAAGGTATGAACTAAGAAGATGCAGGACGGCGCAGAACCGCAGAACGCAGAGTGGACTGGAACTTGAAGTTATCGACCACTACAATGGAAGTACAAGAAGTGTCAGGACTCTGTCGGGCGGTGAATCATTTATGGCATCTTTGTCACTGGCACTGGGCCTGGCCGATGAGATACAGCGCAATGCCGGCGGAATTCAGCTTGACACTATGTTTATAGACGAAGGATTTGGTTCGCTTGATGATGAAGCACTGTCCAAGGCGGTGGGCGTATTGTCGGAACTTTCTTCAGGCAACAGGCTTGTCGGTATCATATCGCATGTGGGAAGCCTCCAGGAAAGGATAGACCGCCGGATTACGGTTGAGCGCGGAGCGGTGTGTGGAAGTACGGTTAAAATCACTGTTTAGAACGAATACTTATATGTTTTAAGAAAGATACAATTTATACGAGTATCGAGGTCAAATTTGTACTGTATCATGCATGAAATTTATATGGTATCATTGTTATGAAAAAATCAAAGGAGGGTTTCATGAAAACTTTAAAATTTAAAAGAATTTTCACAGCACTGCTTGCTGTTATGCTTATTGTATCTATGGCAGTAGCAGCAACAGCATGCGGAAAGAAATCATCTTCTACAGATACCAATGCATCTACAACCGCAGCGGCAGAAGATGGTAACGACGGAGAAGAGACAAAGAGCGATGCAGATCTTTCTTCAATTGAATTTGTAAGAAAGATGGGTAACGGTATTAACCTTGGTAACACACTTGAGGCATATAATCATGCCAAAGGTACCAATCTTGCTACTAAGGTATACGAGACAACATGGGGTCAGCCTGTTACCACTCAGGATATGATCAATGGCATGAAGGCAGCCGGATTTGATACAATCAGAATCCCTGTGTCATGGACCAACATGATGAACTTTGAAGACGGCGATTATACAATTGGCGCAGCATATCTTGACAGAGTTGAAGAGATTACCAAGTGGGCAGTAGATGCCGGAATGTATGTAATCATCAATGACCACTGGGATGGCGGCTGGTGGGGAATGTTCGGTTCCGCAACAGAAGAGACCAGAACAAAGGCTATGACACTTTACACAGAGATGTGGAAGCAGATTGCGGACAGATTTAAAGATTACTCATATAATGTAATCCTTGAGTCTGCTAACGAGCAGCTTGGCTCAGGCCTTAACGAGACAACTATTTGCAAAGACACAGGAACACTTACGGATGATGAGATGTATGAAATCACCAACAAGATTAACCAGGCATTCGTTGACACCGTAAGAGCTGCCGGCGGATATAATGAGGACAGATTCCTCCTTATTGCCGGATACAATACAGATATAACCAAGACTTGTGATGACAGATTTGTAATGCCTACGGATACAGCTAAGGATAAGCTTCTTATATCGGTTCATTTCTATGAGCCATGGAGCTATTGCGCTGAGGAAATGGAGTCGGCAGCACCTTGGGGAACCAAGAAAGAACTTGCAGCGATAAGCGAGTCGCTTAACAAGATGACCAAGTTCACGGACAAGGGCATCGGCGTTGTAATCGGCGAGTATGCAGCAATGCCACTTAAAGATAAATCGTTCAAAGAGAATATGAATACATATCATGCAAATATCCTTGATATATGTGATATCAATGATTACTGCCCGATTCTCTGGGACAGAGGAGACTTTTTCAGCAAGACTGACTGCAAGCTTATCGACAGTGATATGGCTAAGATTTTTGCGTCACGTAATTATGAAAATGAGTCCAAGAAGTCGGTAGAAGATGTTAAGTCTGCTGCCAAGACAGAGATGGAAGCTTTCGTTAAGAACGCTCCGGAAACATTTGCAAAGGAAGAAGAGCAGGCTGATCCTGACAGTGCAACCGCATGGATCATGTATAACGGCGGCGGAGTTCAGTATAGCGTAGGCGATACATATAATCCGGCACCTGTTGCAGGCGTTACGGCTACTGATGTCAAGATCACAGGAGCAGGTACATATACAGTTGCCCTTGATTTTTCAGGATTAAGCGACGGTAAGGCTTATGGAATTACATTCTCAGCTGTAGGACTTTCAAACGGCGAAATTCTTTACCCTGGATATACAATGGATATCAAGGAAATCAAGATTAACGGTAAGGCTATTACACTTACTGCTAAGCCATATACAGCATCTGATGATGAGAAGTGTACGCGTGTTAACCTTTACAATGAATGGGTTTCCAAGCTTCCGGATGACGCTCATACACTTGACGGCAACCTTGACGGATGTTCAGCAGTTATAGTTGATAAGGCTGATTTCGCACAGGTTGAGAAAATCGAAGTAACATTTGATTACGTTGCACCACAGTAAGATAAATAAAATCAATTAAATTAAATAAAAGACATCATTTCTTTTGAGGTAATCATCAAGTATAATTACTAGAAATTGCAAATGGTGTCTTTTTTTGTGGTGCAAAGGCTTGTTTTTTTGAGCTGAGTATTATAAAATTTAATTTAATGGTATTTGCACACATGATGCCGAATAATAGAAGTAAAGAGGAAATAATATGAGTAATTACAAGATTACATTGATTCCGGGCGACGGAATAGGACCGGAAATTGTTGCACAGGCAGTCAAGGTTCTTGATGCAGCAGGAGACAAATATGGATATAAGCTTGATTATACGTCGATTCTTATGGGAGGATGCTCCATTGACAAATATGGTGTTCCGCTTACTGATGAGGCAGTTGCGATTGCAAAGAGTTCGGATGCGGTTCTTCTCGGAGCAGTCGGAGGTAATGTCGGTAATTCCAGATGGTATGATGTCGCACCGAATTTAAGACCTGAGGCAGGATTACTCAAGATAAGGAAAGATCTGGAACTTTTTGTAAATATGCGTCCGGCATATCTCTATGATGAACTTAAGAATGCATGTCCGCTTAAGTCCGAAATAATCGGGGACGGATTTGATATGGTCATTATGAGAGAACTGACCGGAGGACTCTATTTCGGTGAAAGACACACGGAAGAAATTAACGGTGTACTTACAGCGGTAGATACGTTAACATATAATGAGAATGAGATCAGACGAATCGCAATCAAGGCATTTGAGATAGCCATGAAGAGACGTAAGATCGTGACAAGCGTCGATAAGGCCAATGTTCTTGATTCTTCAAGGCTCTGGCGTAAAGTTGTCAAAGAAGTTGCTGCGGATTATCCGGAAGTTACATACACGGACATGCTTGTTGACAACTGTGCTATGCAGCTTGTAATGAACCCGGGTCAGTTTGACGTTATTCTTACAGAGAACATGTTCGGTGACATCCTTTCCGATGAAGCCAGCATGATAACAGGCTCAATAGGAATGCTTTCAAGTGCCAGCCTCGGTAAGACTAAGCTCGGACTTTATGAGCCGTCACACGGTTCCGCACCTGATATTGCAGGCAAGAACATAGCTAATCCTATTGCGACGATTCTTTCGGCAGCCATGATGTTACGTTATTCACTTGATCTTGATGATGCGGCAGCAGCAATAGAGGCAGCGGTTGCGAAGGTCCTTAAGGAAGGATACAGAACGACGGATATCATGTCCGAGGGAATGACACTTGTCGGAACGGACAAGATGGGCGATCTGATTGCCGAGAGACTTTAATTTAATATTCGAAAGGAATTGTAATATATGAAAAGCGATGCAGTTAAAAAAGGAGTCAGCCAGGCTCCTCACAGATCATTATTTAATGCACTTGGTTTTACCAAAGAAGAGATGGAGAAACCTTTAATAGGTATTGTAAGCTCACAGAGCGAAATTATACCGGGACATATGAACCTTGACAAAATCGTTGAGGCAGTTAAGCTCGGAGTTGCAATGGCAGGCGGAACACCTGTAGTGGTACCGGCAATCGCAGTGTGCGACGGAATTGCAATGGGCCATGTCGGAATGAAATATTCCCTCGTAACAAGAGATCTTATTGCAGATTCAACAGAGTGTCTGGCAACAGCACATCAGTTTGATGCACTCGTTATGGTTCCAAACTGTGATAAGAATGTTCCGGGACTTCTTATGGCAGCAGCCAGAATTAATGTTCCGACAGTATTCGTAAGCGGCGGTCCTATGCTTGCAGGCCATGTAAAAGGATGCAAGACAAGCCTTTCAAGCATGTTTGAGGCAGTTGGCGCATATACAGCAGGCAAGATTTCGGCTGAAGAGCTTGACGAATATGAGAATAAGGCATGCCCTACATGCGGTTCATGCTCAGGTATGTATACAGCCAACAGTATGAACTGTCTTACCGAAGCAATCGGTATGGGACTTCAGGGCAACGGTACAATCCCGGCAGTATATTCGGACAGAATAAAGCTCGCAAAACACGCAGGAATGAAGGTCATGGAACTTCTTGAGAAGGATATAAGACCTCTTGATATTATGACAGAAAAAGCATTTATGAATGCACTTACTGTAGATATGGCACTCGGATGTTCTACCAATACAATGCTTCACCTCCCGGCTATTGCAAGAGAAGCCGGAGTAAAGCTTAATCTTGATATTGCCAACGAGATAAGCGCAAGAACACCTAACCTCTGCCACCTCGCTCCGGCAGGCCACACATATATGGAAGAGCTTAATGAGGCCGGCGGTGTATATGCGGTAATGAACGAACTTTCCAAGAAAAATCTTCTTAACCTTGATCTTATCACAGTAACCGGCAAGACTGTCGGAGAGAATATCAAGGATTGTGTAAATAAGAATCCGGAAGTTATCAGACCTATCGATAATCCATACAGCGTAACAGGCGGTATCGCGGTTCTCAGAGGTAACATTGCCCCTGATTCATGCGTTGTAAAGCGTTCAGCTGTTGTGGAAGAAATGCTTGTCCATGAAGGCCCGGCAAGAGTGTTTGACTGTGAAGAAGATGCAATCGCTGCCATAAAGGGCGGCAAGATTGTTCCGGGAGATGTTGTTGTCATCAGATATGAAGGCCCTAAGGGAGGACCTGGTATGCGTGAAATGCTTAACCCGACATCCGCAATAGCAGGTATGGGACTTGGCTCAAGCGTAGCACTTATAACTGACGGACGTTTTTCGGGAGCTTCAAGAGGAGCTTCAATCGGTCATGTATCACCGGAAGCAGCGGTCGGCGGACCTATTGCATTTATTGAAGAAGGCGATATCATAAGCATAGATATCCCTGCCAACACAATCAATGTCAAGGTAAGCGATGAGGAACTAAAGGCGCGTAAGGCTAAATGGCAGCCTAGAGAGCCGAAAGTTACCAAGGGATATCTTGCACGTTATGCGAAGATGGTAACATCAGCAGATAAGGGAGCAGTCCTTGAAATAAAATAATTTGGAGAAATATACAATGCAGCTTACAGGATCACAGATAATTATAGAATGTCTTAAGGAACAGGGTGTGGATACTGTTTTCGGATACCCGGGAGGAGCCATTCTTAATGTGTATGATGAATTATACAAACATTCGGATGAGATAACACATATCCTCACTTCACATGAGCAGGGAGCTTCCCACGCAGCGGACGGATATGCGAGGGCAACAGGTAAGGTCGGTGTATGTTTTGCAACATCGGGACCCGGGGCAACCAATCTCGTAACAGGTATTGCGACGGCTTATATGGATTCGGTGCCTATGGTGGCAATCACATGTAATGTCGGAGTTCCGCTTCTCGGAAAAGACAGTTTTCAGGAAATAGACATAACCGGTGTGACATTACCGATCACCAAATATAATTACATTGTTAAAGATATAACGAAACTTGCCGGAGTGATAAGAGATGCCTTCAGAATAGCTAAGCAAGGCAGACCTGGACCGGTTCTTATCGATATACCTAAGGATGTCACAGCACAGAAGACAGAGTATACCTATGTCAAACCGGCAGAGATATCAAGAGAAACCGCGCAGATAACCAACGAAGCTGTCAATGAAGCTGTGTCGATGATAAAAGAAGCAGAGAAACCTTTTATTTTCGTAGGAGGCGGTGCCATTATTTCGGGCGCCCAGGATGAACTTGCGGAGTTTGCATCCAAAATCGATGCGCCTGTAGCGGATTCATTGATGGGAAAGGGTGCTTTTAACGGAACCGACCCGAGATATACCGGAATGCTCGGCATGCACGGAACCAAAACCTCCAACTTTGCGGTTATGGAATGTGACCTTCTCGTGGTTGTTGGAGCCAGATTCTCGGACCGTGTAACAGGTGATACCAAGAGGTTTGCTCCTAATGCACGTATCCTCCAGCTTGATATCGATCCGGCGGAGATCAATAAAAATATCCACGTGGATGCAAGCGTTATCGGCGACGTAAGAGAAATCCTTAAAGCTCTGAATACAAGGCTTGACGATATGGAACATACCGAATGGATGGCACATGTAGAGCAGATGAAAAAAGAATATCCGCTCAAATACAACAAGGACGTCCTTACAGGACCTTATGTCATTGAACAGATTTATGATATTACGGGCGGTGATGCAATAATTACGACCGAAGTCGGACAGCACCAGATGTGGGCGGCTCAGTATTACAAGTACAAGGAACCGAGAACACTTCTCACATCGGGAGGTCTCGGAACCATGGGTTACGGTCTTGGAGCATCAATCGGAGCCAAGATGGGACGCAAAGACAAGACGGTTATCAATGTTGCCGGTGACGGATGTTTCAGAATGAACATGAATGAGCTTGCAACAGCCACACGTTATAATATTCCTGTAATCGAAGTGGTGATCAACAATCATGTGCTCGGAATGGTAAGACAGTGGCAGACACTTTATTACGGACAGAGATATTCGTATACGGTGCTTAATGACAGCGTGGATTATGTTAAGGTTGCCGAAGCAATGGGAGCCAAGGCCTACCGCGTTACGACAAAGGAAGAATTTGCTCCGGCGCTTAAAGAGGCGATAGAACTTAACATTCCGTGTCTGATAGATTGTCAGATAGAGAAGGATGACAAGGTATTCCCTATGGTTTCACCGGGTGCTTCTTTAGCGGATACATTTGACGAGATTTAATATAACGGCAGCTTCAATATATTTGGAGCTGCCTCTTTGATATTAAGGAGATTTGGACATGTTAGTACAGGAACGTCTGAACAAACTCAGAGAGTTAATGAAACAGCACGATATGGATGCTTATATTATTGTGACTGATGATTATCACGGTTCAGAGTATGTAGGAGATTATTTTAAAGAGAGAGAATTCATGTCAGGGTTTACCGGTTCGGCGGGAACGCTGGTAATTTTACCGGATAAAGCATATCTGTGGACGGACGGAAGATATTTTATCCAGGCGGAAGAACAATTGCACAACAGCACAATTGCTCTGATGAAAATAAATGAACCGGGAGTTTTCGATATACCGAAATTCATGGCGGAATGCGCATCGGGTCATGCCGGTTACAGAATAGGCTTTGACGGACGTACGATAAGCACTGCCTTTGCCAGGGAACTTACGGACAGCCTGACAATGGCGGAGTCCGTGCTGGTGCCGGATTACGACCTTGTGGATGAGATATGGGAGAACAGACCGAACATAAGCGCCGAACCGGTATGGCAGCTTGACACTCAATACGCAGGAGATACATCAGAGAATAAGTTTAAACTGCTGCGTGAGAATATGCAGAAAAACAGCGTGGATATGTTGATGGTGGCCGCACTTGATGAGATAGCATGGTTATTGAATCTCCGTGGTAATGATGTGAATTGCACACCGGTATTCTTATCATATATGATTATACTTCCGGATAGAGCCATTCTTTATGCCAATGAAAAAAGTTTTGATGGCGCAGTCAGAGACTATCTTGATTCACTCGGAGTAGAACTCAGGCCATATAATAAGATTTACGAAGATGTGCGTGGCATGAACTGCGATATGGTAGAAATCGACCCGGCAACGATTAATTACAGACTGTTGTCCTGTGTGTCTGAGGATACCGCAGTAATGATGAAAGAAAGCCCGGTCAAGCACATGAAGGCTGTTAAGAACGAAACGGAGCAGAATAACATCCGTAAAGCGCATATTAAGGATGGCGTTGCGGTGTGTCGTTTTATCTGCTGGCTTCAGAAGAATGTTGCATCAGGCAATATTACCGAGCTTGATGCGGCCACGCAGCTTGAAAAATACAGACGTGAACAGGATGGATTTATCGAGAACAGCTTTGATTCCATCATAGCATACGGTGAGCACGGCGCAATTGTGCATTACGAGCCCACTGAAGAGACCAACATCCTGCTTAAGCCATATGGACTGTGTCTTGCCGACACGGGCGGGCACTACATGGAAGGAACAACCGATATAACGAGGACAATTCCTCTTGGCAGACTTACTCCCGAGGAGAAAAAAGCATACACACTTGTCCTTAAAGGACATCTTGCGCTTGCTTCGGCTGTTTTTAAGGAAGGAATGTGCGGTGCTAATCTGGATATCCTTGCGCGCATGCCGCTCTGGGAGAACGGAATGGATTTCAACCACGGCACCGGACACGGCGTCGGATATATCCTGAATGTCCATGAGGGCCCGCAGCGTATTCATTGGCGGATCGGCAGACAGAATGTGCCTTTTGAGGCCGGTATGGTGACATCCGACGAACCCGGATATTATCTGGAAGGCAAATTTGGCATCAGACATGAGAATCTTGTGCTCACACGCCGGTATGGTGATGGGCTGCTTTGCTTTGAAAGCCTGACAATGGTTCCGTTTGATGTGGATGGAATTGATATGGAACTTATGACTGATGTGGATAAGATGAGACTTAATAAGTACCACGAAAAAGTGTATGAAAATATATCACCGTATCTTAAAGGCGGGGAACTGGAGTGGCTTAAGGAGAAGACGAGGCGGATTTAAAGTGGTGTCACTGGAAAGTTGCGACGTAAACGATGCAAGGATGCAGTGTACGGTGCCGAAAGAATAATATTCAGTATACAATATGATATGCACACCGGTTGTTTACATCCCCTAAATGATAAAATTAAATTGCCAATGCGGCATGTTGAATTTATGAAAGGCATTTTTATGGATAACATCACAATCAGAACAGCAAAGCCATCCGATGCGGACAAGCTTCTTGAAATCTATGCACCATATGTAGAAAAAACGGCGATAACTTTTGAATATGAGGTGCCGTCCGTGGATGAATTCAGACAGCGGATAGAGAATACATTGAAAAAATATCCGTATATCGTGGCAATAAAGGATGATAAAATCGTCGGATATGCCTATGCCGGAACATTTAAATCAAGGGCGGCATACGACTGGGATGTTGAATTATCGGTATATCTGGATATGAAATGCAGAAGGCGCGGCATCGGAAAACTGCTTTATAAGAAAATGGAGCAGATCCTCGCAATGCAGAATATAATCAATCTCAATGCATGCATAACATCTCCATCTGTGCCGGATGAACATATTACGGATGACAGTGAGAAATTCCATGCCAGGATGGGATATTCGCTCGTAGGAAGATTCCATAAATCAGGTTATAAATTTGACACCTGGTACGACATGATATGGATGGAAAAAGCAATTTCCGTTCATTGCACTAATCCTCCGGCCGTAAAGAGCTTTCCGGAGATTGAAAAAGAAGCCGAAAAAATATATTAGGACATAAAAAACGGGTATCCAAAGATTCAATCCTCGGATACCCATTTATATTATTCGATAAGTTTAATCCTCAAAAGGACGGATTCTGTATTTAACTCCGATGTTGTCGCAAATGCGCTGGCACTCGGCTTCCTCTTCCTTAGTTATTGTGGTGGCAACTGTTGTCATTACAACGTGTGGAACGTATTTAACGGCTTCTTTTGCAAAATCAATCATCGCATCAAAAGAGCCGATTCCGAATTTGCTTCTGGTAAGCTCATAGTAACGCTCCTTGTTAGGTGTGTTAAGGCTTATTGAAACGGTATCGATAAGACCCTTAAGTTCAGGTGTGATGTCGCGGCCGTTTACAAGATTACCGAGACCGTTGGTATTGATACGTGTAGGCTTGTTGTAAGTTTTCTTTACATAAGCGGCAACCTCTAAGAGAACATCAATTCTCTCGGTCGGCTCACCGAAACCGCAGAAAACAACCTCATCATAGTCATCCATATTGAAATTGGCAAAATCAGCGATTACCTCGTCGACGGTTGGCTCTTTTTCGAGCCAGAGGACACCGGAATCCTCCATGTGATCCCTTGTCTGCCTGAGACAGAATGTACATGCGCAAGGGCATTTGTTGGTAAGATTGACATAAAGATTATTGTGGACTTTGTATAAAATAGTCATGGTAAAACCTCTTTTCTATTTAAGTGTGTGTAAAACTTCTTCAAAACATACGCCGTCTGTCGGCGGGATATCCATGGCCTCGGTAGCCGCGATACAGTCGCGTACGAAATGTGAAGCCTTTCTGACGGAAAGCTCAAAATCATAACCGAGAACAGCGGAGGCAGCAATAATGGAAGCAAATACATCGCCCGTTCCCGAACGTTCATGCCCGCAACGCTTCTGGCGGATAATCTTAGGCTCATGCCCTTTCTCACAGATTACATTGGCAATCATGCTTTTGCGGTCAAGACCGGTTATAACGACCTTGCCGGCACCGGTTTCGGTAAGTTTAATGGCAATATCGCAGATATTCTTAAGGCTCATGTCCGGACGGTAGTCCGTTGAGGTAAGTATGCATGCCTCGGTAAGATTGGGAGTGAGGATGTCGGCGTGCTTTACAAGTGAACGCATTTTCTCACACATCGACGCGGTGTAAGTAGGGTACGGCCTGCCGTTATCGCCGATAACCGGGTCAATTATGACAAGCGTATTGTCATCCTTGAAATCCTTAATGAAATTCTCAACTATATCAATCTGCCTGTCGGAACCTAAGAACCCTGTGAGTATCCCATTGAAATGTAAATCAAGGGCTTTCCATTTATCGATGTAAGGCTGCATACGGTCGGTATAATCGTCAAAAAAATATGCCGGGAAACCGGTGTGCGCGGAGAAAATCGATGTGGGAACCGGGCAGCACTGCACGCGCATCTGTGATATGATTGGGAGCGCGACCGCAAGTGAACATCTGCCGAATCCTGAAAGGTCATTGATAACCGCTATTTTGTTCTGTCTGTTATGGTCTGTGGTATTCATAATGGAATAGTATATCATTTTGGTGGAATATGTCAAATATCCAGATTAAGTATTTTTGACCATACCAGACAGTATTTCTTATCCCAACAGACTATTGACGGAAAATGCCTTTTGACGTAAAATATAATGTAATGTTTTGAAAATTCCGTGCGGCACTTGTCAGCAGTGCGGATTCAGAACATAGAATATATAACAGGAGGCACATTAAAGTGGGAAGAATTTACAACTTTTCAGCAGGCCCGGCAGTATTACCTGAAGAAGTATTGCAGGAAGCCGCTGACGAAATGTTAGACTACAGAGGATGTGGAATGTCTGTAATGGAGATGAGCCACAGATCCAAAGTCTACGACAACATTATTAAGGAAGCTGAAGCTGACTTAAGAGAGATTATGAACATACCTGACAATTATAAGGTACTTTTCCTTCAGGGCGGAGCTTCACAGCAGTTTGCGATGATTCCGATGAATCTTATGAAGAATAAGAAAGCAGGATACATTGTAACAGGACAGTGGGCTAAGAAAGCATATCAGGAGGCTAAGATTTACGGAGAAGCAATCGAGCTTGCATCATCCGCAGACAAGACTTTTTCTTATATTCCTGACTGCTCAGACCTTGATATACCGGATGATTGTGATTACGTATATATATGTGAGAACAACACAATCTACGGTACCAAGTATAAGACGCTTCCGAATACCAAGGGACATACACTGGTAGCGGATGTATCATCATGTTTCCTTTCGGAACCGGTTGATGTTACCAAGTATGGTGTCATTTACGGCGGCGTTCAGAAAAATATTGGACCGGCAGGTGTTGTAATCGTTATAATCAGAGAGGATCTTATAACAGAAGATACACTCCCTGGAACACCTACAATGCTTAAGTACAAAATACATGCAGACAATAATTCACTTTACAATACACCGCCTGCTTACGGAATTTATATCTGTGGCAAGGTATTTAAGTGGATCAAGAAGATGGGCGGACTCACTGCAATGAAAGAACGCAATGAGAAGAAAGCCAAGATCCTTTATGATTTCCTTGACGAGAGCAAGATGTTCAAGGGAACAGTCGTTAAAGAAGACCGTTCACTCATGAATGTTCCGTTTGTTACAGGTGATGAAGAACTTGATGCCAAATTCGTTGCAGAAGCCAAGGCAGCAGGTTTTGAGAACCTTAAGGGACACAGAACGGTTGGCGGAATGAGAGCCAGCATCTACAATGCAATGCCAATCGAAGGCGTTGAGAAATTAGTTGAATTTATGAGAAAATTTGAAAAGGAAAATGCTAAATAGTAAATCCCCTGTTCCGCGACATATGCTCCGGGATAGTTGAGAGTCTCTTGGGAATTATTTAGCAGGAGGATATCGTAATGATAAAATATAATTGTTTGAATCCGATTTCAGAAGTCGGTTTAGCGCGTTTTACAGGTGATTACACCAAGACGGAGAATTTTGACGAGGCAGACGTAGTTCTCGTAAGAAGTGCGGCTATGCATGATATGGCATTGCCTGACAGCCTTCTCGCTGTGGCAAGAGCAGGTGCCGGTGTTAATAACATCCCACTTGATAAATGTGCCGAAAAGGGTATCGTAGTATTTAATACACCGGGTGCCAATGCCAACGGCGTTAAGGAACTTGTTATTGCGGCAATGATTGCAGCATCAAGAAATATTATCGCAGCCAACGGCTGGGTTAATGAGAACAAGGATGACGAGAATATTGGCAAGACTATGGAGAAAGCCAAATCCAAATTCGCCGGAAGGGAAATAAAGGGCAAGAAGCTTGGAGTTATCGGACTCGGAGCAATCGGAGTGCTTGTTGCGAATGCAGCAATCGGCCTTGGAATGGAAGTAATCGGATGTGATCCGTTCCTTTCAGTACAGAACGCACTCAATCTTTCAAGAAGTGTTACCGTTGTTAAGAGCAGGGAAGAGATATTTGCTAACTGCGATTATATTACAGTTCATACACCGCTTCTTGATGATACAAAAGAAATGATCAACAAGAATACAATTGCAATGATGAAGGATGGCGTTATCGTTCTTAATTTTGCAAGAGACCTTCTTGTATGTGCAGATGATGTTGCGGCAGCTCTTGAGGAAGGTAAGATTGCAGCTTATGCTACAGACTTCCCTACACCGAAGCTCGCCAACACCAAGGGATGCATAGCATTCCCTCATCTCGGTGCTTCCACGGCAGAGTCGGAAGACAACTGTGCAAGCATGGCTGTTGATGAGATTATGGATTACGTTGAAAACGGTAATATCCGTAATTCCGTAAACTTCCCTGCATGTGATATGGGCAGATGTAACTCTGCAGGCAGAATCGCTGTTTTACATAAGAATGAGCCTAATATCATAAGCGGCCTCTCAACCGCTTTCGGTAAGGAAGGAATCAATATTGAGAAGATGATCAACCAGAGCCGTGGTGATTATGCTTACTCGATGATAGATATCGACACAGCGGATTCATCACATATTGTTGAAGAAATCGCTTCTAAGAGCGGAATACTTAAAGTTCGTGTAATTAAATAACATTGGTTAATGAGTCGGGCGGATATGCCGCCCGGCTTATAATACTTTTTTATAAGATAAAAGGAGCAGAAATGGCTGATATTAAACCATTTAAATGCGTCAGACCGGCAGCGGAATATGCAGCGGACGTTGCAGCATTGCCATATGATGTATATAACAGACAGGAAGCTAAGAAAGCAGTAGAGGGCAGACCCTTATCGTTTCTTAACATTGACAGGGCAGAGACACAGTTTGATGACAGTGTTGATACATATGCTGACTGTGTATATGATAAAGCGAAAGAATTACTTGAAAGCGAGATTGCCAGAGGAATATTTGAACAGGATGAAGATGATGCATATTATGTTTACGAACTGACTATGAACGGCCGTTCGCAGACAGGTATAGTTGCATGCGCTTCGATAGATGATTATCTTGAAAACAGAATCAAGAAGCACGAGAAGACAAGAGCAGACAAGGAAGAAGACAGAATTAACCATGTCGACCGGACAAGCGCACAGACAGGTCCTATTTTCCTTGCATATCGTGCCAATGATATAATTAATAGAATTGTGGATGCCGGCAAGACATCCCAGCCATTGTATGATTTTACATCGGAAGACGGAATTAAACATACCGTATGGAAAATAAGCGATGCCGCTGATGTGGGACAGATCAGGGATGCTTTTGATTCCATCAATTCAATTTATATAGCTGACGGACATCATAGGGCAGCATCTGCCGTTAAGGTCGGACTTAAGAGAAGAGAGGCCAATCCGGGTTATACCGGAGACGAGGAATTTAATTATTTCCTTTCGGTTCTTTTCCCTGACGAGCAGCTTATGATAATGCCGTATAACCGTGTTGTAAAGGATATTAACGGATATTCCAATGATGAATTCATTGATGCGGTATCCAAATATTTTACGGTTGAAGAGAAGGGTCACAAAGCCTTCTATCCGGAACAGAAAGGCAGTTTCGGAATGTATCTTGACGGAACATGGTATCTTCTTACAGCCAAGGAGAGTATTATGTCGGATGATCCTGTTGACGGACTTGATGTAGCAATACTTCAGGATTATCTGCTTACACCGATTCTCGGGATAGGAGATCCGAGAGTGGACAAAAGAATTGATTTTGTAGGCGGGATAAGAGGACTTGATGAACTTGAAAGGCGCGCCGACAGCGATATGAAGCTGGCGTTTTCAATGTATCCGACATCAATAGGCGAGCTGTTTAACGTGGCTGATGCGGACATGCTGATGCCTCCGAAGTCTACATGGTTTGAGCCAAAGCTCAGGAGTGGTTTGTTTATACATAGAATATAATATAGGATATAAGGAGAGAGGGTAATGAACAAGAAACTGTATGATTTAATGAATTGGCCGGAAATAGAAGGTGTTGTGTATTCGGATACAAAGCATCCCAAGAAACTTCTCGGCGGACATATGACTTCCAAAGGGTTTCTCATCCAGGCATTCAGACCCGGAGCTGTGAAAGCATTTGTAAAAGATACACTTACCGGAGAAATTCATGCGATGGATATGGCGGATGAGGAAGGATATTTTGCGGTACTTATTAAGAGCAAAACAGAGATTTTCTATACTCTGATATATGAGTTCAAGGATAAGACGCGGGAAGAGACAGTTGATTTGTACAATTATCCTTCAATGATACCGCAGAAGGCATTAAAATCGTTCAATGCCGGCACCAACTATAAGGCATACGATATTCTTGGTGCGCATATTAAGAAGGTCGGCAAGGTAAAAGGTGTTCTTTTTGCGGTATGGGCACCTAATGCACTGCGTGTAAGCGTGGTCGGCGATTTCAATGACTGGGACGGAAGACGTCACCAGATGGAACTCATTGAAGGAACAGGCGTGTATGAGCTTTTTATACCTGATATGAAGCCGATGGACAATTACAAATACGAAATCCGCATTAAGGGCGGCAATGTTGTTCTGAAGGCCGATCCTTATGCATATGCCGGCGAGTTAAGACCATCCAATGCATCTATAGTATACGATATCAAGAATTATCGTTGGAATGATGATGAGTGGATGGCAAAACGTGATGCGGACAAAGATAAAAAGAAGCCTGTTTCCATATATGAAATGCATGCGGGTTCTTTTAAGACACCTGATGACGGAAGAGAATTTTATAATTACAGGGAACTTGCTCCGCTTGTGATTGATTACGTCAGAAAAATGCAATATACGCATATTGAACTTATGCCGGTTATGGAATATCCTTTTGACGGCTCATGGGGATATCAGGTAACAGGATACTATGCGCCGACAGCCAGATACGGTACGCCTGATGATTTCAAATTCTTTATGGATGAGATGCATAAAGCGGGAATAGGAGTCATTCTCGACTGGGTTCCGGCACATTTCCCTAAGGATGCATTCGGACTTGCAAGATTTGACGGAACATGCCTGTATGAACATCTTGATCCGCGGCAGGGCGAGCATCCTGAGTGGGGCACACTTATATATAATTACGGCAGACCGGAAGTTATTGACTTCCTTATTTCCAATGCCATATTCTGGGCAAAGGAATATCATGCGGACGGAATCAGAATGGATGCGGTTGCGTCAATGCTTTACCTTGATTACGGCAAGAGAAACGGTGAATGGATACCGAATATGTATGGCGGCAATGAGAATCTTGAGGCTGTGGAACTGTTAAAGAGGCTCAGCGATGAATTTTCCAAAAAAGCGCCGGATGTATGGCTTGTCGCAGAGGAATCAACGGCATGGCCTAAGGTTACCGGGGCAACGGCCGACGGTGGCCTTGGCTTTGATTATAAATGGAATATGGGATGGATGAATGACTTCCTGGATTTCATGAGCTGCGATCCTCTTTTCAGAAAGGGCAGATATAATGAGCTGACATTCAGCATGGTATATGCTTACAGTGAGGATTTTATATTGGTTCTTTCACATGATGAAGTTGTGCACGGCAAATGTTCAATGCTCAATAAGATGCCGGGAGCGGATAAGGCAGAGAAGATGAATAATCTCCGTGCAGCTTATGGCTTTATGTTCACACATCCGGGCAAGAAACTTCTTTTCATGGGACAAGATTTCGGAATGGAGAATGAGTGGTGGGAAGCCAGACAGATTGACTGGGAACTCACAGAACTTTCAGAAAATACAGCTCTTATGAATTATGTAAGAGATTTGAATAAATTATACAGAAATGAGCCGGCTCTTTATGAACTGGATTTCGACCCGGAGGGCTTTGAGTGGATCAACAATATCTCAGCCAATGAGTGTATTGTAGCATTTGCAAGAAAAGCATCTGACGGAAGCGAGCTGATTGTTGTAGCTAATTTCACTCCTGTTGAGAGGGATAAGTACAAAATCGGCGTTCCGGCGATGGGCAAATATAAAGAGATTTTTAACAGTGATGATGTTAAATACGGCGGAAGCGGTGCCACCAATCCGCGTGTCATTAACTCCAAAAAAGATGAGTGTGATGCAAGGGAGGACTCCATAAGGCTCAAGGTACCGCCAATGGGAATAAGTGTATTAAGATATACATATGCCGATACAACACCGAAGAAACGTACAGCGGCACGAAAGGCAGCTAAGCAATGAACAGATTAATACTTGCCGCTTCATTCTGGAGCGAGGAGAATATGAAAAGTATTCTGGACAATCTTATAAAATGGTTTATGACGGTCGGTAAGAATATTCTTATAGCAATTGTCATTTTGATAATAGGAAATAAACTGATAAAATGGGTACTTAAGCTCATCGGTAATTCGTTTAAGAAGACAAAGATTGAGCCGATGGTGGCTAAATTCCTTATTTCACTGATAAAATTTGCATTATATTTTCTTATTGCAATAATTGTTATAAGTGTTCTGGGGATCCCTACGACATCACTCATAGCAGCACTCAGTGCAGCTGGACTGACACTGGGTCTTGCATTGCAAGGAAGTCTTTCCAATTTTGCCGGAGGCGTATTAATTCTTCTTTTTAAACCGTTTACGATCGGAGATTATATTAAAGAAGATACACATGGTAATGAAGGAACGGTTACAGGAATTGATTTATTTTACACTAAGATTACTACCATTGACAATAAGACAATAGTTATTCCTAACGGAACACTCGCAAACTCAAGCCTTACTAACTATACAGCACAGGAGAAGCGCCGTATAGATATTCTCATAGGTATCAGTTATGATTCGGACATCAGAAAGGCCAAGTCGGTTCTTGCTGATGTGATTGACGGATGTGACAGAATTATCCGCGATGAGGAAATATCGATATATGTAGACAATCTGGGTGAAAGTCAGATTACATTGGGTGTCAGGGTATGGACGAAGACCGATGAATACTGGCCGGTAAGATGGGAATTGCTTGAGAAGTTCAAGTGTGCATTTGATGATAACGGAATAGAAATACCGTTTAACCAGCTCTCAGTGACTATTAAAGGACAGGAGTAAGCAGATTTGGCTGTAAATAAGAAAACACCAGTTAAAAAAAAGAAAACTGTATCAGTTAAAAATAAAAACAAAAAATCAATGATGCCCGGAATTATTCTTGTGATCAGTGCACTTTTACTTGGATCACTGATAATTATTTTGGTATATCAGACAAGAAAAATTACAGAAATATCGGGTTCGGGGGATCCTGCTAACCGTAAAATGGAAGGCAGCTATCCGCTTCCGTCGGAACTTATCACCTCAGACCTTAACACGTATTTCGGATATACGGATATTCCGGATTTCATATTTACCAAGATGCAGGGAGCGTCTTTCACGGAAGACTGTCCTGTTGCGCGGGAGGATTTACGGTATATGACCGTCCTTTACTGGGGAACGGATAATGCCGCACACAAGGGAGAGCTTATTGTCAATAAGTCAATAGCTCCTGAGGTGTCTGAAATTTTCTATCAGTTATACAAGGCATCATATCCGATAGAGAGCATTAAGCTTGTGGATGAGTATGGCGGTAATGATGAAGTTTCGATGGCCAATAACAATACAAGCTGTTTCAATGCCCGTAAGGTAAAGGGCAGCGACACGTGGTCGATGCATGCATATGGCCTGGCAATTGATATTAATCCGTTGTACAATCCATATGTCGGTGCGGACGGTTCTGTCCTGCCGGTGATGTCGGAAAGATATGCCAACAGGGATGACCGATTTATAATGAAGATAGATGCTGATGATTATGCATATAATCTTTTTGCGGAACACGGATTCACATGGGGCGGTTCATGGGAGAAAGTTAAGGATTACCAGCATTTTGAAAAACAGCAATAGTTTTTATCTTCCGACAATCAGCGCAGCGTATCCCCATTCCCATATCAGCTTTTCAAAACTGTTTTCTAAATACGACCGGATGTCATCATCATCATATCCGGTCATGCGTGAGATAATGACAATATAATCGCGCACATTTTCATATAATAACTGCCTGCCGGAGTCATTCCATAAGTGGAAAAGACTCTGGCGTATGGCGGTGTATTCTATAATAATCCATTGATACTGAATCAACATATGTTCCAAATTCTGATTGTAAGCATCCGGCGAAATCAGATCTGAGTAAAATTCGTTGGCAAGATAATTACGAAGCAGTATATCATAGCCGGCAAGCGCACCGGAAAAATCCTGCCATGAACCGTTCGGAGTTTCTTTTATGACATCCTGCAAAAATCCGTCATATAATCCTTCTTTCTGATAATTCACTGCAAGGTCCTGCAGCAATTCATTACATTCATCAACAGTATCGGCTTCCTGTATATGAATATCTGCCATTGCATGATGAAGTTCCTGCATAGACCGGGCGGAGAAATATTCCTGTACCCATGCGCATGAGACCGGTTCATTTCTATATAATTCCAAAAGTACATAAAAACCCTCAAGCAGAGCTGATTCAGGCATAAGAGCAGTATCCTGCATCAATCCGGTCAGTTTGTCACGGATAAGAGATAACGGTGATTGGGATACTCCGGCCGGAAAAACAACAGGTGTATCGCGCCATAAATCAATGACCGCAGGGCAGCAGGGCATAAGAGATTCTTCGGTGTGGGAATCATATTCATGTAATTCTCTGGGAAAAATTGTGCATGTGTGGGAAAGTACACCATCACCGTAAGCTGTTACCAGCCGGCACAGTCTTTCATCGGAGAGAAAAGGACAATTATGTTCATTATCAAGCCTGATTACACGTGCGCCATCTTTTATACAAGTGTAAGCACTCAGATTGTTTCTATGTTCATCAACAGAATCCGGAGGAGCAAGCATCTTCCAATGGCGGTTGGTTTCATCATCAACGGCAATCTTCCATTCCTTACAGCAGGTGATGGGACATGCGGAGGCGATGCAGTGAAATTTATCGTAATAGTCGGGATGAATGTGTTTCATATCAATTGGTCCTCGTTGTAATAGAATAGAAATATTATAAAAGAAGAACAGACTATTTACAATAGGAACGAATGGTATGAACTTGATTTTTTTATGATATTATGATATACTATTTACAAATATTAGGCCGTTTTATGTGGGTGGCCGGATGGAGGTAATAATGAGATTAAAACAAACGTTACTTACAATTGTGCTCAGCCTTTGTATGGTTGCAGCAAGCCTGCCAAATATTGTTTCGGCAGATGGTAAGCCGCAGGACTGTTGGACGGATTATGCGGCAGCTTCTTTTGACGGAGGTTCGGGTACCAAAGCCGACCCTTACAAGATTGCGACAGCGTAGCAGCTTGCATTGCTTGCCAAGGAAGTCAACAGCGGAGTAGTTGGCAAGACACATGAAGGCGAATTCTTTATTCTGACAGCGGATATTGACCTTTCCGGACATGTGTGGACACCAATCGGATATGAGAGCTATGCTTCGGGCGGAGGCTCGGCACAGTCATTCTCGGGATACTTCGACGGTAATAATAAGAAGATTACAGGCATGTATGTGGACGAGCGGGAGGGAGATTCCTATGGTAAGAACCGCAGTGCCGGACTGTTTGGCTGTATTGCAGCAACCGGCAGCGATTATATTATCAAGAATGTAATCATTGAGAACGGAACTGTATTTGCAGGTGATGGTAATACCGATTCACCTGAACTATATGGTGCAGGTCTGCTTGTCGGCAGCATAACTACATTGTACGGCACGGATTATGCAGCTATTACTAATTGTGCAGTTTCGGGTTTGGTTAATTCCACCAAACGTGCAGGCGGTTTTGTGGGTAATGCGAGTTATACTGTTTTTACAAATTGCATAGCTGATGTCAAAGTAGAGGGCTACAGCGTAAGCGGAGGCTTTGTCGGAAATGCTGATTTTTCATCACAGTTCTATAAGTGCAAGGCAAAAGGCGATGTAAACAGTAAAGGCTGGTCCACTGGAGGATTTGCGGGTATTCTATTTTATGATACAATCGCAGACCATTGTGCTGCCTTTGGTAATGTAGAAGCCGGAGACTGGAATCTTGGTGGTTTTGTAGGATTTATTCAAGAAGACGTTAGAATTGCAAACTGTATTGCCATGGGAGATGTAAAGAGCAATGCAGGGATACCTAAGACCGGAGGGTTCGCCGGTACAGCCTGGGATGATACAGTTAAATTGGAAAAATGTCATGCAGGCGGTAAAATAACGGCTACGGATGATGGTACAGTTGGAGGACTTATTGGATATGATCACGGAGTCAGAATCATCATTTTCGAATGTTCATTTGACAATGTGAAGAACGCGTCACTTTCCGGAGCCGGAAGTGCATCCGACCAAACATATGATATAACAGCGCAGAATACAGATTCTGTTAATGCAAGCATCTGCGTAGATTATTACGAAGGCCATGAGATGGTTGAAAAGGATGGACAGAATCCGACATGTACCGCTGATGGTTATGAGGCTTACAATGAGTGTAAACGTTGCGGATATAAAGAGGGATTTACAGTAATTCCTGCAACGGGACATAGCGGCGGAAAAGCTACATGTACTGCCAAAGCCGTATGTGATGTATGCCATGAGGAATATGGTGAGAAGGATATGGACAATCACACCGGTGCGGAAGAATGGATACAGACCGCTGATACACATGAGAAGAAATGGAACTGCTGCGGCAGAGTGTCTGTAGAGAGTGAGCCGCATGATTGGGTGAACGGCATTTGCAGTGAGTGTGGATATGTATGTCTGCATACTGATGCGGGCAAGGCTGCAACATGCAAGGACAAAGCTGTCTGCAAAGTCTGTGGAGAAAGTTTTGGTGAGCTTGATGCCAATAATCATGCAGACTTAAAACACATTACTGCGAAGGCGGCAACCAAGGATGCAGAGGGTAATATTGAATATTGGTATTGCGACGGCTGTGATAAATATTACAGTGATGCCACAGCAAGTAAAGAGATTTCCAAGGCTGATACCGTAATATCAAAATTACCGGCTGAAAACGATTTTCCACATACCGGAGAAGACGGCAGCTTTATGATATGGCTTGCATTGCTTTTTGTCAGCGGTGCAGCCCTAATCGGTACGAGAACGGTCAGAAAAGCAAATAATATATAATAAATAGTAAATAGAACCCCGGGCATTGATATGTCCGGGGTTTTCTATATTCTATATTCTTCCTATGAGAAATGCAAATCTCAGTGCCATTTCGTCCATCATACGGCTTCTTAAACGCTTTGGATAGAATACTTTGGTAATCACATCCGGGAAATACTTTTCACCGGAGAAAAGCCTTAATAATCTTCTGTCAGAGACATCGAGTTCAGGTCCAACTGTCTGGTAGAAATCCTTGATTATATCGTGAAAATCTTTAAAACCTCCTCCGAAGAGGTATTTAAAACGCCATATCCATAATCCCCAGAAAGACTGGTTGGATGCTGTTACGGCGCTTTCGTGCCGCCTGTAAAAAGCGCAAGGCTCCTCATCAAAGACTATGTCTGCATATACGGAGTAGAGCATGCTCATCCATGTGCCACGTCCCGTTGAAAACGAAGGCTTGTGTGAATTAAGCAGTTTGAGTGCCTTACGGTTGACAGCCATTGTAAATTCGAGACCACATACTTCAAAGAGAGTATCTTTAAGTTTTATATGGCTTCCGGCAGGATGATTTGGAGCCGCGGTACGGATTGATGCGAGATTTTCATCGCATATTGTGTATCCGCCGTAATATGCCGCAGGTCTGTTACCTGTAAGAGCAGAAAGCATTCTTATTGCGCGCTCTATTTTATCGGGAAACCATACATCATCCTGATCTGCAAAAAAATAATATTCAGCATCCGGCGCGGTGTCCGTAAGTTCATAGAAACATGCCGGATATCCGAGATTGCCCTTATCATCAGATATGAGATGAATGCGGGAATCCCTGCGGCAATAGTCTTTTATAATATCGACTGTACCATCACCGGAATTGTCATCACGGATAATAAGTTCCCAATTGTCATAACTCTGGCTGATGATGCTTTCAATCTGGGCTCCGATGTATTCTGCCCCATTGTAAGAAGAGAGCAGTACTATTGCTTTGTCCATATACACCTCCGGCTATTCTGCCATGTATGCGTCGTATTCGCTTATAGCATCAAGCATTGCCTTAGGGCCGGGAGCGCCTTTTGTAAGACGCTTTTCAACACAGGTTTTAAGGCTGATTGCTTCGTAGATATCGTTTTCAAAAACAGGTGATACCGATTTGTAGTCATCAAGAGGCAGTTCATCAAGCGAAATGCCCTTATCTATGCACATAAGTACGAGCCTTCCGATAATTCCGTGTGCATCCCTGAAAGGAATACCGTGGTTTACAAGGTAATCGGCAGCATCAGTTGCATTGGTAAAGCCATTCTTGGCACTTGCTTCCATAACAGGCTTGTTGAAAGTCATTGTATCAATCATTCCAGTAAAGAGTGCAATGCATCCTTTGGTGGTGTCGATTGCATCAAAAGTAAGTTCCTTATCTTCCTGCATATCTTTGTTATATGCAAGAGGAAGTCCCTTCATGGTCGTAAGAATTGACATGAGAGCACCGTATACACGTCCTGTTTTGCCGCGGACAAGTTCTGCGATATCCGGATTTTTCTTCTGAGGCATTATCGAACTTCCGGTGCTGTATGCATCATCAAGTTCAATAAAGCGGTACTCATTGGTATTCCATACAATAATTTCCTCGGAAAAACGGCTTAAATGCATCATAATGGTCGATAATGCACTTAGAAGCTCTATAATATAATCTCTGTCAGATACAGAATCCATGCTGTTTGATGTAGCGCCTTTGAAATTCAGGAGTTCAGCGGTAAATTCACGGTCAAGCGGGTAAGTTGTACCTGCAAGTGCGCCGGCACCGAGAGGACAGTAGTTCATTCTCTCACGGATATCATGGAGTCTGCTGCGGTCACGCCTGAACATTTCAAAATAAGCACCGAAATGGTGTGCAACAGTTACAGGCTGGGCTTTTTGCAAATGAGTAAATCCCGGCATGTATGTCTCAACATTTTCCTTCATAATTCTTAAAATCACGGCAAGCAGCTCTTTAAGCAGAGCATCAGTCTCGCCTATCTCATCACGGATATATAACTTCATATCGAGAGCAACCTGGTCATTACGGCTTCTTCCGGTGTGAAGTTTCTTGCCGGTATCACCGATTCTTTCGATTAATGTAGCTTCCACGAAAGAGTGTATATCCTCATATTCCGGGCTGATTTCGAGTGTACCGTTTTCAATATCACTCTTAATGCTTTCAAGTCCGTTAAGTATGGCAAAACGTTCCTCGTTTGTAACGATTCCCTGTTTTGCAAGCATATTGACATGCGCTATGCTTCCGTCAATATCCTGTTTGTAAAATTTCTGGTCAAAAGATAATGATGCATTAAAATTATGCACAAGCTGGTTGGTTTCTTTAGTAAATCTGCCGCCCCAAAGTTTCATCATTCAACATCCTTTCCTGATTCGTGTATTTTGTTATCTTGTGCGCTGCGCTTTGCGAGTCTTGCATTGGCAAGTTCGGTAAGGGCACCGTCCTCGGATATTTCTTTTTTAAAGCGTATCCTATAGAATATACATCCTGCAATCAGAAGAAGGCTTATGATTGACAATACGGTACCGGTTCTAAGTCCGCGCGGAACATATTTAAATTCAATATCGTGTGTTCCGGCAGTAAGATATACGGCGATGAAAGCATTATCGCCGATGGAAGTGTAATCGGTTTTTACGCCGTCCACATATACGGTATAGCTTTCGTCATATGGTATTGATGTATATAAAAGACCGTTATTTTTGGCGGTCACGCTTCCTTTGATATGAGTATCATCATAACTTTCTATTTGAAGGCCTTCATCAGAGAGCGCATCATAAAGCTGCTTAAATTTATCAAGGTCAAGTACATAAGCGTACATCTGAAGGCTTTCGTTGCCACCGTCCGAATTTGAAACATGAATCGACGAACCGGCACTTACATAACCAAGGTCTACCATACGTCCGTGGTCAACGCCCGTGAAAGTCTCTGGAACACCGTTTACGGTAACATTAATGGACTTTACGGATGTATTCATGATGAACATGTACAGATATTCATTTTTGTCAGCTGTTATAGTCGCGGAACTTGAATCATCCTGAAATGTTATCCTGTAAAAAAGGTCATCAATTCCGGCAGCTGATGAGGCAAACAAGTTCTGAATCACAAATGGATTCGGGTTGCCGGATGCCTGGAAATTACCGTTGAAATCAGACGGAACCATGAATGCGAGTGGGAGAGTGTAATTATTACGGTATAAGTATTCTCCGTCGTATTCATCAACAAGGGAATAAATGTCAGCCCCTTTGATTTCCTGATTGCTTATAAAATATTTAATATCAAAAATAGAATAAACAAGCGGTGTGGCGCCGTTTATGGCATATGCGTTCGTCGAATGTTCAAGTCCCATATAATCATAGAAAGAAGTGAGCGATGCATATGCGGTTGATGAGAATGTGGATGCTCCGTGGAAATTATGCCATGCGGAATCATTCTTGGAGCGGTATCCGCGGAATTTGGTCATTCTGTAGAAATCACTGTTTCCGTTTTCCATTTCATCAACAGAATCCTTGAGATAGTTGACACTGTCATAATCTCTCATATAATACGGACGTGATGTTATAGAATAACCGGTGTTGTCCATATTGACGGTACTTTCAATGATCGAAACTGCAAAAAG
Source organism: Butyrivibrio sp. CAG:318 (assembly GCA_000431815.1). Taxonomy (GTDB): domain Bacteria; phylum Bacillota; class Clostridia; order Lachnospirales; family Lachnospiraceae; genus Eshraghiella. Next base: position 15,874 of record FR889226.1, on the reverse strand, counting down.
TGCAACAATTAATATATCTGTGCGAAGTTTCTTGTGCCTTGCCAATAATGCGATCAGCATATATACTGCGATAAAAATACCGGTTATATATAATATTTTAAAATCAAAATCATCATCATCCGTGATAGTGTTTCCTATATATATAAGGAAGAGCATAACGGACCAGAAGCTTCCGCCTATCTGCGTCTTTGAATAATTCTTAATGTTGATAAATGCATCATAGCATATACTTAACAGAAGAAATATATATATAAAGGACTGCCTGCACGGAAGTGAATTAGGATAATGGAATCCGTGCCATATAAAATTAGGAATATTCATATTAAATGCGACGAGAAAAACAATTAATGCGATTACCTTCATTATTTTTTCACGCAGACTTATCTTATTGCACATAATATAGAGCGGGAAGAGCACAAGTATTGCAACACCGCAGTAAATATTCGGCATATGGTCAAGACCAAGGCTTACAGGAGTATTTATAAGGTGGCGTTTGAAAATTGTCACAAAAGAAAAATACCGTGTAAGGGTTTTTGGAAAATTAATCTTACCGGAAGCTGTATATTCAAGTGCGTACATTTCCGGAAGAAGGACAACTGCCGCGAATGCACCGGCTAAAAGTGAATATACGATAAATCTTAATATTATTCTTGCATACTCGGTCTTATCTTCTGGAACGGGCCTTGATACGATGAGCACGATAAAATAGATTACCATGGAAATACATACCATTATCGCAATGTAATAGTTGGACAAAATGGTAAATCCAAGTGTAATGGAATACAATAATCCCTTGCCTTCGTATACAAGTTTTTCAAGACCAAGTACAACAAGCGGGAGCAGAAGTACACAGTCAAGCCACATAAGGTTCCAGCTGTATGCGGCGATGAACGCCGAAAGTGCATAGAAAAGTCCAAAGACAGCGGCACTTAAGCTGCGGCGTTTGTTGTGTTTGCAAAGATATAATGTGAAAGTGAAACTTGAAGCGGCAATCTTAAGAAGAATGATCGCATTCATAATTTCAATCATGTATTTCTGCGGAAAAAGAGCGATAAACCAGTTGGACGGGCTGGACAGGTAATATCCGAAAATGGCCATGAAATTAGTGCCCATACCGATATCCCAGCTATAATATAAACTTCCGCCGTCACGGATTTTACTCCAAAGCTCGGAGAAAAAAGGACAGTACTGGTGATACATATCGGAACGCAGGTAACAGCTGTCACCGAATGGATAAATGTCACGAATGATAAAAATGGCAATCATTATGACAAGCGGTACCACAAAAGACATAACATATACAGCGCGGCTGTGGGTAAGTTCATGCAGTGCGGCATAGCGGCCTTCTCTGGCGTTTTTCTTTTCGTTATTGTCAGTCATCAAAACCTCCTTCATCATTTACAGATGGTTTCTTTTTAAAAATGAAAAATTTACTTGCAAAGTAGTTGAAAATTATTACAAATACAGCCGTAATAATTTTGGCAACGAGTTCGTTCATATTAAATACTTTAACGGTCAGTGCAATGAATGCAGTTTCAAATATCAGTGACAGGAGCCTCGCACCTACAAAGGATGCTAACTCCGTAAATAACACATCAGCTTTGAAAGTTCTGCTTTCAAATACAAAAAGCTTGTTGGTTATGAATGCAAAAAGCACCGCAACGACCCATGCTATTATATTATACACAACCGGGTCGACCATGGTAAATTTATAGAAGAGGTAATAAACGGCATAATTGACAACCGTTGTAAGACCTCCGAATATAACGTAGGTAATTGTTTCCTTATTAAAAAGCTTAACCAGTAATTTTTTCATCCGATTTTACCTTATTGCAATCGGGAAGATTGCTTTCCTTTGCGATATATATAGGCCTGCGCTTGATTTCGGTGAAAATTCTTGCAATATATTCACCGACAATTCCGATTGACAACTCAATAATTCCGCCGAGAAAAAGCAGGATAATAAGTGTCGAGGCATATCCGGGAGCATCAATGCCGGCAACAAGAGTCCTGATTAATATAAAAATAGCATAAATGATAGCTGCGATAAATATGATAAATCCCATAACGGAGAGGATTTTAAGCGGTACAACGGAAAAAGAAAAAATACCGTCCATTGCGTAACGCATAAGACCCTTGAAACTCCATTTGGTGGTGCCGATCGTACGCTTGACATTCTCGTATGGAATCCATTCGGTATCGAATCCCACCCAGCTGAAAATTCCTTTTGAAAAACGCTGGCGTTCGGAAATTGAGACTATGGAATCTACCATTTTACGTGACATTATTCTGAAATCCACAGCACCGTATGGCATTTTGACATCGGTAAGTTTGTTGTTGAATTTGTAAAACTGCTGGGAGAAAAAACTCCTTATGCGGCGTTCGCCTTTGCGGCTTGTCCTGTATGCGGCGCAGCAGTCATGTCCGTTCAGGATACTTTCGACCATACGCGGTATCAGTGCGGGTGGATGCTGTAAATCGGCATCCATAACTATAACGTAATCACCGTCCGAAGCGCTAAGACCGGCATACATACCGGCTTCTTTGCCGAAATTCCTTGAAAATGATATATATCTGACATTGTCATATGTTGCGGCCATTCCTTTAAGGATGATTAATGTGTCATCCCTGCTTCCGTCATCTATGAAAATATATCTGAACTCGCAGCCGTCAATATGGCTTACAACCTTCTGTGTCTCGCTGTAATATGTTGTAAGAACATCCTGCTCATTGTAGCAGGGAACTATGATATCTATTTTATTCATAAAAACCCACTTTCCGTAAACAACATAATCTGTTATATTATATATTAGTTTCATAATATAGTCAAGTTTGACGGCACCCATAAAAAACGCAAAAAAAGCTTGATTTAGACAGAATGAGATGATATAATATTATCCGGTGTGTTGTGTCGGGACAGACACAGATGCCGAATAATAACCACGCCTGACGGATACAGACCGGTTGGTGCCATTGCTCATGGTTGCCGGTGGTGCGCGGGCGGAAGAATATAACCAACGGAGGTATTAAAATGAGCGTTATTTCAATGAAGCAGTTGCTTGAAGCAGGTGTTCACTTCGGACATCAGACAAGAAGATGGAACCCTAAAATGGCTGAGTACATTTACACAGAGAGAAATGGTATCTATATCATTGATCTTCAGAAATCAGTAGGTAAGGTTGACGAAGCTTACAATGCAGTATATGACATTGCAGAGCAGGGCGGAACAATCCTTTTCGTAGGTACTAAGAAGCAGGCTCAGGACGCAGTTAAGACTGAGGCAGAGCGTTGCGGAATGTACTATGTTAATGAGAGATGGCTTGGCGGTATGCTCACTAACTTCAAGACAATCCAGAGCAGAATCCAGAGACTTAAGAACATCGAGAAGATGGAAGAGGACGGAACATTTGATGTTCTTCCTAAGAAGGAAGTTATCCAGCTTAAGAAAGAGCAGGAGAAACTCCAGAAGAACCTTGGCGGTATCAAGGATATGAAGAGAATCCCGGATGCTATTTTCGTAGTAGATCCTAAGAAGGAAAGCATCTGTGTACAGGAAGCACATATCCTCGGAATTCCACTTATCGGTATTGTAGATACTAACTGTGATCCGGAAGAACTTGATTATGTTATCCCGGGTAACGATGATGCAATCAGAGCAGTTAAGCTTATTGTATCTAAGATGGCTGATGCAGTTATCGCTGCTAACCAGGGCGAGACAGCAGAAGAATATGAAGATGTTGTAGCTGACGAAGCTGAAGCAGAGACAACAGAAGAGGCTTAATTTTACAGATAATAAGGAGGATTTTACAATGGCAGCAGTTACCGCAGCAATGGTAAAAGAATTAAGAGAAATGACAGGCGCCGGAATGATGGACTGCAAGAAAGCTCTTGGACAGACAGACGGCGATATGGATAAGGCAGTAGAGTTCCTCAGAGAGAACGGTCTTGCAAAGGCAGCTAAGAAAGCAGGAAGAATTGCAGCAGAAGGTCTTGTAACAGCAGTTGTTGACGGAGATAAGAATGCAGCAATCGTAGAAGTTAACTCAGAAACAGACTTCGTTGCCAAGAATGCTGATTTTGCAGAGTATGTTGCAGAGGTTGCTAACCAGGCTCTTACAACAGAAGCAGCTGATATCGATGCTTTCATGAAGGAAGCATGGAAGTCTGAGCCGACTAAGACTGTTGAAGAAGCTTTAGCAGGAAAGATTGCAGTAATTGGTGAGAACCTTAAGATCAGAAGATTCGAGAGAGTTGCAATTGACAACGGATGTGTTGTATCATATATCCATGGCGCAGGAAGAATCGGTGTTCTTGTTGTAGCTGATACAGCAGTTGTTAATGATGATGTTAAGGAAGCACTTAAGAATATTGCAATGCAGATCGCAGCCATGAATCCTAAGTATATCAGCCGCGCTGATGTGGATCAGGATTATATAGAAGGCGAGAAGAAGGTTCTTCTTGCAGAAGCTAAGAACGAGAAGCCTGATGCTAACGAAAAGATGCTTGAAGGCATTGTTAACGGACGTATCAATAAGCAGCTTAAGGAAATCTGCCTTATGGATCAGGTTTACGTTAAAGCTGAAGATGGTAAGCAGTCAGTAGCTGCATACCTTGCTGATGTATCCAAGAAAGTTGGTTCAGATGTTAAGGTTGTTAAGTTCGTACGTTTCGAGACCGGCGAAGGACTTGAGAAGAAGAACGAAGATTTTGCAGCTGAAGTTGCAGCACAGATGGGTATGTAATTTAACATTTGTAAAATTTTGTCCCCGCATTACGTTAAGCTTTGCGGGGACTTTTTTATAGTCCATGAAAGAGAGAAAAATATGAGACAGCACATATGCAGGGCCGCAATAGCGGCAGTTGCGGCAGTGGGACTTTTTCTGACAGCCTGTTCATCACATGAAGAGGATTACGTGACCAATACCGAGAGCATAACGGAAACAGAAGAGACCACAGCCATAACCCAAGCTGAATATGGGGCGGAGGATTTTATTCAAAGCGAGAAACAGACCAGAAAACCTAAGGAGACGCAGCCGGTCACAGAGGTTTCTACAGAATGTACACAGCCGGAAACAAGCATTGAGGTACAGAAGACAGAAGAGCCGGCACAGACCGAACATGTACATAATTATACCGGACAGGCTAAAGTTGCAGCTACAGAATATGCACCCGGAATAATGACGTATACATGTTCAACGTGCAGCAAATCGTACGAAGAGCGTTATGCGCTTCCACATACGATTGATGTAGGAGGCGGCAGCGTTACCGTATGTGGTTACTGGGATAAAACATCATCCAATGAGCTCATGAAACTTCTTAACGAGTACAGGAAGAAGAATAATCTTAACGTGCTTAATGACGATGCCGGACTTGAGAATACGGCAAGACTGAGAGCGGTTGAGTGCTCGTATCTTTTTTCGCACAAAAGACCGAATTCCGACAGATGCTTTACGCTGTATCCGGAAGGATATAAAGCAGTGGCAGAAAATATTGCATCGGGCTATGGAAATGCATCGGAAACAATAGAGGCATGGAAAAATTCCAACGAACATAATAAAAATATGCTCAATCCGGAATATAACTATGGATGTGCCGGTGTATTTGTGGTTTTTGACAAAAACAACGCAAATAATGGTAATATATTATATGTACAGTCGTTCATGAAGAAATAATAAAACGGGTACCGGCACAGAAACCGGTACCCGTTATTTGTAAACATTTAGAAGATTAACACTTCTCCAGTGCCTGCGCAATATCTGATATTAAATCAGCCTTATCTTCAATGCCGCAGCTGATTCTTATAAGTTCTGCAGGAACGCCGGCTTCCTTAAGCTGTTCATCCGTCATCTGCCTGTGAGTGCTTGATGCAGGATTAAGACAGCAGGTTCTTGCATCGGCAACATGCGTCTCTATAGCAGCAATCTTAAGATTCTTCATAAATGTGCTGGCTGCTTCGCGGCCGCCTTTAAGACCAAATGAAACTACGCCACAGCTTCCGTCAGGAAGATATTTGCTGGCAAGTTCGTAATACTTGTCTCCCGGAAGGCTGCAGTAATTGACGTATGCTACCTTTGGATGTGAGTCAAGATATTCGGCAACGGCAAGACCGTTTTCGCAATGGCGTTTAACACGGACATGGAGACTTTCCAGACCGAGATTGAGAATAAAAGCATTCTGAGGGCTCTGTATCGAACCAAAATCACGCATAAGCTGTGCGGTACATTTGGTTATGAAAGCACCCTCTTTGCCGAATTTCTCAGCATATGTAATACCATGGTAGCTTTCATCGGGAGTACATAATCCCGGAAATTTATCCGCATGAGCCATCCAGTCGAATTTGCCGCTGTCTACGATGGCACCGCCGACTGCTGCACCGTGTCCGTCCATATATTTGGTGGTAGAGTGTGTTACGATATCGGCTCCCCATTCAAACGGACGGCAGTTAATAGGTGTGGCAAAAGTGTTGTCAACGATAAGAGGAACGCCGTGTGCATGCGCGCATTTGGCAAATTTCTCAATGTCAAGGACTGTAAGAGCAGGGTTAGCGATTGTTTCACCGAATACAGCGCGTGTTTCCGGCTTGAACGCAGCATTGAGTTCGTCCTCAGTGGCATCCGGACTTACAAATGTAACATCTATTCCCATTTTCTTCATGGTCACGGAAATGAGGTTAAATGTTCCACCATAGATGGAACTGGAAGCTACAATGTGGCTTCCACACTCACAGATATTGAAAAGCGCATAGAAATTGGCTGCCTGTCCGCTGCTTGTAAGCATTGCGGCAGTACCACCCTCGAGTTCCGCGATTTTGGCGGCAACATAGTCATTCGTAGGATTCTGCAGTCTTGTATAGAAATAACCGCTTGTCTCAAGATCAAACAGCTTTCCCATATCCTCGCTTGTATTATATTTGAAAGTTGTGCTCTGGATGATAGGAATCTGTCTCGGTTCACCGTTGCCCGGTGTGTATCCACCCTGAACACATTTGGTATTGATGTTCATAATAAACCTCCGAAAAATAATTTGATAGAGTGATTATATCATACAAATCCGGATATTTGAATACATAAATAAAAGTTGCAATAGTAATAAAGAAAGTTTATAATCTTTGTGACATCATATTTACATCAGGAGAAATATACATGAATGTGTCGGGATTTGAATTCTGGTACCCGATGATCACGAGTATGTTGATTTTTGCGGGATATGTTGTTAGTCCAGCTTGTATTCTGATATATGCCGGAGGTGTTGGAGTTGTCAGAAAATATTAAACATTATATTGTGAACGGGTACTGTTTTGAAAATGAAGATGAGTACCGCAAGGCCCTAAAGGAGAAAGAGGGTATAAAATACCTTAATTCAAAAATTGTATTTGATGATATAAATAAGGTCACAAGGCTGTATGAAGATTTGATTGATAAAGATGTATTCACAACACAGATAGGGATTGAATATATGCGTAAACTTCGCACACTTATCATCAAAAAAGGCGGTTCAAATGATATTCCGTATGCAGTCATTAAGACTGTACCGGATAATGTACCGGCCGGAGAACCGGACAGACAGAAGAAATATAAGGAGCCTAAAGTCCCTTTTAAGGATAAATTCAGGACCTCTCTTATAATCAATATTGTACTTGTAATTGTGGTTGCCATAATGTTCGCGATAGCACTCAGCAGTTCCAATCCTAACATAATTAACTATGAAAGGGTGCTTCAGGATAAATATGCGGGATGGGCACAGGAACTGTCAAGCAGGGAGGAAGCACTACGGATGCAGGAGAATCAGAATTCACAGAATTGACATAATTTTATGAGAAAATGCAGACTATGATTTGAACAAAATAAAGCGTATATACATAAAAACCGCGTGTCAGGAGATAGTTATATGGGAAATAAAATACTTGTTGTTGATGATGAAAGCAGAATGCGTAAGCTTGTGCGGGATTTTCTTACCAGAAAAGGATATGAGGTCGTTGAAGCAGAGAACGGCGAACAGGCGATAGATATATTCTGCAGTGACAATACAATCGATCTGATAATACTGGATGTAATGATGCCTAAGATGGACGGCTGGCAAGTGTGCCGTGAAATACGCAAACTATCCAAAGTTCCAATCGTCATGCTCACCGCAAGAGGCGATGAACAGGATGAATTGTTAGGTTTTGAACTCGGAGTCGATGAATATATATCCAAACCGTTCAGCCCCAAGATTCTTACGGCGAGGGTTGATGCTATTTTAAGAAGAAGCAGGGCTGACCAGAGTGATGTTCTTTCACTTGGAGGAATTGAGGTTGATAAGACGGCCCACATTGTTAGAGTGGATGGCAAACCGGTGGATTTAAGTTATAAAGAGTTTGAACTGCTGACTTATTTTATGGAGAACAAGGGAATAGCACTTTCCCGTGAGAAGATTCTTAACAATGTCTGGAACTATGATTATTTTGGCGATGCGAGAACAATAGATACCCATGTTAAGAAGTTAAGAAGCAAGCTCGGAGCCAAAGGAGACCTCATTAAGACCATCTGGGGAATGGGATATAAAATGGAAAATGAATAAAAAATATTGACAAATTATTTGATGTATATTAGTATACTTTGCTATAAAGGTATTTTTTTAGGATGCCTTAATAGACAATTACAGTCATTCAGACTGCAGTCAAGGAGGAATTTAATATGAAAAAGTTTACAAGAGTGGCAGCAGGTCTTCTTGCAGTAGCACTTGCGGCAACAATGGCAGCAGGATGCTCAAAGCAGGGGAACGCTTCCAAAGATTCCGATAAGTTCTACATAGGTGGAATCGGACCTACAACAGGCGGCGCAGCTGTATACGGTAATGCGGTTAAGAACGCAGCACAGATTGCCGTAGATGAGATTAATGAAGCCGGCGGAATCAACGGATACAAGATTGAGTATAAGTTTGAAGATGATGAGCACAATGCAGAGAAATCTGTTAATGCTTATAACTCACTTAAGGACTGGGGAATGCAGATCCTTATGGGAACAGTTACAACAGATCCTTGTAAGGCAGTAGTTGCAGAATCAGGCAATGACAATATGTTCCAGCTTACACCTTCAGCATCATCAACAGATGTAATTAAAGGCAAGAATGTATTCCAGGTATGTTTCACTGACCCTAACCAGGGTACTGCTTCAGCTAAGTACATCGGTGAACACAAACTTGCATCTAAGGTAGCAGTTATCTATGACAGCTCTGATGTATATTCATCAGGTATCTATGAGAATTTTGCAGCAGAAGCTAAGAACCAGGGATTTGAGATTTCAACAGCACAGACATTTACATCAGATGCCAAGTCAGAATTCTCAGTTCAGGTTAAAGCATGTATTGATTCCGGTGCAGATTTGATTTTCCTTCCGATTTACCATCAGGAGGCATCACTTATCATCAAAGAAGCTAGTGATGAAGGTGCTAAGGTTACATTCTTCGGATGCGACGGACTTGACGGACTTCTTTCAGTAGATGGATTTGATAAGAAACTTGCAGAAGGCGTTATGCTTCTTACACCATTCTCAGCTGACTCAACAGAAGAAAGAACAGCAGCATTTGTCAAGAATTATAAAGAGAAATACAATGACACACCTAACCAGTTCGCAGCAGATGCCTATGATGCAATTTACATCATCAAGGCAGCTATCGAAAAGGCTGATGTTAAACCGTCACAGTCAGTTTCCGAAATCGGAGATGCTCTTGAAAAAGCAATTACAGAGATCACTTATGAAGGAATCACAGGTAAGGGAATGACATGGTCAGAGTCAGGTGAAGTTAACAAAGACCCTATGTTTGTTGTTATTAAAAACGGCGTATATGTAAGTGCCGAATAAATAATATCTTATAGAATTATTTATACCAATACCAATATGGACAGAGAGGTCCCGATATGGAATCTTTCTGTCCGTTATTGGGTTTTAAACAGCCGCTGATACGGCGCAAGAAATAAGGACAGGAGCGAAGCAGACAATGAGTTTTATCTCCAATATTATCGATGGAATTAATCTTGGAAGTATATATGCCATAATTGCCCTTGGATATACAATGGTATATGGTATTGCCAAGATGCTTAATTTTGCACATGGTGACGTCATAATGATAGGTGGCTATGTGTTATATGAAATTATACAAGGATTGGGATATCATCCGCTTCTCGCGATTTTCCTTTCAATGCTTGTTTGTACAATTTTGGGCGTTGTTATTGAACGCGTTGCATATAAGCCTCTCAGAGGAGCAACATCACTTGCCGTACTTATAACGGCAATTGGCGTGAGCTATTTATTACAGAATGTTGCACAGCTTATTTTTACCTCCAATCCGAAGAGTTTCGATTCCGGAATAGATTTCGGAACAATTTCTCTTGCAGGAGGGGACCTTAAGATTAAAGGTTCAACGATACTTACAATTGTTGTAAGTGCAGCAATTGTCGTAGGTCTTCTGATTTTTATCAAAAAATCAAAAACAGGCCGTGCAATGTTGGCTGTATCGGAAGACAAGGATGCAGCAAGACTTATGGGCGTAGATGTCAATAAGACAATCGCAGTTACATTTGCCATAGGTTCTGCGTTAGCTGCAATCGCGAGTTTCTTCATGCTTACCGCAATGCCTAACCTCACACCGACGACAGGTTCAATGCCGGGCATTAAAGCGTTCGTGGCAGCTGTATTCGGCGGAATCGGTTCGATACCGGGTGCATTTGTAGGAGGAATACTTCTTGGTATTATCGAAAGCCTTAGCAAGAAATATATTTCGACAACACTTGCCAATGCAATAGTTTTCCTTGTGCTTATCATAGTGCTTATATTTAAACCGACAGGACTGTTCGGTAAGAAAATCAAAGAGAAAGTGTAGGTGGGATATATGAAAAACAGAAAAATAAATATAAAAAAATCCACACTTACTACTTTGATAACGATAGCCGGAATTATAATAGCATATATTATAATGAATACTCTTTCCAACGGCGGCTTTCTCTCATACAAGATGCAAGGCCTTTTAGTACCGATATGTGCATATGCAATTCTTGCCGTATCTCTTAACCTTGTTGTAGGTCTTTTGGGCGAGCTGAGTCTCGGACATGCAGGATTTCTGTATGTCGGAGCTTATACCGGAGCAATATTTACCAACATTACCGCTGATATGATATCCAATGATCTTGTAAGATTCATTCTCGGAATGGTAGTGGGCGGTGTGTTTGCGGCAATCTTCGGACTTATAATAGGTTCGGCGGTTCTGAAACTCCAGGGAGATTATCTTGCCATAGTTACACTTGCATTCGGAGAGATTATCAAGAGCGTCCTCGGTAACGTTCTTTATATATCCAAAGACAGCAGCGGATTGCATTTCGATGTTACCGATGGTTCAACACTTAATCCACAGGATATAATTGCCAAGGGTGCACAGGGAATAACGGTCCAGAGACTGTCGACCTTCCTGATAGGTATAATATTACTTATATTGACTGTTATTATAGTCATGAACCTTTCTGACTCACGTGCCGGACGTGCGATCAAAGCCGTCAGGGACAACAAAATAGCGACAGAAGCTGTGGGCATAAGTGTATCCAAATACCGCCTTATGGCATTCACAATTTCAGCAGCACTTGCCGGAGTGGCAGGTGTGTATTATGCACATAATTTCGCGACACTTACCGGAACCAAGTTCGATTTTAACTTTTCAATCAATATCCTTGTAATGGTTGTGCTTGGCGGAATGGGAAATATTCCGGGCTCAATAATAGCAGCAATCATACTTACGATTCTTCCGGAAGAAATCCGTTTCCTCGGAAATTACCGTATGGTAATTTATGCGGTTGTGCTTATTGTAATGATGATTTTCAGCTGGAATCCAAAATGTATTGAATTTCGTAAAGTTGTTTCAACTAAGGTTAAATCTGTTTTCAAAAAGAAAAATAAGGAGGTTCAGTAATTATGTCAATGCTTGAAGTTACTAATCTCGGTATATCTTTCGGCGGATTGCGCGCGGTAGATAATTTTAATGTAAATATAGAGGAAGGCCAGCTTTACGGCCTTATAGGACCTAACGGTGCCGGTAAAACAACAATTTTTAATCTCCTTACCGGTGTGTATAAACCTGATACGGGTAGCGTTAAGTTAGATGGTATGGATATCACAGGCAAATCCGTCGTGCAGATTAACAAAGACGGAATTGCACGTACATTCCAGAATATAAGATTATTCGGAAAACAGACAGTCTTGGATAATGTTAAAATAGGTCTTCATAATATTCACAAATATCCGGCTATAGCAGGAGTGCTCAAGCTTCCGTCATATTTTAAACATGAGAAGCAGATGAATGAAGAAGCAATGGAACTTCTTAAAGTTTTTGATCTTGAAGGTGAGGCTGATACGCTTGCATCAAACCTTCCTTACGGCAAACAGCGTAAACTTGAGATTGCAAGGGCTCTTGCAACCAAACCGAAACTTCTGCTGTTAGATGAGCCGGCAGCCGGAATGAACCCAAATGAGACAATGGAACTGGTCAAAACCATTGCTTTTGTCAGGGAACATTTTAAAATGACAATATTATTAATCGAACATGATATGAAACTTGTCTCAAGTATATGTGAACAGCTTACCGTGCTTAACTTCGGAAGTGTTCTTGCGCAGGGAGATACAACAGAGGTGCTTAATAACCCGGAGGTTATCAAAGCATATCTTGGAGAATAGGAGGCATACGATGGCATTACTTGAAATAAATAATCTTGAAGTGCATTACGGAGTTATACATGCTTTGAAAGGTATTTCTTTTGAGGTTAACGAAGGCGAGATAATTGCTCTTATCGGAGCCAACGGTGCCGGCAAGACGACAACTCTTCATACGATTTCCGGAATTCTTCAGGCATCATCCGGCAACATTATATATGATGGCAAGGATATAACCAAAGTCCAGGCACATAAGATAGTTAATCTCGGTATTTCGCAGGTTCCGGAGGGAAGACGTGTATTTGCACAGCTTTCGGTACTTGAAAATCTTAAACTTGGTGCATTCATCCGCAAAGATAAAGACGGAATAGAAGAAGATCTTCGTAATATTTACGAGAGATTTCCAAGACTTGAGGAACGTAAGAATCAGCTGGCGGGAACCCTTTCAGGCGGCGAACAGCAGATGCTTGCAATGGGAAGAGCACTTATGTCCAGACCGCGCATCATTTTAATGGACGAGCCGTCCATGGGTCTTTCACCTATATATGTGTCGGAAATCTTTGATATCATTAAATCAATCAACAAAGATGGCACAACAGTTCTTCTTGTCGAGCAGAATGCCAAAAAGGCACTCTCAATAGCTGACAGGGCATATGTGTTGGAAACAGGTATGATTGCGCTTTCCGGAGATGCGAAGGATCTTATGAACAACGACACAGTTAAAAAAGCATATCTCGGAGAATAATATTCTTGAAAATAAAGGGACATTTCGCATTCTGTGTGAGTTGTCCCTATTTTTTAAAGGAGCTGTTAATATGAGACATTCACTGAAAATAAAACTGACTTTGATCATGGCATCACTCGTCACGGCGGTTGTGGTGCTGATATGCGTACTCAATACGACAATGTTCGAAAAATTCTACATAAAAAGCAGACTGAATGACCTTAAAAATGCATACAGCAGCCTCACGAATGTTCTTTCAATCAAAAATACGGATTCGGACGCTGTACAGGATGCAATTAATCAGATTAATTACGGATATAATATTAATGTCTTTGTGCTTGACGGCAGATGGAATATTGTCTACAGCTCTCAGACGGGCTATGAAGATGTCGTAAGATGGATACAGGATATCAATTTTAATCCTAATGTACAGAAAAAAATTCTCGAAGAAAATTCAGAATATACAATAGTGCAGAGTTTTGACAGCGCTACCAGTATGTCATATATAGTCGCTACGGGAATCCTGTCTGACGGTTCGCAGATAATAATGCAGATTACCATCGAAAGCATGCAGGAAAATATTAATACATATAACAGATTTGTTATTTTTATCGGAACCGGTATTTTACTTGTAAGCATAATAGTAGTATATATTATAGCAGCCGGCATTACCAAGCCTGTCAAGAAACTTTCGGAAATAGCGGAAGAAGTTTCGGATATGAATTTCAACGCGAAATACGAGGGCAGCGATAAGGGAGAGATAGGTGTATTGGGTAACAGCATCAATGTTATGTCGGCAAAGCTTGAACGAAACATATCTGAACTTAAGACGGCTAATATGGAGCTCATGAAGGATAATGAAATCAAAACGCGTAACGACGAGATGCGTCGTGAATTTCTCGGAAATGTATCGCATGAGCTCAAAACGCCGATTGCACTGATCCAGGGTTATGCCGAAGGCCTTAAAGAAGGCATTAATGATGATGAGGAAAGCAGGAATTTCTATTGTGATGTGATTATGGATGAAGCGGTTAAAATGAACAATATGGTAAAGAAACTCCTTACCCTTAACCAGATAGAATCGGGCAATGACAAAATATCAATAGAACGCTTTGATCTTGTGGAACTTGCCGGTTCGGTAATCCGTGCCAACGGAATTGTCATGAACCAGAAAGAGATTACCGTTGATTTCAAACATCCGGATACGGCTGAGGTATGGGCCGACCAGATTCAGATGGAAGAAGTGTTTACCAATTATCTTACCAATGCAGTTAATCACTGCGACGGCGACAGAAAAATCATCATAACTATCGAAAAAAAACAAAATTCTGTGTATGCATCGGTATATAATACCGGACACGCAATTCCTGAGGAGGATATAGAACGGATATGGGAGAAATTCTACAAGGTTGACAAAGCAAGGACAAGGGAATACGGCGGTAACGGAATAGGATTGTCCATTGTAAAAGCGATACTTGATAATTATAAAGCATCATATGGGGCAAGAAATCTCAAAGATGGTGTGGAATTCTGGTTTGATATGCCGGTACATGAAGTTTAACTATTGTTACACCGGCAGGAATGTGATATAATATCAATTAATTTATAAGTGCGGAGGCGTTCATGAAGAGAAAACTTTTTGCCATATCATTAATATGTGTATTTATGCTTACAGGCTGTACCAAAGCGATAGAATTGACGGAGGATCAGGATGCACTTGTTGCAGAGGCGGCAGCGGGTGTACTGGTCAGAAATTCATACAAATATAAGTCCAAATACTCTGATTATAACTATAAGAATAAGCCTCAGGAAACTACAGCAGAGCCCGAGTCGCAGACACCGGAAGAGACTGAACAGGAAACTGATGCTTCGGGAAAGGATGAGAAGACTCTGATGCTTTCGACAGCATCTAAGGCACTTGGCATTGAACCTGCAGAAGTTTCATTTAAAGAATGCAAGATAGTTGATGAATATCCGGACGACCCGGACGCATTATTTACTGCCAAGCCTGAGGACGGCTTCAAATTCATCGTAGCTGTATTTAATATACATAACCCTGATACTGCGTCGATGAAAATCAATACAGTCGATAATAAGACACTTTTCAGACTGACAGCCAACAAGATGACGGTCAATAATTTTGCCACACTTCTGACCAATGACATAACGAGACTTTCGGATGTTGAGATTAAACCGGGAGGAGATTATGAAGCGGTTGCGGTGTTTATGGTTTCGGAAGAGGTAGCAGCATCATATGATAAGCTCAGAGTGTCATATGTATATGAGCATAAATCATATGGATTCAACATGAAATAATGCTTCTTTAAAATTAATTAAAAAAATTTAAAATAGTTATTGACATTCTGTCGGCAAGGTGGTAGTATACTCCTTGCCGACAAATTTCATACAATTGAGACAATTAAAACAATTTTATGACAAATAAGAAAATTAAAAAAATTGAAAAAAGTTGTTGACA
>FR889225.1 GCA_000431815.1 Butyrivibrio sp. CAG:318 | reverse complement strand
CCAATATTCCTCTCATAATTTTCTTACATTCCATAAATTACTCTCCTGTTAATTTCTATATAAATAACACTGCTTTTCAGTGATATTTTCTATATTTTATCTTTTACGGCTCAACAAAAGCACTGCCAGATTTCCCGTCAGGATTCCCCACAACGGTTTCGATATGATATCAATAACCATGTACTGCTTTATATTTATGCCAAACGGCAGTTTCTCCAATATATCAACCGCCTGTATCGGTGCCTCTATATTTATGTAATCCGTCACAATTGATGTTATGCCGTATCTGACTGCAATATATACCAGTGAAACGACTGCCATACTGACTGTTATCAAAAGACATTTGTCACGCATTAATTTTCTGCGTCCATCCGCGGTAGCGGTTATCGCCGAATACAACCCTTCCGTCTCACACAACCTGAGCATGACCGCAATCAGAATACCGATAAGCGCAATACATATAAGTCCTGGGATTGTAAGGAACAATCTGTTGTAATATCCATCATTGAGCAGATACCCTGAAGTGTCTTTTTCATCGTTACAGCGCTTCCACATGCTATTGACAAGTTTCTGTATCCGGTTGCAATAATGGTACTGCTCCCGGTATTCCATGTACTCATCAGCGCTTATACTGCCTTTGTTGTATTTATCTTCCATCTCCGTATCGGACATCATTATGCCGTCGACATAAGCATTATATTCTTCAAGTCTTCGCGCGGATTCTTCTGTTATTTTCCCGCCGTATTCACTGTATAACTGTTCCTTCAGCTCAGCATTATCCGCATTTTTAACGCCATATATAATAACGGAATATCCTGCCTCAAACCCGATGAGCATGACCAGTATAATGATTACCAGCTTAATGTTAAATATTTTCTTAAATTCACTTACCATATCTGTCCTCCCTGACGGTCAGTGCAAACATTACAAAGCACAATATGACCGTTACCATTATTGGTATCAGGTATGCGTTGTAATATCCCGTGAACAGGTGTGAAAGTCTCGGCTGTTCAAAATAATATTTTACATCCAGCAAAGCCAGTGGATTTATTCTTTTTTCCATATTATATATCTTGTAAAAAGTCGGCACCGAAACAAGATACCAGTCCGATGAACCGGCCGTTATCTGTTTAGCGTAATTGGTAAGATAAATTATATCACATAATATTCCGATTGCATACACCGCAAAGGCTGAAATTCCCGCAAATACCGATTTGCCGATACATCTTGACAGCAAAACCGTTATACAGGCCATCAAGACAGCCGCAAGCGTTGCCATAAGTGTCATATGCACAAACAATCCGCCGACAGTCATTCCTGAAGCGCACATTTCATATCCGTTTACCATGAAAAGAGGTGCCGCAAGTTCTTTAAACCCGATTCCAAGCATTATCCACTGGACAAAAAGATACCAAAGGGCGCCAAATACCGTGACTGCCAATGCCGTAACAGCACCAATTGCAGTTTTTCTCAGATACAGATTAAAATTGCCCTTCGGAGTCAGCATGATAACTTTATCCATTCCGCTCTCGCGTTCAACGCTGCAGCTTGATGCCAGAATTATTATACATATGATTACTGCCACCCATCCAAAATGTGCGTTATTTATAAAATAAGTCAGGTAACTGCTGTCCGCAAAAGAGTCATTATTTTCTTCATAATAAGCGTCCACGGCAAAATCGCCCGGATTGTTCAATACCGTTTTTATATTGGTATTCCTTGTCGTAACTCTTTCGGCATCCTTGGAGGCTTCACCGAGAAGTCCGAGGTAATCTGCGTTATTCTTGCCGTATGGAGCTGCGGCATTAGCATAATCCGAATCTATTTCTGTGTTTCCTTCACTGTCGGTCACCATTATCCTGCCGTAAATATCATCATATTCTTTTTTAAGCTGTTCTGCCTGTCCGCTTACCGAATCAAGCGAATTGTAAAAATCCTTTCTTGACGACTTATCCTTGATAAAATATCTCTCATTCCATACAAGAAACGCCGTGCTCAAAAGCACTATTGCGACAGCCACAATCACGGTTCTGCGGGTGAACAGATTTTTCTTTAATTCGTACAAAATATTCATAAGTCAGTTCCCCCTTCTACCACTGTCCCATGTCCTTACCGACCTTCTTAAGATAGTAACCTTCCAGTCCCGTCATTTCATCACTTCCGGTCATGGCGCAGTATTTTTCCCTTGTAATGCGCTCCTCAATAACGCCCTTTTTCATCAGCAGAACCTCGCTTGCCGTTTCTTCGACGTCCGAAACAATATGCGTCGACAAAAATACAATGGCATCCTGTCCGAGTTTCTGAATGTATTTTTTGAATTCGGCGCGCTCCTCCAGATCAAGTCCGACAGTCGGTTCGTCCAACAGGATAATCTTAGGGCATCCGATAACTGCCTGACAGATTCCAAGCCTCTGTTTCATGCCTCCCGAATATGTGGATATTTTCTTATTGCGAACGTCATACAGATTAAATCTCTTAAGCAGTTTGCCTACCTGTTCCTGATCACCCTGACGTTCCTTCATATTCCAGATATAATCAAGAAATTCTTCGCCCGTAAAATTAAGATAATATCCCATATGCTGAGGCAGATATCCGATTAAAGAACGATATGCCTTTAAATCGGCAATTTTATTTCCATCATACTTTATGCATCCGTCATCCGGGCGCAAAACTGTTGCAATCATATTTATTAATGTAGTTTTACCGGCTCCGTTCGGGCCAAGCAGACCATACACACCATTGTCAAACCTCTGTGTGACGCTGTTCACGACCGTATTCTGACCGTATTTTTTCGTAATTCCGTCTAATTCCAATAACATGTCAATCCCTCCTCGTCACTTATTGTAGTATAATGGACTTACTACGATATCTTCATCCTCTGTGTACTCATAAAAATATAAAAATCTGCCTTTAACATCCTTTATATTTATTTTAAACAGTTCACCATGTTTTTGCTTCCACCGGAATAAGTATCCGTTGTTTATCTTAACCGGTTTGTCATCCTCAAATATTACAGCATACCCGTTATTCTCACTCTGATTGATAACCACAGCCTTTTCCGTATTATTGCTATCGAGTATAAAGTTATACAACAACTTGTTGTCATTCGTATCATCAAGTATCCAATAACCGCTGTCATTTGATTCCATACCGTTAGCTGAGTATTCTATAACATTATCATCTGCCACTGTATAATCTTTGTCCTTATACTTTATCTGATGTTTCTCATTGGCAACCGCTATCGGAACAAGCGTTAATTCATCTGCCGGTTCCACCGGCTCATAGTATGTCATTATGAAATTTATGACTCTGTCCTCACCAGCGTATCCTTGATACTGTTGCAATTTAAATTCCAATTCCAGCGCCTCTGCCTGTCCGGATTCCAGACTTCCGTTTGCAAACTGTTCTTTATTTCCATCTTCTTTAATAACATTAAAATTCTGGTAACAATCATTTATGATTACGGATATTGCATAATTTATTTTCTTTGTTCCAGGATTAGCCACCTTCATGTAAAATTTCATATCGGAGTCTGATTCTATAATCTGATTATTCAATATAGGCTGTTTATTTTCATCACATATATAAAATCCTCCGGCTATTCCATCATATGAATTGTCAACATCTATTCTGCCATCATATAAGTCAAACTTAGTTGTCTCTTCATCTGTTGTATTCTCATATGTATTGTTCTGTATTGACTGACTGTCCACCTTACCGCAGGCTGTACAAAATATAACTATAATTCCTAAAACCACTGCTATTTTTCTCATAATATTCTCCTCGTCACTTGATTAATTCCGGATATTCCAGTGCTTTTTCCTCTCCGCCGTTTTTCGATACACAATACCAACTGTATATTTGGTCTTCTTTCACATATTTAACGCGATAAAATATTATATACGGCGATTCGTCTATGACCTGCAAACATCCAGCATCAACATTCTTTGCGATTTCTATATTTTCTCCGGTATCAATATCCATCCGCCTGATCGAGCATGTATAATTATCATCAGGCAATTCAGTATAGTATATGTCACCTTTAGATATCACATACTGCATACACTTTATTCCTGTGGTTTTTCTGTCTTCTCCATTCAAGTCAACGCTGAACAACTCATTATTAAGTTCCCATCTGCCCTCCGGGTCATATTCCATACTTCTGACATATATCCGGTTATTATATACCTGTGCAAATGCAACCTTCTCATTCAGAATCTTTTTGAATCCGCTTCCATCCGTCTTCATCCGGTATAACATACTGTCTTCCAGTACGAGATATATATTATCGTCCACAATATAAATATCTCCGTACTGTGAATGTTTATCACTTATCTGTTCTTTGGTCTTATCATTCGATATCCTGTATATTCCTGTATCAGTCTCTATGAATATATACTCATTGGTCATTCTGAATGTCGATATCTCTTCATTATTCTTATATACCAAATCTGTTTCACCATTTACGGATTTCCATATATTAGTCTTATTATCGCTCGGAATATAGTATATATCTTCACCTATATTCTGTGCACAGATCATATCTATTCTTGATATGCAGTCCGATTTATTATGTACACATCCCGGCTTGGAGCATGCCATATCAAACTTCTGCGTGCTTACGTTAAACGCAACATTGTATATCTGTCCGTCATTTGCCACTTCTGTGATTATCTTACCAGCCCCACCATATACCTGTTCCTCACCAAGTATAAGATTTGCCTGATTATATATACTGTTTTCATCCGAATAACCATTTACACCGTTCACAACGTTGATACTCTTACGACCTGTTATCAATATTACCGCCAATACAATTATTACCACACCAGCCGCGATAATAATCGTTTTCCTTGATGACATTTCAATCTCCTCCATACATATCCTTAGTAATTTATCAAGTGTATAACCATTTTAATTTGTATTCATAATCTCTGTCCTTTTATCTGTGCCGCGGCCTCACACACTGCTTGTATATCCTTATCTGCCCGGCGCATATTGTATATCATGATTCTTTTCTTCAGTATATCCGCCTGTGACAGCATCGCGGCATACCGCTCGTTGTCCGGTTCTCTTAAAGTCATTAATCTCCTGTGTTCATACAACAGATTCACCGGGCGCATATCCACCGGTTCTTTTTCCTTTGCCATATCACATATGTCATCAAGAAGCCTGTCCACAGCCTCCATTCCGGTAAGCTGTCCTTCCTCCGGAAAAGCACCGAGGCGCTCTGCCGGCACAGCCTTGTTATACTGGTTAATCATATTATCTATATGAGTATCATGCAGCTTATACCGTGTATCTTTACGCAATGTGAGAATATTGATCATATTGGGTGATGCAGCTTTAACTGTTTTGTACGGCAGTTCCTGTGTTCCAAATTTGCCACTCTCGTTATAACCCGCCGTATACCAGATTTTGCGTGATGAGTCCATGCCATATATAAGCAGATTGTGATTAAAATGATACAATCCAAAAGCTTCCCTGTCAGGTATATAATACTCATCCACACAGCATATAAAATACTTTCCGTGCCTGATTGCATTCTCTATAAGTTCCGTGATATTGTATTTCATTACACTTAGCATATCATCTGATATATTTTCCCTGTCAAAAACAGGCTGACAATATATGTAATCCATATAAAATTCAAAAGTCAACGGCCCATTCGCCGGATAATATGACAGATCAATGTAGTTATCATATATCCAATTCATTCCGCTTTCATATGAAGATATAATTCCGGTGCCAAAAGCATGATGATTGTATGTTGTCACCGGAGGCCTTTCGTTAAAATCCAGTATAATTTCCGCCATCCGCGTTCTCCTCTTTTATAATTATCGCGGGCAGACTGCGCTGCCCGCATTAATCCCAGCTATTTAAGCAGGGAATCCCACTTGCTGCCGCTTTCAAGTGCCGCACCAAACATCGAAGTAGTGCCATATATACGGACATCATTGTCCTCACGACATTTCTTAAATTCGTCTTTCCTGGTAATAACGTCCTTCCGCTGTTCGTCCGTCAATCCGTCATATGTGACATCCTGTGCAAGAATAATCTCCAGTACGCTATCTATGCCCTGTGCCGTTGCATCTTCTTTCACAACTTCCCTTGCCATATAGGCATCATATACAACACCTGCCATATCGTCCCTTGCAAAAATATAATCAAACACATTGATTACATTGACAACATTATCGAATCCCTCTTCCCATGAATTGAAAAGTGTAAATTCCTTAACCGATGAATGTTGCAGACAGAAATCAAGCAATTCCCTGGTATCCAGTTTCTTTGCCACGCTTTCCGGCATCAGCATCTGAACACGATATGGCTCACCGGATTCGGTTGAATATTTGGACGAATCGAGTTTGCCGTCCGTCAGCCAATCACTTTCATTCTTTCTAAGTTCATCGGCGTGTTCTTTTGCCATTACATTGTATGTTCTGGTCTCAGACTCACTGCGTTCCCATACTGCCGGGCTTACCTGGGCTTTAGTTTCATCAATATCGCTGTTGTTTTTCTGACAGCCCACGCACAATACAATAGCGGCCATTGCTGCCAAGATAAAAAAGTTTTTGATTGATTTGCTCATTGGTTTTTCTCCTTTTCCATAGCATCCATGAAAAAATTACCTTCATCTTTGAACTCTGTTTTATTCAGTTCATCGTATTTACGTTTAACAGTGTCTTCAACCGACTCACGTTCTGCCTCACTGAATTGCTCCATCACTTCAGGTCGTGTGAGAATCCATTCCGGAACATGGAGATTATACCCTACCAATGCATCCTCATTAATCTGTCTGCAATATTCTTCGTTACTGAATATTTCTTGAAATTGTTTATTGCTTTCTTCAATCGAAAGACTTTCATCTATCAATGAATAATCAAAATGCTTTTTCTGCGGAATTGTATATTCGGAATACAGTTTAAGAACTACTGTTCCACAGTCATTTCTTTTCAGTAGTTCCCTGATTCCATTGAAATTCTTATATACAGTATTCATTCCTTCGTCAACATCACCGTACAAGTCTATTAAATAATTCATATTGCACTCAATAACCATTTTGGCAAGTTCTTCTGTTGATGCCTTGTCAATTATGGTTTGCGGGATGGTACAAAGATTACATCTGTCTTCAAAAATAGGTGATGACTGCCACTTCTCCTCATCAAGGGATATAGGCATAACCATATTGCCATCAGCGTCATACCAGTCATCCGGATTGCTGTAATACGGATGACATTCTCTTATCGCCTCAGTCTCTGTTTCAGTTTCGGTCTCAGCATCCACCTGTGCTGAACTTGCTATATCCGTTATGCTATCTGTTGCTGCTACTCCCGTGCTTCCATGTCTGGCACATCCGCTTACAAACATGCATACGGATAAACCGATAATTGCTGCTAATTTAGTTTTTCTCATAAGAACACTCTCCTTCTTGTTCTCTCTACTCCGTCCATACGACCTTGGAATAGGCATCCATTGCTTTGTTATACACGGTCTCATCCACCTCAGAATATGAAAACGGTTTAATACCCATGTCGTATTGAAATTCACCGGTCAGCTCAAACTGTCCGTTTTCTGCATTAAACTGAAGTTTTTTGTAAACTACCATATCGACGTAACCGTGATTGATTCCATTCTCAACATTAGGATCTTTACAAATGTAATCAATCCAGAATCCAACTCTTATATCATTGTCTTCCACATATACATACGGATAGATCCCTGTAAGCACATCCTCAAGAGCCTCCGATGTTCCGACAACATGTTCCGCACTCTCGCCTTCTTTTGGCGTTACTTTAAGTTTTACATTTGGCTCATTCTTATCATATTCAACATCCAGATTATCCTTGAAATATTTAAAATAGTCTGCCATATTAATCTCCGTTGTTTTTGCGGACTTTCCGTCTATAACATAACAAGAGTTTAATATCTGATTATCATATGATGAATAATCACCGTAATTATCCGACTTAATGATAATATCTTTTACCCCGTCCCCGGTCACATCGCGGTACAGTGCTCTGGCATTGCGCGAATTATTGTATATCCTGTTCTCATCCACATTATCGCCGAATGTACCTTCAAGTTTCAACGTCGTGATGAGCTCATCATTTTTATATATGTCAAGTGATTCTATCGGCGATTCGTCATCCCCGTTTGCACGCTTGCCGACAATGCACCAGTCATCCGCGGTAAGAACCGGATATGTTTTTCCGTCTATTTCTTTGCTTGTGACTTCATAATCTGGATAAAATACATCTCCAAATCCAGCGATAATTCCTGTATCCCATGAAACATCATTTTTCAACTCCGAATCGTCAATTCCCATATATGCTTTCCATTTCGGAGATATATCGTATTTTCTCACAGTGCTGTCAAATGCGCTGTACCCCGATTCAGAATATGCAGACCATGCAACGCCGAAAAGGCTCTTCGTAACATCATGTTTCTTGATATAATCACTTATTTCTACCGATTTTTTGACAACATTGGCTCTTTCATCTTCTGTGAGGTTATCATAAAAATCATCCGTTGCCATGGTAACTTCGTTAAAAAATATACTGCAGCTACGCACATATGATTTACTGTGCAAAATAGTATCACTGTCTGATTCCCTGAAATCATCACCGATATATTCCGATGGGTTAATTGACATATAGTAATCATAGAGTACGGATGCAAAATCATCCCTCGACAAGAACTCTCTGTAAGCTGTCGACTTTCCCAATGCACTAAGATAATTCGGCAGATAATACATTTCCTTGCCGGTATGTGCAATTATGGCTTTTTCTTCCGAAGCCGTCTCCAATAACTGTTTTGTAGTCATTTTATCCATTACTTCCTGAGGAATAGCGGCATCTATCACTTCATCCATTCCGACCCCCGTCGGAATACAAAACCAGTCCGCATCCATGGCCGTCTTGGCCGGATTGACAAAATTGCCGTCCGCATCCCAGTATTCCGATGCTTTGTGGGCACCCACCTTAAATTCCGGTGTGTCTTTGATGTAGTCCGCATAGAAATACCATGCATCGATTTCATCCTTATTGTCAGAAGTTAGTACGTTCTTTTCTATCCATTCCCTGTTATAAGTTGTCATCGGCGTTCCCGCTGTCTGTGACGGCGTTGTCGACCCCGTTGCTATGCTTCCATGTCTGGCACATCCGCTTACAAACATGCATACGGATAAACCGATAATTGCTGCTAATTTAGTTTTTTTCATAGCAAACCTCCTATTGCATTATTTTATGATTACATTGATACTTCGCACTCAGATAATTTAAAATATCCCCGGTATCAGATGTGACAATCCAAGTCCGGCGCCAAACGATACTGCATTAGCTACGAGTGCATATATAACCGGTTTAAAATTTCTCTCCTCGTCTGATACTTTTGGTATGAAAATATCGAATATAATGGCTTCTATCAGAAATACCAATACTTCCATTATAATGTACATCGTTGTATATTCCTGCGAACCGTTGTTGTAATTGATTATATTCAGCAGAACATTCAGGATTACCTGTGTTGCTGCATTAACTACAGCAAGAAGCATAAGTATCTTTTTATTGCGATAGCCAAACAGCAATGCTATTCCCATCTCAATTGCGATCGTAATAATCACTCTCGCGAAGAATGAAATGATCTCCCATTTATAATCGTAATTTTTCCTGACTTCGATGGTCGGTGTTCCGGCTTCGACCGTACCGTTTCTGACTGATGTCAGGTCAATCGTATAATAGCTGTCGAAAGCGTAAGTTTCACATGCCCCGCTCACCACAAAGCTGTCGCTTTCAGGGAAATACAAAAGTATCTTAAATTCAGACGGTGGAAAATACGTCCACTCAATGTTCTTATCTGCCGAACATTCCCATAAATTCTGCAGAAAATAATATCCGTCCGTGTCCTTGTACTCAATGAATTTGCGGCTTATCTCTGTTGTCTCCTCTTTGCCGTCCCATACATGTGCCGGTCCCGATGAATCATTCTTTGATAACAGGGTTCCGTAAAACTCCTCATCTCCTGCTCCTGTGAATGAAACCACAACCGACGGTTTCGGGCCTGTATCAGCCATTACAACTGCCGGTAACGCAGCGGTCAATACCGCAATCAATACAATTGTTACAATTAATCTTCCTTTTCTCATAAGAATGACCTCCTTTTCCCATTCTGTTAAGCATTCCTAGTAAAACATCTTAATCTGGTACGGTGTTCCGTCTATGTAATTGGTATATACATAGTCACAGCAAAAACCTGTTTCCCTGTCATAATAGGAATTCTCATATAACATTGAATTGATATCCCCTATATTGACATCAGTGTAATTTGTCGTCGTTACTTCCGTAGTAAGTTCTTTGGATGTATAAGAATACTCCGCAACAGTGTTGCCCGTGCTGTCTTTTATCCCTATAATGTTTCCATTATCATCTTTGATATATGTATAATCCTCATCGTTATATCTGAGTCCTGTCAGATGATAGATGCCGTCAACATCATCATAAACATACTCCACCGAATAATTATTGTTTTTCTCCGACTTAAGGACGCTTCGTGCTCCGCTCGCAGGCTGCTCATATGTATAATCAACACGAATATCATTTCCTATGTATTTGGCAATGCGCTCTCCGTTATCATTATATACATATCTATACGTGACACCATTGGTTCTTATCTTGGTCGGCACTGTGATTGCACCCGTCTCCGTAGTCCAGTCAATAATATTTATCAGATTAACATCATAATATTTATAATTATTGATGCTCTCATTTTCCTTCGTTACTGTTGTGTCGCTCGTAACGGATGCTGACGGCGTTTCGTCCAATGCCTCTTTGGGTTTTATGTCAGAACAGCCAGTCAACAACACCGCACATAATACTAAAATCAAAATTATTCTTTTTTTCACAAATATCTCTCCTTTATAATCATCATTCCACAGTTACTTCATCTACTTCAAAAGTTTTCGTCCCGGAATTATATTTCAACGTCACACAGACATCACACATTTTATCTGGCACTACTCCTTCCGGCAATTCATTATTCACATCCTTAAACACAACTGAACCACGATAACATATGATTCCATTCTTAACTTCCATTGTGGAAGTATTACTAAGTTCAGCCGAAGGTCTGGTCAGACCGTCTGATGTATCGTAACTGCCCTTGATTTTATTATCATGTGCATCACCAACTACATAATAAAGCATTCCGGCATTGTCAATATACATTCTTATTCTGGGATATATCTGTGAAAAGGCCTCCTTTTTGATCTCATTATCTGATGCCACGGATAACTGTTCAAAGTTTTCCAAATCTATAACGTAAACTCCGTTAGAATATACTCCAATTTCTGCTTCTTTGGTTATGAGAATAAGTTCATCATGTCCGTCGCCTGTGACATCTTCATACAGCACACTTTGGGTCGATCCTATATTACTGAAGAAACTCCTTCCTTCTGTATCTATCTGAATACTCTTTTCCCCATTAAATATCAGCAATATGTTATCGTCTTCGATAATTCTGATATCACCATTATCTATCCCCTTAAGAAGTCTCTTGTCGGTGGATGTTCTTAAAGCCACAGCCTTGAATCCGGGATATCTCTTATCCTTATTATTGAGTTCCTGCTCATTCCATAACGATGAAGTATCAACCGGCACCTCTTTGGCCCCGTCCAATAATTGGGAACAATCTACGGTTTCTGCCTGTGTGACGGTTTCGGGCTCATCTTTCACCGTTACCTCCGGCAATGTAATCTCTATATATTGCTCCGTCTCTGATGGTGTCTCCTTCTCTGTCATGCTCATTGTCTCTATCATTACATGCTTATTGTTTTCTCCATCCGTATGACTGCAACCCATTACTGCTGCCGACGTCAGAATCATAATAAACAATATGACAACGCTCTTTCTGTGCATAAACAATTCTCCTCTTGTTATAATTCACTACACTTTCTGTAATCCGTCTTGCCGTTAGAATTTACCGGTATCCTGTTCACGGCTCTGACATCTATCAGTCTCTTGTTTATCCCTGTCACTTCGCTGATGCTGTTCTTTATACCGATTGTCTTCAGGTCACTCGATTTATCAATTACAACAACTATTCTTCCTTCATTCTCCACACAGGCCGAACGTATCTTACAGTAGTGCTCCACGATTTTCTCCAGGTCGTCCAGATTGACCCTGTTTCCGCTGACCTTGGCAAACCGTTTCATTCTTCCGGTTATATAAAGGAAACCGTTTTCATCCATGCGCCCCAAATCTCCGGTATGAAGAATCCCATGATTGTTATCGCCGGATGCAAGATCTTTATAACCGTCCGCATATCCCATCGATACATTAGGGCCTCTGTATACTATTTCTCCGTCGTCAATTGTAATGCTTCCTCCGGGAATAACCCTTCCGACGCTTCCTATATGTTCCGGGTTCTCATTAAGGAAATGACATGTCATTCTGGCTGTGGCCTCAGTCTGTCCATACATTACAGCCCAGTTAAAACCCCGTCTGTACGCCAGTTCAAGCATGTATTTCTCCGTTCCGGTGCGCAACGGCCCTCCCGCCTGCGTGGCAAGCTTTATGTTAAGATCTTCCCTTTCCAGTATTTCCATCATTCTTAACATCTCATATGTATCCGGGACGCCGCAAACAGCATTTCCTCCACATCTGATAAAATATTCCCATAAATCTCTCTGCATGGCAGAGCCGCCTCCGATTATCAGGGAGCCCCTCGCATACAGATAAGTATTGACTATTGACAGACCATATGTATAATTAAGTGGCAGCATAAGAGCCGCCCGGCCTGTGTTATCTATTCGCAATGCTTTCACTATTGATTCCGTGTTGTATTTTATATTATCATAGCTGATCCGGACGAATCTGCTGTTCCCGGTGCTTCCCGATGTCGGCAATAATAATGCCAGATTTTCATTAACCGGATATCTTACACGCTCAATACTTCCATATAATATATAATCTGCTATTTTCCCTATCTCAGCATATCCATAAGGTTCTGCTGCCAAAGCTCTCTGCCATATATAATGCGGCCTGTATAATCTCATTACATTTCCCGCACCGGATTCGTCACACATAATAACCGGTATCCGCGCTTTAAGTGCCGCTGTGTATCCAATAACTGTCTCATAAGAAATGTTACATTTAATCATTAGCAGAGGTCTGCCGTTTTCGATGTCTATCATTGAAATGAACTCTTGCTGTACCCTGTTAAGTTCATCATAATCTGTCTTTCCGTATTGCCTGCTGTATATTGCGATTTCCTTATTAACTCCCCTGTCTGTAAGGCTTTGTCCTCCGTGTACCACTCGTCGCCCTCCTTATTATTTACGTTCACTCATAAAAAAGATTTATCATATGTACGCTTCATATGTATGTAGAATTATATGTTACCTATATTATAATCCCCGCTTCTGTTCCATGTCAAACAAAAAATTGTTACAAATTTGTTACATAAATTCAAATTCTAAATTGTTACGAAATTGTTACAAAATGTGAATTCTGCACGAAAAAACCCCGTATCATCAAACTATGATACGGGGTCATGTTAATTATATTCTATTTTTAATCAAAATCAGTCTGCAATGTTCTCCAGATATGATGCATATAAGTTAACAATAATGTCAACAAGTGATGCTGCATCTGTAGGAACATCAACCTTGACGCTGCTGTCTTCTTTGATAGTGGACTTAATTGTTGCAGAAGATGCTTCTCCGTCTTCTGTTACATCCATCTCCATCTCTGCGATATAAGCGCCATCTTCTTTATATACATTGACATCAGCTTTACCGTCAACGTCCTCGTCGGCAATCTTGGTATCTTCAAGTTTTTTGACTGTGTCGTCGATTGAACTCTCAATGTCTTCTTTGCTTACTTCGATATCGGATACATCGATTGTTGACATAAGCTGATCTTTAAGTGTCTGCTTATCCTCATCTGAGACATCTTTTCCGGAAGCGGATGCAAGCTTGTCGACAAGCTCGTCAACCGTATTTTCTATAATATCCTTAACGTCTACCTTATCATAAGCATCTGTCATGATCTTAACGAAAGTATCCTTGTTCTCCTTAAGCATCTTGGCTGTTGCATCAACAACTGCCTGAATATCATCCTTGGATGAAAGTGAAATTGTGAATTTATTTCCGGCCTTCTTAATAATAGAATCAAATGCCTTGTCAAAAATGTCATACACTTCATCACAAGATGATGTTGCGAAAAGTCCCTTTGCTTCAAAACTTACCCAGCCAAGGTCTCCCAGAGCTTCTACAACGGAAGCGGCTTTTTCACCTGCGGTATTAATAAATGGCTTTATCTGCTCAAGTATTAAACCTGCATTAATATAAAGAACATCATCTGTAAAAACGATTACGTCATCAAGTGAAAACGTTACGCCGCCGTAAGTAACCGTAGCTCCTACGGAAGTTGCTTTGCCATCAGATTTACCGTTCAGCGTCACTGATGCCTTAACACCGTTCGTATTGATTTCTGCACTGACTTCAACTGTCTTCTTCTCAAGTGCCTGTGCCTCTTTCATAAGGCCAAACATTGTGTCTGCACTCTTGTTGCCCGCTGACTTGCTTCCTGAACTCTTGGAGCATCCTGCAACAGCCATAACAGCCATAGCTGCGATGAGAACGAGTGCCGCAATTCTCTTCATAATTGTTTTCATATTTACCCTCCTGTTTCGGTAATTAAACCACATGGTTCCGTAAACATTCTATATTCGTGCTTCTTCATTGTCAATAAAAATAATTTTAAAAAGATATTGAATTAATACTTAAGATGTACTAGAATGATAAAAATGCCAAAAGGCAGTACATAATTGGAGGTCACTATGAAGCATTTGCTTAGTCCACTAGATTTATCCGTAGATGAGCTTGACGAACTTCTTAACCTTGCATCGGATATAGCAGCCAATCCTGCCAAATATTCCGAATGTTGTCACGGAAAGAAGCTTGCTACACTTTTCTACGAACCAAGCACAAGAACAAGACTCAGTTTTGAAACCGCAATGTTGAATCTCGGCGGTTCTGTTATCGGTTTTTCTTCAGCCGATTCAAGTTCAGCATCCAAAGGAGAAAGTGTTTCCGACACCATCCGTGTTATTTCCTGTTTCGCAGATATCTGTGCTATGCGTCATCCCAAAGAAGGCGCCCCTCTCGTTGCATCAATGCACTCATCAATTCCCGTAATCAATGCCGGTGACGGCGGACATCAGCATCCGACCCAGACTCTTGCGGATCTTATGACCATCAAAGAGCTTAAAGGCGGTTTTGATAACCTTACAATCGGTTTTTGCGGTGATTTGAAATTCGGCAGGACAGTGCATTCACTCATAGAGTCACTTGTAAGATATAACAACGTCAAATTTGTTCTCATCTCCCCTAAGGAACTTCAGGTTCCAAGTTACATCCGCAACGATGTACTCATGGCATCCGGCAATGAATTTGAAGAAGTTGAACGCCTTGAAGATGCTATTCCGAAGCTTGACATACTCTATATGACAAGAGTCCAGAAAGAGCGTTTCTTCAACGAAGAGGAATATATGCGAATGAAAGACTACTACATCCTCGATAAAGCCAAGATGGAACTTGCCAAAGACGATATGATCGTTCTTCACCCGCTTCCGCGAGTTAACGAAATCTCGGTTGAAGTGGATGATGATCCGCGTGCATGTTATTTTAAGCAGGTCAAATACGGCATGTATATGCGTATGGCCCTTATTCTTAAACTTCTGGAGGTAAAACTGCCATGTTAAATGTAGGTAAACTCGAAAACGGTTTTGTAATCGACCACATCAAGGCTGGTCGAAGCATGGACATATATAAATATCTCGGTCTTGAGAAACTTGACTGCTGCGTTGCCATTATCAAGAACGCCCGCAGCAACAAAATGGGCAAAAAAGACATCATTAAAATAGACGGCGGTCTCGACCTTGTAGACCTTGACATCCTCGGTTTCGTTGATGACAATATCACAATCAACGTCATCAAAGACGGTGTGATTGCCGAGAAGAAGTCTTTAAGTCTTCCCAAAACCGTAACCAACGTTATCAAATGCAAGAATCCACGCTGTATCTCACAGGTGGAACAGGAACTTGACAACGTATTCATCCTCACTGATGAGAAAAACCACGTATACAGATGTAAATACTGTGAAGAGAAAGCCTGAATCGCAAAACCGCCGGCACACATCAATGTGCCGACGGTTTAATTATTATCCTATTGAACCTGGGATTCTATTCTTCGTCATCTCCGAAGTCATATGAATAGCATTTATTATATTTCTTGATCGTGTTTCTGCTTGTGGATATTTTACCGGCAAAAAATCCAATTATAATTCCTACAAGTGTACATACCGCAGCTGCAATAAGAAGTTCCTTATTTGAGCGTGTTGTCTCCTCGTCAAGCATCTTCATAACATCCTCTGTTCTGTCTTTAAGTGTCATAATACATATTCCTCCATATATTATAATTGTGCCTCATTCAAGGCTCTGTTAATCATGGAAATCAGTTCTTCCCTGGCTGCCGGCTTAACCAGATAACCATATGGCCTGTATTCCATGCATTCCTGTATCTTATCCTTCTCGGTAACTCCCGTAAGAAAAATCACCGGAGTATCCGCCGTCTGCTCTCTCTGTCTTATAAGCTCAAGTGTATGAACTCCGTCTAGTCCTGGCATGAGATAATCAAGGAGAATAACATCAGGTGTCTGTGATTCAAGAAAATCAAGTGCCTCTCTTCCGCCTCTCACCGGATATACATCATACAATCCTTCAAGATACATCTTAAGCAGTCTTAACATTCTCACATCATCATCTACAATCATTACCTTATCCATTAAACCATTCCTCCTACCTATAAAATATACCATATATTCTATTGAAAAGTAAATAACTAATATGATATAATCGCATAAGTGCTGTAACAACAGCAATTTCGCAATGAATTGTGAGGAATTAACTTTGGCTGATTTAAAAGATGAAATAAGAAAAAGACGTACTTTTGCCATCATCTCCCACCCGGATGCCGGTAAAACAACACTTACCGAGAAGTTTCTTCTCTACGGCGGTGCAATCAATCTCGCCGGTTCCGTAAAGGGTAAGAAGACCGCAAAGCACGCCGTTTCCGACTGGATGGAAATAGAGAAGGAAAGAGGTATTTCCGTAACTTCCTCTGTTCTCCAGTTCAATTATGACGGATATTGCATCAATATCCTTGACACTCCGGGTCACGAAGATTTCTCGGAGGACACTTACCGTACTCTCATGGCTGCCGACTCCGCCGTAATGGTTATCGACGGTTCCAAGGGTGTCGAGAAACAGACAATCAAACTTTTCAAAGTATGTGTCATGCGCCACATACCTATTTTTACATTTATCAATAAAATGGACCGTGATGCCAACGATCCGTTCGAGCTCTGTGATGAAATCGAGCGCATCCTCGGCATAAGCACCTGTCCGATCAACTGGCCTATCGGCTCAGGCAAGGAATTTAAAGGCGTTTACGACCGTAACACCCACACAATTTCCACTTTCACAGCCGCAATGAACGGTCAGAAGGAAGTTGCCGAGCGCGACCTCGACATTTCCTCCCCTGAGGTCGAATCCGAAATCGGCTCCCATTTCAGGGACAAACTTCTTGAAGACATTGAGCTCTTAGACGGTGCCAGCGCAGAATTTGACATTGATTTAGTCAATGCCGGCAAACTTTCCCCTGTATTTTTCGGCTCGGCCCTTACCAATTTCGGTGTTGAGACTTTTCTTAAGCATTTCCTTAAGATGACTACCTCACCACTCCCGCGTAAGTCCACCGAGGGTCTCATCGACCCATTCACCGAGGATTTCTCGGCTTTCGTTTTCAAAATACAGGCCAACATGAACAAGGCTCACCGCGACAGAATCGCTTTCATGCGCATATGCTCCGGCAAGTTTACAGCCGGCATGGAAGTCAACCACGTCCAGGGCGGCCGCAAAGTCAAGCTTTCCCAGCCTCAGCAGCTCATGGCTTCCGAGCGTAAGATAATCGAGGAAGCATATGCCGGCGATATCATCGGTGTCTTCGACCCGGGTATTTTCTCAATCGGCGACACGCTTGAACTTTCCAACAAAAAATTCGCTTACGAGGGCATCCCGACTTTCGCTCCTGAGCACTTCGCCAGAGTCCGTCAGATTGACACCATGAAACGTAAGCAGTTCATCAAGGGCATCAACCAGATTGCCCAGGAAGGCGCAATCCAGATTTTCCAGGAGTACAATACCGGCATGGAAGAAATCATCGTCGGCGTTGTCGGCGTTCTCCAGTTTGACGTCTTAAAGTTCAGGCTTGAATCCGAATACAATGTTGATATCCGCCTCGAGCCTCTTCCGTACGAATATATCCGTTGGATCGAAAATCCAACAGAAATCAACCTCGACCGCTTAGTCGGCACATCCGACATGAAGAAAATCAAGGACCTCAAAGACCGTCCTCTCCTCCTCTTCGTCAACGAATGGAGTGTCGGCATGGTCCTCGACCGCAACAAAGACCTGCGTCTCTCGGAATTTGCACAGAATTAAATGCACCCCGGAACCAAATACACCCCGGAACTAAATACACCCCGGCATAAGCCCTCTGGCGGCACGCTCTTGCTTGGCTGCAC
>FR889224.1 GCA_000431815.1 Butyrivibrio sp. CAG:318 | reverse complement strand
CTAACAGCGATAACGGACATACTATACTTGATGTTTCGCTTACATCTGATGAAATAAAGCGCCTTCAGGCAGAATGTCCGGATTATGCGGATGATATAGATGAAGAGATGGTCTGCGTCGGAACACTGCACCTTATTAATGCGGGTGAGTATGTTGCTTTTAACGGTGATTTTACGGTGCATCAGACATACGGCCTCCAGTTCAAGGTTACAAGCTATGAGGAAAGCCGCCCGGAAGATATGGATTCCATTGAGCGGTATCTCGGTTCCGGCGCGATTAAAGGAGTAGGTCCGGCACTTGCGGCAAGGATAGTCCGCCATTTCAAAATGGATACTTTCCGCGTTATTGAGGAGAACCCGGAGGAACTTTCACAGGTCAAAGGAATAAGCAACAGGATGGCAATGGAAATAGCAGACCAGGTAGCGGAGAAAAAAGGAATGCGCAATGCCATGCTTTTTCTGGGTAAACTCGGAATAGGAATGAATCTTGCGGTCAAGATATACAAGGAATACGGAGAAAAGGTTTATGAAATCATAGAAAATAACCCGTACAAGTTAGCCGATGACATGGAAGGCGTGGGTTTTAAAATAGCAGATGAAATAGCAAAAAATTCCGGAATGGAACTTGATTCGCCATTCCGCATCAAGAGTGGCATACTGTATGCTTTGTCGGCGGCAGTTTCGGCCGGACATACATATTATCCGATGGATGCACTCATAGAAGAAGCCGGAAGGCTTCTTGGAGTATTTATTGCAAAACCGGAGGAAATATTGACGGATCTGATGATAGACCGCAAAGTGATGGTCCGTGATGTCGATGGAATCAAAGCGGTTTACCTGTATTCGGTGTATCACACGGAACTTGCGATAGCACACAGACTTTTTGCACTTAAATTTGAAGATATGCCGGATGAGAAGGCCTTTGATAAAGACCTGCATTCCATTGAAAAAGAAGAGAATATAACATTGGAGAGCATGCAGAGGGAGGCTGTAAGGGCGTCGGCCGGAAGCGGAATTGTTGTCATAACCGGCGGACCGGGAACGGGTAAAACAACAACGATCAATACTATAATACGATATTTTGAACGCAAAGGCATGGATATAATGCTTGCGGCACCTACCGGCCGTGCGGCTAAGAGGATGACGGAAGCAACAGGACATGAAGCACAGACAATTCACAGAATGCTTGAACTTTCCGGAATATTATCGGATGAAATAAGCAACGCATCATTTGAACGCAATGAAACCAATCCGCTTGAAACGGATGTGGTTATTATAGACGAGATGTCAATGGTTGATATCTTTCTTATGAACAGCCTTCTGAAAGCCATAGCGGACGGTACGAGGCTCATACTGGTCGGAGATGCCAACCAGCTTCCGTCCGTCGGTCCCGGTAATGTCCTTAAAGATATAATAGCGTCGGGCTGTTTTAACACGGTAAGGCTTGCCAAGATTTTCAGACAGGAAGAAGCCGGAGATATTGTGGTCAATGCACATAAGATCAACGAAGGTGAACTTTTTGAAATAGGACCTTCAAGCAGGGACTTTCCTTTTATAAGGAGGACGGATGCCAATGCGATCATCAATGCACTTGTTACACTTGTGAAAGTAAAACTGCCGGCTTACACAGACTGCAGTTCGAATGATGTGCAGGTGCTTACACCGACGAGAAAAGGAAGCCTTGGAGTTGAACGCCTGAATACTGTATTGCAGCAGTATCTTAATCCGCCATCAAACTCCAAGGTTGAGAAAGAAATAGGAAGCATAATATTCCGCGAAGGCGATAAAGTTATGCAGATTAAAAATAATTATAAAATCCCGTGGGAGGTGCGCGGAAGGAACGGAATTCCGATTGAGACCGGAATGGGGGTATTCAACGGCGATATGGGAATAGTCGATAATATTAATCTGTATTTGTCTGAAATGACGGTGCGCTTTGATGAAGAAAGATATGTTACATATACATTTAAAGAAACCGATGAACTGGAACATGCATATGCCGTTACAGTGCACAAATCGCAGGGAAGCGAGTATCCGGCGGTGGTGCTGCCGCTGCTTGACGGACCGAGAATGCTTATGAACCGTAATATTCTTTATACTGCGGTGACAAGAGCACGCAAGTGCATCTGCATTGTGGGAAGCGAACAGACATTTTACAATATGATATCCAATGAAAATGAACAGAAGAGGTTTTCTTCACTTGATATAAGAATTAAGGAGGCGGCGATATAATAAAGGAAGGAATACTATCCAAACTATATAACGTTATATATCCCAGAAGATGCCCGGTGTGCGATGATATTCTTTTTACGCCGGGACAGATAAAAAGACCAAAGATATGTCCCGGGTGTTCCGGCAAAATCACTCTGATAAAACAGCCGGCATGCCTTAAGTGCGGTAAAAAACTGGAAGACGATGCGCAGGAATACTGTTCTGACTGTATGCGTAAAAATCATGTTTTTGACAGGGGTGTGGCAGTATTTTCGTACACGGATGCCATGAAAAAATCAATGTATGCGTTTAAATATAATAACAGGCGTGAATATGCCGGTTTTTACGCAGAGTGTGCGCTGAAGTCTTATGAACGGTATTTCAGGTTGTGGAAACCTGAAGTTATAGTTCCGGTCCCACTTCATAAAGCCAGATACCGCAGAAGGGGATATAATCAGGCTGAGATATTTGCAAATGAACTTTCGCGCCTGAGTGGAATACCGGTAGACAACAGACTGCTCATGCGTGTGAAGAACACCAGACCGCAGAAAGAACTTGATGATAAAGAACGTGTGCATAATTTAAATAATGCTTTTCAAATTATGGGAGATAGTGTAAAATATAGAAGAGTCCTGTTGACGGATGATATTTACACTACCGGAACTACGATTGATGAGTGCGCCGGGGTTTTGAAAGCCGGTGGCGTTTCTAATGTATATTTTCTGACGGTTTGCATCGGAAGA
>FR889223.1 GCA_000431815.1 Butyrivibrio sp. CAG:318 | reverse complement strand
TCTTATGGAGGGATTCCCGAGTGGCCAAAGGGGGCAGACTGTAAATCTGTTGCGGAACGCTTCGGTGGTTCGAATCCACCTCCATCCACTTCATAATTTTCATTATGATACTATACAGGATAAAGTAAAATATTGACGCGGGGTGGAGCAGTCTGGAAGCTCGTCGGGCTCATAACCCGAAGGTCATAGGTTCAAATCCTGTCCCCGCTACTACAAGTTAATACTTGTCAAATGCCCAGATAGCTCAGTCGGTAGAGCAGAGGACTGAAAATCCTCGTGTCACTGGTTCGATTCCGGTTCTGGGCACTTTTATTACCTTAAATACTTAAAGTATTTAGGGTTTTTTTTTGTTATAAAGCAGGTTATCCACAATAATGGGCAATTTTCCACTTGCGTAACCGGATATTTGTGATAATATAAATACAAATTAATGCAAGGAGGTAATAATTGTGAAAGAGACATTGTATGATCTTAAGAATAGAAGAAGCTGCAGAAAGTATCTGCCGGAGCAGATTAAGGACGACGAGCTGAATGCGATACTTGAAGCCGGAACATATGCGCCGACGGGAATGGGTAAGCAGTCACCGTATATAGTGGTTGTTCAGGAGCCGGAGCTTGTTAAGAAATTGTCAAGGATGAATGCGGCGGTAGCGGGAATGGACGGAGATCCGTTTTACGGAGCACCGACAGTCCTGATTGTTTTTGCAGACAAGGAGCGACCGACATATCTGTATGACGGAGTGCTGGTTATGGGTAACCTTCTTAATGCGGCACAGGCGGTAGGCGTGGATTCATGTTATATCTTCAGGGCGAAGGAAGTATTTGAAAGTCCGGAAGGTAAGGACCTTATGAAGAAATGGGGCTTGCCGGAGAACTGTGAAGGTATCGGAAATTGCATCCTAGGTTACAGGGATGAAGGCGGAGTCAAAGAGGCAGCGCCGAGGAAAGATAATTATATCATCAGAGCATAAAAAATATTTAAGCGTAAAGGAGCGCCACTTCGTAGAGAAGCGGCGCTTTTTGTTTTAGAATGAAGGATTTTGACGAGAAATAAAGGAATAAGAATTGAGCAGGTTTTGCGGCGTACGCTGTGAGACCTGTTTTTTTGGCTTATGGGAGGGATACACCACAACCGGTTGCCAAATGTCCGTCCGTGCAATATAATAGTAATACATTGGAATTATGGCGGAGGATTGTGCAATGAAAGATTTTTCTAAGGACGAATGGGGATTGGTGTTGGCTGGAGGCGGCGGCAAGGGAGCATATCAGGCCGGTGCTTTTAAGGCATTGTGGGAATACGGAATACAGGATTACATCACGGCGGTTTCGGGCGCGAGCGTCGGGGCGCTGAATGCGGTTCTTTTTGCCAATAAGGACATCAAGGCGGCCGGGGCGGCATGGGAGAGCGTCTCGCGGGGGCAGTTTCTCGCAATCGAGCCATCGATGATTGACGGTAAGGAAGGCCTGGTTTCGAGGGAAGGACTGCTTAAGATGATAGATGATTATGTCAATCTGGAGCAGGTCAGAACCGGTGATGTAACAGTTTATGCCGCGGCCACGGAATATGATGAGAACGGAGAGGGACAGGGCAGTATCAGATATTTTGAGCTGAATAACAGACCGCAGGATGAGATTAAGGATATCCTTCTGGCATCATCCGCACTGCCTTTTATATATACGCCGGTACAGATAGGCGACAGAAAATACAGGGATGGCGGGCTTACGGACAATCTGCCGATAGAGCCGCTTTATGATAAGGGTATAAGGCATTTTATAGTTATAGGACTGTCAATGGACAGAAAGATTGATTATGACAGATACCCGGATGCGGAATTTGTATATATTAAACCGTCGGCGGAGATAGGGGATTTTTGGAACGGGACGCTTGATTTTACACCACGCGGTGCGAAAGTCCGAATGAATCTGGGATATGCCGATGCAAAAAGAGTACTGGAGTACAGCGATAAGGATATGAGTGATGAGGGAGTGCGTGGCGCTTACAGAATAACGGAACAGGGCGATTATGACAGGATTATTTTTGAATACCGGAAAGAAAATATAGAGAATCAGGTTAATGATGATATGGATAAAATAAATTCACTCATCAACCGTTTTATGTAGAGGTGCGCGGATGGGAACACTTACGGACAGACTGAAAGCGTATGCGCAGTCGGACATGTACCCGTTACATATGCCGGGGCATAAGAGAAACCTCACGTGGAATATCAATCCGTATGATTACGATATTACGGAGATAGACGGATTTGATGATCTGCATGAGCCTGCGGGGATTCTCAAAGACTTGACGGAGCGTGTAAACAGACTTTATAAAGCGCGGGAATCTTATATTCTGGTAAACGGAAGCACATCGGGAATAATGGCAGCGGTATCGGCAGCGGTAAGGCCGGGCGAGAGAATCCTGATTGCCAGAAATTCGCATAAATCAGCATATAATGCTATTTTTGTAAGGCAGATACGCGCGGAATATATTTATCCGCACACGGATGGAGCGGGGATTGCGGGTGAGATAATGCCGGAAGATATAGAGCGCAGATACTGCGAATTTCCGGATATTAAGGCTGTGTTTATAACTTCACCGACTTATGAAGGTGTAGTATCAGACATCAGAAGAATAGCGGACATTGTACATTCGCACGGAGGAGTGCTGATAGTTGATTGTGCGCATGGTGCTCATTTCGGAATCGGGGACAAATTCCCGTCAAACCCTGTAACGGAGGGCGCGGATATTGTTATAATGAGCCTTCACAAGACGCTTCCGGCTTTTACGCAGACGGCGGTTCTGTGTGTGGGAAGCGGCCGGGTTGACAGTCGTGTTATCAAGAAATACACAGATATATATGTGAGTACAAGCCCGTCATATCTGTTGACCGCGTCGGTTGAGCGGTGCATGGACATTATGGAAAGCGAGGGAGCGGCCCTTCACGCATACCATTATGAAAGAATGGCGGAATTTCGTGAAAAATGCAGGAGTTTTAAGCATCTGCGGCTGTTTGAAAGCAGCAGATATGATATGGAGAAAGTGGTCATATGTACGGATAATTCCGACATAAACGGAAATATACTTATGCGGATTCTCAGGGACAAATATCATCTTGAAGCTGAGATGGCATCCGCGGAATACGTCATCGCAATGACAAGCTGCATGGATACCGATGAAGGAATCGACAGACTGTATAATGCGCTTTTGGAGACAGATAATAAAATACACAGTGTGCACAAGGATAAAAATATAGATTTCGGGTGGCCGGTTAAGGTGCATGAGCCATGGGAGATTGACGGGCACGATATGCAGATGATAACCGCGGAAGATGCAGCCGGCAGAGTATGCGCGGAATATGTATACATTTATCCGCCGGGAGTGCCGTGGGTAGTTCCGGGCGAGATGGTAAGCGATGACATTTTAAGGGAAATTAAAGAGTACGCCGGACGCGGTTTTGAGATACGAGGAATCACGGCGGACGGCATGATACCGGTAACGGACGATTGAAACAGGAGATTTACATGGCAGATATTTTTGTGATTATGGGAAAAAGTTCATCGGGAAAAGATACGATTTTTTCAAGGCTGGTGGGTCAGGCGGATTGCGGGCTTAAGACGGTTACGATGTACACCACGAGACCGATGAGAGACGGTGAAGCGGATGGCAGGGAATATTTTTTTACTGATGAAGAACACTGTGCGCAGTATGAGGAGCAGGGCCGGATAGTGGAACTTCGCGCGTATAACACGGTTTACGGAGTGTGGAAATATTTTACCCTCGATGACGGACAGATAGATATGGACTCAAAAGAAACATATATCATAATAGGAACACTGGAGGCTTACGATAAAATAAGAAATTACTACGGTAAAGACAGAGTACATCCGATATATATAGAAGTAGATGCGAAGACACGTATACACAGGGCGCTTGCGCGGGAGGATTCACAGAAGAATCCCAAATATGCTGAGATGTGCAGACGATTTCTTGCGGATGAGGATGATTTCTCTGACGATAAAATAGCAGCGCTCGATATAGATATCAGATTTAATAATGATGACCTTGACAGGTGTATTGATAAAATACGTGCATATATTGCGGATGTGATAAACTAGCAATTTAGATTCAGGTATGATATAATTATGTGGAAAAGGAGGGATTTTTAAATGGCCATAAAGGTTAAAGATATTACAGGCGCGGCGCCTATTGAAATTAAGAGTACGCCCAAGGAATCGGACGGGTCGTTTAAGTTTATGCTTGTCAGCAATATCGAAGAGAAAGATTTGCAGAATAAGCTGGGATCCCTTATGGACGAGATTACGGCACAGGGTGAGAGAATCGCTAAGCATATGGATGTCACCGATATGAAGAAATACCGTTCACTCGTCAAGGAATTTATGAATGAGGTAGTTACCCATTCCCATGAATTTTCAAGAGAGAATTTTCTTGACAGAAGAGGCAGACACAGGGTTTACGGCATAGTAAGGCTGGTGGATAAGAATCTTGATGATCTTGCCAGGGAGCTTGTCAAGGACGAGAAGGACAACCTTACGATTCTTAATAAAGTAGGCGAGATTCAGGGACTGCTCTTAGATATAGTGGCGTAGTGCCGGAACAAGGGAGGATACAGCTATGTCAGCATATGATAGAATTATAGGACATGAGAATATAATCGCACAGCTTAAGAATGCGATAACTAACAATAAAGTCAACCATGCATATATTTTTGACGGAGATGACGGTTCCGGCAAAAAGATGGTTGCCAAGGCCTTTGCCGAGGCTCTTCTTTGTGAAAAGGGAGGTGCCGAAGGCTGCGGAGAGTGTCATTTCTGTAAGCAGACAGAATCCGGGAACAATCCCGACCTCATATGGGTGCGGCATGAGAAACCGGGCAGCATCGGTGTTGATGATGTGAGAACCGGTCTTGTGGAAGATATACAGATTAAGCCGTATAACGGCAGATATAAAGTATATATCATCGACGAAGCCGAGAAAATGACAGTCCAGGCGCAGAATGCGATTCTTAAGACCATTGAGGAACCGCCGGCATACAGTGTTATCATTTTTCTTACGAATAATGATGAGATTTTTCTGCCGACGATCATATCAAGATGTATTATTTTTAAGTTCAGACCGTTAAGGGACAGCGTTGTGGCGGACTATCTCATGCGTGAGCATAAGCTTCCGGAATATGAAGCGAGAATGTGTGCTTCGTATGCACAGGGAAAGATTGGTCGTGCGGTTTCGCTTGTAAAATCGGACGTATTTGATAAGATAAGGGATGAAGCCCTCAAAATAGCCAAGAATATACACACATACAGTAATCCGGACATTCTTGACGCGGTTAAGCGTGCCGGAGAATACAAGGATGACATAAAGGACTATATTGATGTTATCGAGATGTGGTTTAGGGACGTCCTGCTTTTTAAAGTGACCAAGGATGCCAATAATCTGGTGTTTATGGATGATATTAATTATATAAGAAAGCAGGCAAGCAAGAGTTCCTATGAAGGACTGGAGAATATCCTGCGCGGATGTGAGACAGCCAAGCAGAGACTTGATGCCAATGTTAATTTTGATTTGGCAATCGAGCTTATGCTGTTAAATATTAAGGAGAATTGACATGATTAAAGTTATAGGCGTCAGATTCAGACAGGCCGGAAAAGTATATTTTTTTGACCCGATGAATATGAAAATAGAAAAGGGACAGCACGTTATCGTTGAGACAGCAAGAGGTGTGGAATACGGTAATGTTGTTCTTGGAATAAGAGAAGTCGAAGATGATAAAGTGGTACTTCCGCTGAAACCGGTTATCCGTATTGCTACGGCCGAGGATGATAAGAAAGAGGAGGCCAACCGTAAGAAAGAGAAAGAAGCATACAAGATATGTCTTGAGAAAATAGCCAAGCATAAGCTTGAGATGAAGCTTATAGATGTTGAGTATACATTTGATAACAATAAAGTGCTCTTTTACTTCACGGCGGACGGAAGAATTGACTTCCGTGAACTGGTAAAAGACCTGGCAGCTGTGTTCAGAACCAGAATAGAACTTCGCCAGATAGGCGTGCGTGATGAGACCAAAATACGTGGCGGAATCGGAATATGCGGCAGAGTTTTGTGCTGTCAGTCGTATCTGTCGGAATTTATACCGGTGTCAATTAAGATGGCTAAGGAACAGAATCTTTCGCTTAATCCGGCCAAGATATCGGGAATGTGCGGCAGGCTTATGTGCTGCCTTAAGAATGAACAGGATACCTATGAATATCTTAACAGCAGACTCCCGGATGTCGGGGATAAAGTGTCCACTAAGGACGGAATGACCGGAGAAGTATACAGCGTCAATGTCCTGAGACAGAAGATCAAAATTATTGTCACACTGGAAAATGGCGAGAAAGATATCAAAGAATATAAGGTTGATGAAATTAAATTCAAACCTAAAAAGCGTCGTAACAACAGTTACAAGGAAGATATGGCAGATGCCGAGATCCGTGCGCTTGAAGAACTTGAACGTAAGGAAGGAAAATCCAAGTTAGATGACAATTAAGCTGAATCAGGGTGAGCGACTTGATGATCTGCAAAGAAACGGATACAG
Source organism: Butyrivibrio sp. CAG:318 (assembly GCA_000431815.1). GTDB lineage: Bacteria > Bacillota > Clostridia > Lachnospirales > Lachnospiraceae > Eshraghiella. The sequence continues at coordinate 13,973 of FR889223.1, read as the reverse complement.
AATAATACAGAACACAGATATTTTCTGCTTTGGAATGGATGCGGTTTTATTAAGTGCGTTTGCCACAGTGAGGCAGGACGATAAGGTTCTTGATCTCGGATGCGGAAACGGAATCATACCGATTCTGATGAAAGCACGCAATGATCAGATTACCGGACTGCATTTTACGGGACTGGAGATACAGGATATTAATGTTGACATGGCCCGTAGAAGTGTGGAATTGAATAAGATTGAGGCAGATGTCGATATTGTGCATGGTGATATAAAGGAAGCTTCCCGACTGTTTGGTGGGGCTTCTTTTGATGTTGTCACAACTAATCCGCCATATATGAATGAGAACCACGGGCTCAAGAATCCGGAGAGTCATAAGGCAATCGCGCGTCATGAAATATTATGCACTTTGGAAGATGTTATAAGGGAGGCCGCCAAAGTCCTGAAACCGTCGGGACGTTTTTATATGGTGCACAGGCCGCATCGTCTCACGGAGATAATAATGCTCATGAAACAATACCGGATAGAACCCAAACGTATGCGCATGGTGCATCCGTATGCGGATAAGGATGCCAACATGGTACTTATAGAGGGAATCCGCGGAGGACGGCCGATGCTTAAAGCAGAAAGCCCGTTAATCGTATATACATCGCCCGGTGTTTATACGGATGAATTACTTAATGTATATAACTCGTAGACCGGAGGTTTGATTTTGGATATTAAAAATAAAGAAACCGGAGAGCTTTTTCTGTGTGCAACACCGATAGGCAATCTTGAAGATATGCCGGTGCGTGCGGTCAGAATTATGAAAGAAGCTGATTTGATAGCGGCGGAAGATACACGGAACAGCATAAAGCTTATAAATCATTTTGAGATTGATACGCCGATGACAAGCTATCATGAATATAATAAAGTTGATAAAGCTAAAGTTCTTGTTGATAAAATGCTTGCCGGACAGACTGTAGCGTTGATAACCGATGCCGGAACACCGGGAATATCCGATCCGGGTGAAGAACTTGTAAGACAGGCGGTTCAGGCCGGAATTAACGTAACGTCCGTTCCGGGACCGGCAGCATGTATCAATGCATTGATCATTTCGGGGCTTCCGACGAGAAGATTTGTTTTTGAAGCTTTTCTTCCGTCAGATAAGAAAGAACGTGCCGCAGTTCTTGAGGAACTTTCGCATGAAACACGCACCATGATCATATATGAGGCACCGCACAGACTGTGCAGGACGCTTGCCGAACTGGCAGAGATTCTCGGAGGTGACAGACAGATTGCGGTGTGCAAGGAACTTACCAAGCGCCATGAGACTGTGTACCGTTCAGACATCAAGGGTGCAGTCGACTATTATAATGCAAATGAACCGCGTGGGGAATACGTACTCGTAATTGCAGGGCTTAACCGGGAGGATATTATCCGCGATAAACAGGATGCTTGGAAGGAAATGCCTTTAGAGGAGCACCTTAAGCATTATGAGTCACAAGGGATAGAAAGGCGGGAAGCAATCAAGCTTGTTGCGAAGGACAGAGGGGTTCCCAAAAGAGAAATCTATAACATGACATTAAATTTTCCTAAATAAAATTAATAAAATATAAATTGCGCTGCCGCTATTGACTTTAAGATGCGGCAGCGTTATTTTATTTTTACATTCGAATTTGCAACGGCGGTTTCACCGCATTCTTTTTATCAATTATCAGTACAGTTCGAATCAGCAACCCAGATAATATCATTGTGACAAGGAAGGTGGTTAATAATTACGTTAAGAAAAAACAGACAGAAAGACATTTCCGCAGACATGTTGGAAAAAGTGGTAAAGGCATCAGGAGATGAATGTGTTACAGGCTATGTACGGTTCAGACGTATTAAGAAGTGTGAAGGATACGGCAAAGCGAAAAAGAGAGCAGCAAGACATTTATCGAAGATTAAAGGAGGAAGATTACTTGACGGCAGATATTATGCTGCAGTTGTGAGATTCAGGCTTGTGGTTTACCTGATTCCTCTGCTGGCATTGTTTGTCGCAGGGATTATGATCGTCCGCAGGCAGTCAGACGTGAGGGCGATGGAAATACGTCCGGCCGAGACTGCCGTAATTGAACCTGATGAGACGATTCCCGACATGAATATGGAGAGTATGTATGCAGGGCTGTATATAAGTGTTCCCGGTTTTTCGGATATGACCTGGGATGATGGCGGACATGGCATGACTGTGTACAATCCGGAGAAAAATGAGTGTGTTATGAGATACATTGTCGAAGCCTCCGGAAAGAAAATTGCCGAGAGTAAAGAGCTTATGCCCGGAGAAGGTGAAAAACTCGATTTTATGGAACGGCTTGAGAAGGGAATTTATGAGTTGGACATTATAGCGTTGTCCCACTCGGTTTATGATGATACACCGTTTAATTCAGTGTATCAGCAGATTACATTAACAGTTTATTAGGAGGAACAGCATGATAAAGAGAATTTTAACAGGAGTACTTGCATTGGTGTTGATCATGTCGGTCAGCGAGGCGGCATATGCGGCCAATATCACAACGGATGGAGGAACGGCTTCGGTGCCGGTAACGTATACCGTGGACAATTCAGCATTTGAGATTACGATTCCGGCGGTTATAAGACCGTCCGACAGGGCTACATCATTTAAGGTAGGGGCGGAACTGGTAAACATACGTCCGGATGAATACATAGAAGTAAGTATTTCATCGGGTTGTGACAGCAGGTCAATGGTAGTCATGAAGAGGCAGAATGTTCCGGCAGGGAAAACGGTATCCACACTTGAGACCAGGTTTAGTGCCGGAGGTAATCCTATAGGCAGTAACGGATATATTGTCGGACATTTTGAAGACGGAAGCAATATAGTCAACAGTATCGGTGACATAAGCATGAGTGCGGTAAATGCCAATGACAAGACAGAGGCCGGAGATTATCTTGCCACAATTGAGTTTAAGGTGGATTTGAAGAAAAAATGATTAAAAAAATAGTACAAATTATTGCTGCAGCTGCACTGGTGCTGTTGATGCCGGTGCAGGCTGCTGCGGCAGCTTACTGGAGCGGCAGCAGTGTATACTATCCGGATAAGCAGGGCGTAAGCTGGGGCATAACATCGGACAAAATCACGAAAATTACATCTCCCGGCCGTGTATACAGCGTTTCCGATATAGACAGATATTCTGCTTATATGACCAACGAGGAAGAGAGGGTCGGTAATTCAATAGAGGACAGTTTCTATTGGTATAATCAGTCAAGACTTGCGTATGTTAAACTTTTTAAGGTCAACGCCGGCAGTGAGATTTCATTTGTGTTCAGTAAGGAATTTTATGTGTACTGCGCAGAATTTGACCGGACATTTCATATGCTTGAAGACGGTGACTGGATGGCAACCGGAGATAAGCGCAGGCTCAGCTCAAAGACGGCATGGATCATGGTTGTGTTCAGGCAGGTTAACGGTGATACTTCATTGGGAGGAGGTGTGGATACCAAAGTGGATGCGGTATCGATTAAGAATTCAGAAGCGGCATATGTTGTGTTTGAACCATTTAAATATAATTTTAAACTTAACGGCGGTAAACAAAACGGAAGTGCCACAGATTATACAAAGCAGAGGCTTGGCGTCAATTCAATATTACTGGATACGCCGTCACGACCGGGGTACAAATTTGCAGGATGGAAGGCGGACAGTGGCAAAATATACCGGAATTATCTTCCTGCCGAATATGACAAGGGTATTTTTAAAGATACCACGTTTACGGCGCAATGGACGGAAATAACGGCGGCGGACATCAGCCTTGATAAAGAGTATGCAATTATGGAGCAGAACTGTGGTGACACATTGAAACTTACGGCTAAGATATCACCGTCAGATGCACTGGATAAGCGGATAACATGGACGTCATCCAATCCGGAAACGGCATCGGTTGACGCAGACGGACTGGTAACGGCCGGAGTAACGGGCGAAGCGGTGATAACTGCGGTGGCAGGAAACGCAAAAACGGAATGCCATATATATGTTATGGGTTTTGAGGTCAGTGTCCCGGCAAGCTGTGAGATCAATAAGAAATATCCTATTAAGGTAAATGTATATAACAACGGCATGGATGGGATGGCGGGCCGGAAGAGAGTTATCGTTGACACGGAGCAGAATGTGTCGGTCACACGCGTAGGAGATGAAGCGGTCAGATATAATGTGTCGGCCGAGGTGAGTAAAACTGGAAACGGCAATTTCCTAAAACTTGCCGAAGGTTCGTACCTGGCAGATACCACGGATTCAGCGACAATATATTATCGCCTGGTTCCGGATGATGATATTAACCGGCCAGGCGACTATAAAGGCAATGTTAATTTTAGCGTGCTTATTGATTAAGCAAAAAGCAGGGCAAGAGATACAACAAGCTGAACAATCGAAAATCTGAATACGACCTGTGTATCGGACCAGCCTTTGCTTTTACGCATATGGTCATGGATAGGTGTTCTTGTATTTGCAAGAATCTTAATCTTAAAGAAACGTAACAGGAACACCTTGACAAGGCCCAGGCCGCCATCAACAATAAGCACGATTGCGGCAGGAATGAATAAGAAAGGACTTCCTGTCTTAAGTATGGCTATTGCCATGAAAAATCCTATAGCACGCGAACCGGCATCACCCATAAGGAGGCGGCTCGGTGAGGCATTGAACCAGAGATATCCGAGGAGACATACGGCAAAGAGAAGTATCATATGCTTGACAGAAGCATCGATTCCCTTAATCTGGCAGATTCCGTAGATTGTCATCATTGATATAATTGAAAGAGTTCCGCAAAGTCCGTCAACGCCATCGGAACAGTTGGTTACATTAATGCTGGCCCATATAAGTACAACAGCGAGTATGATGAAAGGAACCGTAGGCATGGTGAAACTTAATGCGTCGGAATAAAATAACTGGATATGTGTACCATTATAATTAACGTATGTTATTGCACAAATCACTGCGAGGACAAGGTCGATGATTGCCTTCTTATATTCACCCCATGGTGAATTGGCCCTGTCATCAAGGTATCCGCTTAACATTGAAGCAACTACAAGAATGAGGTATATAAGCATCTCATTGGAGTATGGTATGAAGAGAAAAGAACATATTGCAAATACAAGCACAAAGATGATGCCGGCGCCTCTTGGTTTACCTTCGGATTTCTTACCGTTAATGGCAAATGCGCGGCCCTGGTCTCTCGGAAGAATATTCTTACACAGACTGATGATAACGCATGTTGCGGTGAATGCAATTATAATGCTGATAAAAGTAATTTCGTTTATGTAGGATGAGTCGATTAATTTGAATAACATAAATAAATGACCTTTCTGAGTTGATTGAAGTTCAAAAACCTCTATCGAGATTATAGCACATCATGGTGGAAATATGCAAAAAAATATGGTATAATTTACACATTAAATTTGATGTGCGGTTTCGGCATATCAATCAGGAGGTATTATGGCGAAAGACAGAGTTTTTATAACGGAAGGAGACCGTTATCTGTTTGGTATGGGTACTCATTATGAGATATATGAGAAGCTTGGAGCGCATAAAGCCAGCGCCGATGACGGAACGAAAGGCATATATTTTGCGGTATGGGCGCCGAATGCTAAAGATGTGTATGTAGTAGGAAGCTTTAATAACTGGAATGAGGACGGTTATTGCATGAAGAGACTCGGCAGCTCCGGGATATATGAGCTGTTTACGGACAAGGCAGAGCTCGGCGACCAGTATAAGTTCTTAATTATCACACAGGATGGAAGCAGACTTTATAAGGCGGATCCTTATGCTAACTATGCGCAGGTCAGACCGGAGACAGCGTCGATAGTTACGGATTTGAACGGATACGTGTGGAAGGATGATAAATGGAGAAACCGCCATACCAGGCATGAGGCATGGAAGGAACCGATGGCCATATATGAAGTACATCCGGGTTCATGGAAGAAGAAGGATGACGGAACAGAGGACGGATTTCTTAATTACAGGGAGCTTGCACATGAACTTGCAGAATATGTAAAGCATATGGGATATACCCATATCGAGCTGATGGGAATAGCGGAATATCCATTTGATGGCTCGTGGGGATATCAGGTAACCGGATATTATGCTCCGACATCCAGATATGGTACTCCGGAGGACTTTATGTATTTTGTGGATTATATGCACCGCAAAGGAATTGGGATAATTCTTGACTGGGTACCGGCACATTTCCCTAAAGATGCACACGGTCTTGCTCTTTTTGACGGAACATGTGCATATGAATATGCGGATCCGAGAAAGGGAGAACATCCTGACTGGGGCACAAAGGTATTTGATTACGGCAAGCATGAGGTGTCGAACTTTCTCATAGCCAATGCGCTTTTCTGGGTAGAGAAATTCCATGTGGATGGATTAAGGGTTGATGCGGTGGCATCAATGCTTTATCTTGATTACGGGAGAGAGAATGGCAACTGGGTTCCGAATAAATACGGCGGTAACGGTAATCTCGAGGCGATGGAATTTTTCAGACATCTTAACAGTATAATGTCAATCCGTAATCCGGGTGCGGTTACTATTGCAGAAGAATCGACAGCATGGCCGGGAATAACGGCAGGACCGGACAAAGGCGGGTTGGGATTTACGTTTAAATGGAATATGGGATGGATGCATGATTTTCTTGAATATATGAAACTGGATCCGTTATTCCGTAAGAATAATCATAATAGACTGACATTTGGCATGACATATGCTCACAGTGAGAATTACATACTTGTGCTTTCGCATGATGAGGTTGTGCATCTCAAATGTTCTATGATTAACAAAATGCCCGGACTGTATGATGATAAATTTGCGAATCTTAAAGTAGGATATACGTATATGATGGGACATCCTGGCAAAAAGCTTTTGTTCATGGGACAGGATTTTGCACAGTTGTCAGAGTGGAGCGAGAAGAAATCGCTTGACTGGCATCTTCTTAATGAGCCGCAGCATAAAGCTATGCAGGAATATGTAAGGGCATTGCTGGGAATATACGGAAGATATAAAGCATGTAGTGAACTTGACCAGTATCCGGAAGGATTTGAATGGATTAATCCTAACGATGCTGACAGGAGCATTTACAGCTTTATAAGAAAATCACCGAGCGGAAGGGACAGCTTGTTGTTTGTGTGCAATTTTACACCTGTGGAGAGGGCAGACTACAGAGTAGGAGTGCCTTGCCGCGGAAAATATACACTTTTATTAAATGAAAAGTGCGGGTCAGGTGAAATATATGATGCGGTTAAATCCGAATGTGACGGACGGGAATACTCGATTGGCTTCAAATTGCCGGCATACGGAACAGCCATAATTAAATTTAATATGAAAAAGTAATGTAAAGTGGTATTTAAGCCGAAATATACCTGTGTATGGAGATGGTTCTGTACACAGGTATTTTTTATCGGACATTGGGAGAATGATATGAGAATAGACGGCGTATCTACTAATCAATATAATACGGATTCGGTTAAAGAAGGCGGAGGTAAGGCGATGCAGGCATCATCTATAGCAGATATAGTTGCATTCGGAAGCAGTATGGACGGCATTCTTAAGAAGGACAGCCATAAGAGTTCGCTTCTTGACGGTACGGACGGTTCATCCGAGGCAGTTAAGCAGCAGGCGCAGGCATTAAGAACCGGTCTGAAAGCTATATTCAATAAGATGGATACCGGAAAAGCAATGTCGTTAGATGAAGATGGAATTGATATATACGACACTGAATCAGATAAGATAGTTACTGTTGTTGAACAGATTCAGATAAAGCTGGCAATGTACTGCGACGATTTCCGGGCGGGAATGGATATAGACGCCGCGGATATTAAGCAGGTGCTTGGCATGGGTGCCGCAATGTATAAGATTGCGGAAGTATTGCAGTCCAAGGGAGTAACGCCGACCAGACAGAATGTTTCGGATGCATATAACGCATTTGAGATGGCATCGGATATCAGTAAACCGGACAGCCGAACCAAGGCGTATCTTTTGCAGAATGATATGAAGTTTACAATCAGTAATATATATGTAGCCGAAAATGCGGGATATATCTGCAATGAAGGTGTAATATCAGATAGTGAATGGAAACAGCTTATGCCGCAGGTAGGCAGGATAATAGAAGAAGCCGGATATGAAGCGGATGATGATATGCTTGGCCGGTGCCGCTGGATGCTTGATAATGACATTGAAGTCAATAAGGAAAATCTGGACAAATTGACAATACTTGACAATATGCAGGATGAAATGACGCCGGATAAACTTATCGACCATATTGCAGCAGCCATGATAGAAGGAATTAAAGCAAAAGATGCATTTATAACCGGTGAGAACCAGCCGTGGGAGAATGCTGCGGAAGCGGTAAAGACAGTTAAGAATATGACTGCCGGAAATATAATGGCGCTTGTTCACAGTGATATGAGTTACACGTTGGATTCATTAAAATCAATAGAAACAGATGGCAATGAAGAAAAAAACGTATCGGGTGACAGAAAATATCTTAAATCATACCGTGAACTTATGGAAATAAGATTGATGATGACAATTGAAGCCGCCCATACCATGGAGAAGAACGGAATATCCGTAAATACGACAGATATTTCAGAGCTTGTTGACAAGCTGAGAGAGTATGAGACGGCCGGACTGAATTCAGGACTGAAACCGGGCGGACAGACCGTTACAGTATCAGAGACGATACAGATAAATGCCGCAATGTTAGAAATAGAGAACCTTAAGAATGCCCCGGCAGCGGTTATCGGCAGCGTTACACAATCCGAAGAGGTACCATCTGTAAGAAACATGTCGTATCATGCTATCACTGTAACCGCAAAGCTTCAGGCTGCAGGGGAGGCATATGAGGCCCTGAGCACAGAAGTAAGATCGGATCTCGGGGACAGTGTATCCAAGGCAGTTAAGGCAAGCGCTTCAGATCTTTTGTCGGATATGGGATATGAAGATAACGAAGAAGGCCGCAGAGCCGTTAGAATCCTTGCCTATAATGAAATGGACATTACGCCGGAGAATGTCGATAAAATAAAGAACATCGATCATTCGGTGAATGAATTATTCCACAATATGAAACCGGGCAAGGTGCTGCAGATGATACGTGACGGAGTGAATCCGCTGGAAACGGATGTCACCGAACTTAACGATTATTTTATTAATGATCTTACGGACAGCCGTAAAATAGAAAAATACAGCGAGTTTCTGTGCAGACTTGAACGCCAGGGCGGAATAGATGCGGCTGAACGGGAGAAATTCATAGGAATTTACAGCCTGATAAATACCTTTGAAAAAGACGGAATGAATGCGTTGGGAGCCCTTGTTAATCAGGGACTGGAACTTAATATGGGAAATATTCTCACTGCATATATGACACGCAGGAATAACGATATGGATTACCGTATTTCAGATGATACCGAGCGTGTGGAGGTAAAAGATAAAGTAACATATTACAAAAATCTTTTTGGCAGTATCAATGGAAAAATAAAACCATCGGCGCTTGAGAATATGAAAGACAACATCGACGCAATGTCGGTTGAACAGTTTGTAAAAGACGCGGTAAATGATGTGACCGAAGGCGAAGACCCTGTATATACGGAGTATATGAAGATGGCAGAAGACGCAGCGGACATGGATGAGCGGGTTCTGAAATTTATTACAGATAATGATATTCCGGATACATACAATAATATTTTCGCAGCCAATACAATAATTACGGCCGGACAGACGCTTTACAAGGAATATTCGGACCGGACCAAACGTGATATAAGTGAAGTGGAACAGGAGATTTTCAATGCAATCGTCAATAAGGAAGATGCAGCGAAGGAATTTGACAGACTGGCACAGGAAAGTATGGAAACCGTTATTAAAGCTGTAGGGCAGAATAACAGCCATATTGATATGGAAACGATGAGAAACTGGGGCAATGGCATGAAACTTTTGGGAACGCTTGCGCACAGGAATGATTATCATATTCCATACCAAAACAGTGACGGTGTTGGAATCATTAATCTCAAAATATATGAGAACGGTGATGATTCGGGAATTTTTACAATAAAGCTTCATCAGACGGATAGTGGTGAAATAACAATCGAAGGAAGAATGGACAAAGATAATCTTGTGGCTCAGATCATGTGCTCGGATGAAAAAGACGTAGAGAATCTTGAAGAACAGAAAAACAATATAATTGACAGACTTAATCTGGCAGGAATTGACAATGCAAGAATTTACGTGAACAAAGCAGATGTACAGCCGCAGGGACGAAGCAGAGTGCTTGATAAAGTACCGACACAGCAAATATTCCGTGCTGCAAGAATTTTTATTGATGCAATTGCTAAGTAAAAGGCATAAATTGCCGATATAGAAAACAGATAAGTTTTGAACAGAAAGAAAGCGGTGACGTAATGAGAATAAATTGTAATATTTCAGCTCTTATAGCGAATAATTCACTTACCAAGGGTCAGACGGCTCTGGATAAATCAATAGAGAGACTTTCATCGGGTCTGAGAATTAATCATGCCAAGGATGATGCGGCAGGAATGGCAATAGCCAAGAAGATGCATACGCAGATTAAGGCTGTCGGCCAGGCAAGCAATAACTCTTCCGACGGAATATATGTAGTGCAGACTGCAGAAGGCGCACTCGGCGAAGTAGAGAATATGCTTCAGAGAGCAAGAGAACTTGCGGTTCAGGCTGCCGACGGTTCATATGGTGATGATGACAGAGAAGCTATCCAGAAAGAAATAGACCAGATCCTTAACGAAGTCGATAGAATTTCAACTGATACAGAATATAATACAATGCCTCTTCTTGACGGAACACTGAGCAGAAGATGCTACAGTGATATTAATGATGTATCCGTAATATCCACCACAAACAAGGTTGCGGCAGGAGATTACAAAATAAATGTTACGTCACCTGCAACAAGAGCAACAGCTACAATTAACAAATTTGCAGGAACCGTAACGGCAGATCAGGCGGGAAGCGTTAATATCAACGGAGCAGACATCACCATCAATGCCGGCGATACATTTGATGATATTTACGATAAAATCATTGCCGGATGTAATGTCGTAAATGTGGATGTCGATAATTCATCAGGAAATATAGATCTTACCAATAAGGCATATGGTGAGAAAAATGAGCTCACGGTTAAGTTCGATAGCGATAAGGTTGCAGCTCTTTTTGGAATGGCAAAGGAGACAACAAGTGCAGGCAAGGACTGTGAGGCATCCCTTGGAGACGGCTTTGCAGGAACAGCTTCATTGAGAACAGACGGTAAAGTTATCACAATCAAAGATGTTAATAATTTTGAAATGAAAGTCGAAGTACCGGGAGATACCACTTTTAATAACGGTAATGTCAAGGTTACGGATATCGGAATTATGTGTATACAGGCAGGCGCTAACGAAGGCGAGCAGATAGAAATAGATATTCCTAGAACAGATACGCATACCCTTGAGATTAATGATATCAATGTAAGTACGGCAAAGGGCGCCGAAATCGCGCTTGACAAGTTAGACAAGGCAATTTCACGGGTATCGGCAGTACGTTCCAAACTCGGCGCATACCAGAATCGTCTTGAAGCAACGGTTTCAAGTCTTGATGAGTATAATGTCAATATTACTTCTGCTCTTTCCGGAATTGAGGACTGTGATATGGCAGACGAGATGACGGAATATACGGCACAGAGTGTTATAGCGCAGGCGGCAACATCGGTACTTGCACAGGCTAATGAACGTCCGCAGACAATTTTACAGCTCTTACAGTAAACGGAGGAATGTTAATTGACAGGCGAAGAACGTAAGGAATACGGAATGAAGGTTACGCAGGCAGGCGGAAGCGGACTTGTGGTTATCACGTACGATATTATTGCAAAATACCTGGATGATGCAATGGCAGCATTAAATAAAAGTGATAATGCGGAATACCGCAGGTGTCTGGGACTTGCCAGAGCACTTCTGGCAGAACTCACCGGTGCACTTGATATGCAATACGAAGTATCAAAGAAACTGATGGCGCTTTATATTTTTATGAATAAAGTCATTGTCAGGGCAGATATTACCAAAGATGTCACGGAACTTGTCCGGATAAAGGAAATGCTTTCTAAATTGCGTGAAGCATTCGCCAAGGTCTGTGAGGAATGCCCGCAGGAGCCGGTGATGGATAATGTTGAGACCGTATATACCGGATATACTTATTCCAAAACAGCAATGAACGAAGAAATATATTCTAATACCAACAGAGGGTTTACAGTGTAGACCCTCTGTTTATTATTTCGCATTTGATAGTAAGATTGGCCTCTTTGGCCCGTTCTAACAGAAATTTATATCTTTTTTGTGCCGAATTTACCTGATATATGCAAGAATCAATTAAATCCGGGTCTGTTACATTTTCAAAAGACGAATATGCAGCGGCAAGAGCATTTTTGGTCTGCTCCAGTTCGGAAATCAGGTATTTTTCTTCATAAGTCATACAAGGCTTATCTTTTTTCATATTTCACTAATCCTTTCCATAATGTGAAAGTATTGTCAAAACACTATAAATATATTCAGAAATTACCCAAATTATGTAAAAAATATGTCATTTTCCACTTTTTTTAAAAAAAGCTAAAAAGCTATTGACTATGCTGAAAAAATGCGCTATCTTAGGCACTACACAAATCAACTTTGTGGTTCTGAATTCAGGATAATCTTTTTTCAAAACATTCGGAATTATCCCTTAAGCAATAACCGGTGGGAGGTGATGCTTATAATTAATTATTTTATAGGAATGATTGTCGGCAGTGCACTCGTATATGATCTGTTCTACCGAAAAATACCGAATTACCTGATATTAACAGGTATGGTCAATGGCTGGAATAAGATTTTTATCGAACAGGATGGCGTGATCAGAAAATGGGACAAGAAATTCGACGAGCCTAAGAGACTTAATGACATTGTGCAGAGGATAGCATCATCAGCCAATAAGATAGTTAATGAGTCGGTTCCGATTGCGGATACCAAGCTTGCCGACGGCTCAAGGGTTAATATTGTAATGAATCCCGTAGCGATAGATGGGCCGATCATTACTATTCGTAAGTTCTATAATACACCGCTGTCAATGGAGAAGATGATAGAAATAGGTTCTGTGTCGGAAGAAGCGGCCGGATTTCTTGCATCGCTTGTAAAGGCCAGATATAACATTTTCATAAGCGGCGGAACGGGGTCGGGTAAAACTACATTTCTCAATGCGCTGTCTTCATACATACCTGGTGGAGAACGGGTCATCACAATAGAAGATTCTGCCGAGCTTAAGCTTATGAATATAGATAATCTCGTGCGTCTGGAGGCCCGGAATGCCAATGTTGAAGGCCGGAATGTAGTTACCATAAGAGACCTCATAAAATCCGCATTAAGAATGCGCCCGGACAGAATTATTGTTGGTGAGGTACGTGGAAGTGAGGCATTGGATATGCTTCAGGCAATTATATGTACTATATAATAATTATATATATAACGTATATAAGGATGGAAAATATAGATTAGAGGGAGGGGCATAGGAACGATATGAACATTAAGTATAGGTTATTGTGTAAAAGGTTAATAGAGGAAAGGAAGAGAGTAGGTGTCATTCAATATTATAATGTACTGTTCATAATGGAGTTAGTGTCAGATAAAGACATATGGGCTTTAGAACAGTGGATGAATGGTATAAATAACATATATATGAAAGATATACATAATTGGTGTAGAATACATTTTGTTAAATATCACACTGTATTTGTTTACAGGAAAGAGTATCCGGTAAAAGCAAATATTTGGAATGGGTATTCATATATAAGGTGGCGGATGGAGCGGATGATGAATTTGGGATAAGATAAAATAGTGATTGCATGAAAGAGAGCCTTAAAGCAGGGTGTTCTTTTGAAAGTATGGATAGAATAAAGGCTGAAGGCTCTGCGCTATTCGTTTGGCAGAGCCTGAGTATTCTC
>FR889222.1:445-3618 GCA_000431815.1 Butyrivibrio sp. CAG:318 | reverse complement strand
GATGGGCGACTGGAGTTCAACAAAAACAGCCAGAAGATAAGAGATAACAGAGGCGGGATGCGCAGGCATCCCGCTGTTTTTATACCGTAATGACTTCCGGGTGCGAACTGCCGTCCTTGGACAGGCTGCGGAATTCTCCGGGGGTCATGTGCATGTGTTCTTTAAAAACCTTATTGTAATAACTGATATTATCATAACCTGAATCAAGTGCAATACGGCTTATCGGCAAATCGGTTTTCTCAAGCATTTCTATGGAACGGCTTATACGGTAGAAATTCAGATAACTGATTACCGACATACGGGTCATCGATTTGAAAAAACGACATAACTGTCCCGCACTTATATGAAAGACATCAGCCATCTGCTCAATGGTGATGTTTTCGCGGTAGTTCATCTGAAGCCATGACAGCATTGATTTGATACGCACCATGCGGTGGTCGGATGAAGTGTCCGCATGTGAAACTGCGTGCTCGGCATGTTCAAACATCATATACCACACAGCACAGATATCAGATTTTATAAGAAGTTCAAAGCCGGGACGGTGTTCCTCATATAAAAGTCGTATTTCCGTCAGCCTGTCGGCGATGTCTTTATGCCATGCTTCCGAGCCGTCCAACAGTTCGGGAAAAATAATTTCCCCACCAGCTACCGGTGTAACATATTTACGGTGGATGTCATCAGCGGGATACCCACCGAACAGGTCAGGAAGAAAGTCAACCGCATAGAAATCAACCGCCGTTCCACCCTCGGCACTCATAAAATGCAATACATCAGGTCTTATAAAAAGAATGTCGCCTTCACGGACTTTTATGGAGCGTTCATTGATGCCAAAATCCGCCTCTCCACTTGTGACGACCAGAAATTCAAATTCACTGTGCCAGTGCCAGCCGACACGCTCGGAAATACCGGGATTGGTAATTATATCGTGAACCTTAAGTGGAAACAGTACATTTCCGTGGGGCTCTTTTTCTTTGAGAAGAGAATCGTGCAAGTTCATGCTTCCTCCTACATATAATATCAAAATAGTGTTAGTAATAGGCAAAAAAGATATAGAATTATAACTATAAAGTCATTATAATGTCACTATACAAAGATATCAAGCAGATATTGCGGAAAGGGACAGGTTATGATTTTTAAACAGGAGAAAAACGTATTATTTTTCACACACCAGACGGAGAAAATCCGTATTGAAGCATGGGGAAAGGATTCACTTCGTGTACGCAGCACCAAAAATGCCGCATTTACCGGAAATGACTGGGCGCTTACCGAGGAGAAGGAGGATTGTTCGGATGCGGTTAAGATTACAATCGACGGCAGAACGGCGAGCATCACAAACGGCCGCATAAGAGCGGATGTGAATGAGGTAGGCATTCTTTCTTTTTACAGAGATGGCAAACTTATCCTCAGGGAATATTACAGAAGTTATTACGGTACCATCAGCAATGAGAGCAGATGCCTCAAACTGATTGCCCGCAATTACAAGCCGATAATCGGCGGAGATTATTCGCTCACGATGAGATTTGAGAGCAACGACGGTGAGAAACTTTACGGAATGGGCCAGTATCAGCAGCCGTACCTTGAACTCAAGGGATGTGTGCTTGAACTTGCACAGAGAAATTCACAGATTTCCATTCCTTTTACCGTGTCAAGTCTCGGTTATGGTTTCCTCTGGAACAATCCGGGTGTCGGAAGTGCTTCTTTCGGTAAAAATTATACCGAGTGGGTTGCACAGGCTTCCAAGGAAATCGATTACTGGATCACAGTAGCAGACGCACCGCGCGGAATCATTGAGAATTATACGGCAGTTACAGGACGCGCTCCTATAATGCGAAACGACGTTCTCGGTCTCTGGCAGTGCAAACTCCGTTACAGAACCCAGGACGAGGTTCTTTCGGTTGCCCGCAAATACAAGGAACTCGGAATACCGCTTGACGTAATCGTCATCGACTTTTTCCATTGGACAAGACAGGGCGACTGGCATTTCGACCCTGAGTACTGGCCGGATCCAAAGGCTATGGTTGATGAACTTCATTCGATGGGAACAAAGGTTGTCGTATCCGTATGGCCTTCGGTTGACCGCAAGAGTGAGAATTTTGAGGAAATGTACGAGCGCGGACTTCTTATGACAACCGAGCGCGGAACAATCGAGACATATGATTTTCAGGGCGACTGCCTCATAATCGATGTGACCAATCCTGAAGCCAGAGAATTTATCTGGGAAAAATGCAAGAAAAACTACTACGACTACGGTATCGACATGTTCTGGCTTGACAACGCTGAGCCTGATCTTGCCGTATACGATTATGATAATTACAGATACCACATGGGAACAGCTCTTGAGGTCGCCAACATTTATCCAAAGCTTTATGCCAAAGCATTTACGGACGGCATAGCCGCAGAGGGCAATGCTGACAACATGCTCCACCTCGTAAGATGCGGCTGGGTCGGTTCCCAGAAATATTCAACGCTCATCTGGTCCGGTGATGTTCCTAGCACATTTGAATCCCTGCAGGATCAGCTCGCAGCAGGCCTCAACATGGGTCTTGCCGGAATTCCTTGGTGGACAACCGATATCGGTGGTTTCATGACAGATGATGTCGCCGACCCGATATTCAGGGAGCTTCTTATAAGATGGTATGAATTTGCGGTATTCACCCCAATACTCCGCATGCATGGAGACCGTGGACCACACAACATTCCGCCGCTTTCAGATAAGGATTTTGGCGGTGGCTATCTCTACACAGGCCAGCCAAACGAACTTTGGAGTTATGGCGAGGACAACATGAAAATCATGCTTGATTACCTCAAACTCAGGTGGTCCCTCAAGCCTTATATCGAGAAACTCATGAAGGAAGCTCATGAGGACGGCTCACCGCTCATGCGTACAATGTTCTATGAGTTCCCTGACGATGCTAAGTGCTGGGAAGTTACCGACCAGTACATGTTCGGTGACAAATACCTTGTAGCTCCGATTCTCGAAGCCGGAATGAACGAGCGAAAAGTATATCTTCCGGCTGGCAAGTGGGAGAACATCCACGACCACAGAATCTACGAAGGTTCTGACACGATAACCTGCAACGCACCACTCGACATTATACCGGTGTTTGAACGGAAATAGGAAAGCCGCCGGAATCCGCCGGCCATAACCCTTCCGTCGGAATCCGCCGGCCAGA
>FR889222.1:0-327 GCA_000431815.1 Butyrivibrio sp. CAG:318 | reverse complement strand
AAACACGCGGCCTGCGGCGGAAAAAGCGCGGGCTTCAGAAAGCAGCCGCGGAAGTGTTCAGTCCGGCGTTGTATATACGCGCGAGGGTAGTCTGAGACTATGTCGGGGATAGTGCCGCGCGAAGTATAAGATACAGTTTCTCTTGAGATGCAGTTATATTCCGGTTGAAGATACATAAGCTACCCGCGGAGAAATCCATAAACAGTCGTAAGGGCATCTCCGCGTGAATTATAAGATATAATTCTGACCGTAGAACCGGATGCACCCGGCCAATGAATACATAAACACCCCGACATAAACCCACTGCGGCTGTCTGCACACGCCGGT
>FR889221.1 GCA_000431815.1 Butyrivibrio sp. CAG:318 | reverse complement strand
TTATGCGGTCTGTGGCGTTTCGCAAACGCCTATTACCTTGTTACATTGAGAGGAGTTGGATACAGATTTGAAGCATAAGAAAATGAGCATTAAATGGCATATTTTTATATATCTCATTGGCTTTACTGTTTTTTTGCTGGGCCTTTTATGGTATTTTCAGATAGTGCATTTAAACAGCTCTTATGAAAGCATTAAGAAAAACGAGTTGAAAACAGCGGCAGATAGGCTGTATGCAAACCTGAATTCGGACGATCTGGAAGACTATATAAGTACACTTGCCGATAAGTATGATATGGAAATCAATCTTACCGATTCGGAAGGCAAAAGCATATACAGTGCCAATCTTATGCCAAAAAGCCACATATATATTCCGGACAGCACGACATATGACTGCTTCTATAATAAGGTAAAACAGAACGGCGGAACCGTAAGCTATGAGGTAAACGGCAGGTATAACGACAACGTTTCGCAGAAACCGCCGAAGGATGACAGAACGCATTTTTTTGATGAAAATGAATTGATGTATTCGTCAGACAGTGATAATTCAATGCATGATCCGGAAATGAGTGCAGAAGGCGGAATGATGAAAAGCTATGTGTCACAAGCCAAAAGTATGATATATATAAAACTTGTGACAGATACGCAGGGTGAGGAACATCTCATTCTTATGAGCATGCTTATAACTCCGGTGGATGCTACAGTGTATACACTCCGGGTGCAGTTCATATATATATCCGCTATATTTGTCGTGACAGCGGTTGCAATCGCTCTTGTAATATCTAATATTACATCAAAACCCATACGTAAAATTAATGAGTCAGCCAAGAATCTTGCAGGCGGTAATTTCGATACCAGATTTGACGGACGCGGATACAGGGAGGTGGAGGAGCTGTCCCATACACTTAACTATGCAGCCGGAGAGTTAGGCAAATCAGAGCAGCTTCAGAGAGACCTTCTGGCCAATGTTTCACACGATCTGCGGACTCCGCTCACTATGATAACGGCATACTCTGAGGTTATGCGTGATATTCCGGGAGAAAATACACCGGAAAATGTGCAGGTCATTATAGATGAGACCAAAAGACTTACGAATCTGGTTAACGATATGCTTGAACTTTCCAAACTTCAGGCAGGAGTATCGGAAATATCGGCAGAAGTGTTTGATTTTACAACAAGTATACTGGCTGTCCTCAAAAGGTATTCAAAACTTACCGGACAGAGTGGGTATGATATACGTTTTGAGTATAGTGATGATGTAAAGGTATGTGCTGATGAGTACAAAATATATCAGGTAATATATAATCTGATTAATAATGCCATTAATTATGCAGGAGACGACAAGACGGTTATCGTAAGACAGATAGTCAACGGCGAAATCGTAAGACTAGAGGTGGAAGACCATGGCAAAGGAATTGCCGAAGATGAGATAGACAGTATTTGGGACAGATATTATAAGGTTGATAAGACACACAGGAGGGCGACACAGGGCTCTGGAATAGGATTGTCAATCGTTAAGAATATACTTAAACTTCATGAAGCAAGATTTGGTGTTAATTCCAAAGTCGGAGAGGGAAGTGTATTCTGGTTTGAACTTAAGACAGTGAATCCGCCAGACGAACAGTAGTTCTGTTTTTTAAAAAAACAATGGACTTAAAGTCGGTGGCCGTGTTATACTAGAATAATGATATGAACAAATACCCCGTCATAACATAACGGGGTATTTGGTATGTAAAGACGAAAGGAAATTAATATGGCTGAGAAAGTGCAACAGCAGTATAATGCATCAAGCATATCTATTCTTGAGGGACTTGAGGCGGTAAGAAAGAGACCCGGTATGTACATCGGAAGTGTATCTACCAAGGGACTTAATCATCTTATATACGAAATAGCGGATAATTCGGTGGATGAGCATCTGGCCGGTTATTGCGATACGATAAGCGTTACACTCAATAATGACGGGTCTGCTACAATTACGGATAATGGGCGAGGCATACCTGTGGGTATTCACCCTAAGGCAGGAATACCGGCTGTTGAGGTTGTATTTACTATATTACATGCAGGCGGTAAGTTCGGAGACGGAGGATATAAGATATCCGGAGGACTTCACGGAGTAGGTGCATCTGTGGTAAATGCACTTTCCGACTGGCTCGAAGTCCGCATTAAGACGGGCGGAATTATATACGAACAGAGATATGAGAGGGGAAAGGTATGCTATCCGTTAAGGGAATGTGGAACATGTCGTAAGAATGACACAGGAACAAGCGTAACATTTCTCCCGGATGCCACTATTTTTGAAAAGACGGAATTTAGGGCAGAGAACATTAAAAGCAGATTGCATGAGACGGCATATCTTAATCCGGGACTTACAATAATATTTGAAGATAAGCGTACAGGAATGGAAGATAAGGAAACATTCCATGAAGAAGAAGGAATTACAGCATATGTTAAGGCTCTTGATGAGGATAAGGAGCCTGTGTGCGATGTTATATATTACAAGGGGAGCAAGGACGGAGTGGAAGTTGAATGCGCATTTCAGTTCGTGGATGAATTTCAGGAGTCAATTCTCGGATTCTGCAATAATATATATACGCAGGAAGGCGGAACGCATATCACAGGTTTCAAGACCAAGTTTACAACAGTAATCAACCAGTATGCCAGGGAATTGGGTATCCTTAAGGATAAGGATGCGAATTTTACGGGAAGTGATGTGCGTAACGGAATGACGGGAATTATTGCCGTCAAGCATCCGGAACCGAGATTTGAGGGACAGACCAAGACTAAGCTTGATAATCAGGATGCGGGTAAAATTGTTGCCGAGATTACGGGAGATGAACTCGTGAGGTTTTTTGATAAGAACCTTGAGACACTTAAGAGTGTTATTGCCTGTGCAGAGAAGGCCGCCAAGATTCGTAAACAGGAGGAAAAGGCCAAGACCAATCTTCTTGTTAAACAGAAATTTTCCTGCGATACCAATGGTAAGCTTGCTAACTGTGAAAGCCGTAATCCTGAGGAATGCGAGATTTTCATAGTTGAGGGAGATTCGGCCGGAGGTTCTGCCAAGACGGCAAGAGACCGGAAAACGCAGGCGATTTTACCTATCAGAGGCAAAATACTCAATGTCGAGAAAGCTACAATGGACAAGGTGCTTGCCAATGCCGAGATTAAGACGATGATTACCGCGTTCGGATGCGGATTTTCCGAGGGATACGGTAATGATTTTGATATATCTAAATTAAGATATAACAAGATAATATTTATGACAGATGCTGATGTTGACGGCGCACATATCGATACGCTGTTACTTACATTTTTCTACAGATTTATGCCGGAACTCATCCAGGAAGGACATGTGTATCTGGCGACTCCTCCACTCTATAAAGTGGTTCCGAAGAAAGGCGAGGGACAGTATCTGTATGATGATAAAGCATTGGAAAAATATCGTAAAGAACATGCCGGAACATCATTCACGCTTCAGAGATATAAAGGACTCGGAGAGATGGATGATGACCAGCTTTGGGAGACCACACTCAATCCGGAGACCAGGATTTTAAAACAGGTCGAGATAGAAGATGCAAAGATGGCATCCCATGTGACATCGATGCTTATGGGAACAGAAGTTCCGCCGAGACGTGATTTCATACATGCACATGCACATGATGCGGAACTTGATATATAGGAGGGATATATGGCAGAGACAATACTTAAAACAGAATATTCTGATGTAATGCAGAAATCATATATAGACTACTCCATGAGTGTAATAACATCCAGAGCAGTACCGGATGTCAGGGATGGTCTTAAACCGGTTCAGAGGCGTGTGCTGTATGCCATGGACCAGCTCGGACTCAATTATGATAAGCCGCACCGTAAATCGGCCCGTATTGTCGGTGATGCGATGGGTAAATACCATCCGCACGGTGATAGTTCAATATATGAGACGCTTGTTGTCATGGAACAGGATTTTAAAAAAGGAATGGCACTGGTTGACGGTCACGGAAACTTTGGTTCCATTGAGGGAGACGGCGCCGCAGCAATGCGATATACCGAAGCGCGACTTAAGAAATTTACGCAGGAGGTATATCTTAAGGATCTCGATAAGAATGTGGTTGATTTCGTCCCGAATTTCGATGAGACGGAGAAAGAACCTTCCGTTCTTCCGGTAAGAGTCCCGAATATACTTATCAATGGTTCTGAAGGTATTGCGGTCGGAATGACTACAAGCATACCGACACATAATCTTGAAGAAGTAATTAATGCCGTTGAGGCATATATGGATAATGAAGATATCACAACCGCAGAACTTATGGAGTACATGCCGGGACCGGATTTCCCGACAGGCGGCCGTGTTGTCAATAAGAGTGAACTGATTAGCATATATGAGACGGGCGTGGGCAAGATCAAGCTCCGCGGAAATGTTGAATTTGAACCGGGCAAGAGAAAGTCTGACAAGGACAAGCTTGTAATAAGCGCTATACCGTATACTATGATTGGTGCCGGAATAGGTAAATTTATTTCAGATGTGGTTGATCTGATTGAGACGAAGAAGACACAGGACATTGTTGATATATCGAATGAGTCATCAAAGGACGGAATAAGGATTGTACTTGAACTCAAGAAGAATGCTGATGTTAATAAGCTTGAAAATCTTCTCTATAAGAAGACTAAGTTAGAAGACACTTTCGGTGTTAATATGCTCACTATTGCGGATGGAAGACCGGAAGTACTGGGATTGAAAGACATCATAAGATATAATGTTGAGTTCCAGTATGATATAAACACGCGCAAATATACAACTCTTCTTCAGAAAGAATATGATAATAAAGAAGTTAAGGAAGGTCTTATACGCGCATGCAATATAATAGACCTTATTATTGAGATACTCCGTGGCAGTACAAGCCTTAAGCAGGCCAAGGCATGCCTGATATCAGGTGATACAACCGATATTAAATTTAAATCAGAGAAGTCCCGGAATGATGCTGCCAAACTTCATTTTACGGAGAGACAGGCGACGGCAATTCTTGAACTCCGTCTTTACAAATTAATCGGACTCGAAATAGAAGCTTTGGAGAAAGAATACGAGGAGACACTTCTTAAGATTGCCAGATACGAGGATATATTGGGAAGCCGTAAGGCAATGAAGAAGGCTATTAAGAAAGATCTTGAACAGATCAAGAAAGAATATAAGATGCCACGTCTCACGATCATAGAGGATGCGACGGCAGCTGTTTATGAGGAGCCGAAGCTTGTTGAGCAGGAAGTTGTTTTTATAATGGACAGATTCGGATATTCCAAGACTATCGATGTGGCCGGTTTTGAACGTAATCAGGAGGCAGTGCTTTCGGAAAACAAATATGTATTTAAGTGCATGAACACCGAAAAAATATGTATTTTTACGGATAACGGAAATCTTCATCAGATAAAGGTTTCGGACATACCGTTTACCAGATTCAGGGACAAGGGAACACCTATCGACAATCTGGGTAATTACAGCAGCGCAGGCGAAGAAATCATATATCTTTGTGCATCGGGCCAGATTAAGGATCGCAAGCTTCTCTTTGTGACTTCCGGTGGCATGATGAAGTTAGTGGATGGAAGTGAGTTTGACGCTTCCAAGCGTACTATTGCGTCGACCAAGCTTGCTGATGGTGATAAGGTGGCGGAGATTATCATGACGGATGCCACAGCTGGTGAGGACGGACAGATAATAAGCAGCCGTATTGTTGTATTGCAATCAACGGCGGGATATTTTCTTAAGTTCAGACTTGATGAAATTCCTGAAAAAAAGAAGAGTGCAATCGGAGTGCGTGGTATGAAACTTGGGACAGAAGACACAATTGAGGACGTATATGTGATACCTGAAGATGCGGATGTCACAATAGAATATAAAGGCAGAGAGGTGTCGCTTAAGAAACTGAAAACTGCCAAGAGAGACGGTAAAGGTACTAAATTAAGAGCATAGAGAAAGAAGTGAAACTGATGTTACACGGTAAAAAAGGACAACACTACGAAATGGATATGTGCAATGGCTCAATTCTTAAGAAAATGCTGCTGTTTGCGTTTCCTCTTATGTTTTCCAATATATTGCAGCTGCTTTTTAACGCGGCGGATATTATTGTGGTTGGTAATTTCGCGGGTGATAATTCACTGGCCGCGGTCGGTTCCAACACGGCACTTATTAACTTGCTTACCAATCTTTTTATAGGACTTTCAATCGGTGCCAATGTGCTTGTTGCACGTTATTATGGCGCGGACAAAAAGGACGAACTCAAGGATACGGTACATACAGCAATGTTATTGAGCTTTATCAGTGGGTGCATACTTATGGTCATCGGAGTGATATTTGCCAGATACCTGCTTATTCTTATGCAGACTCCGGATAAAATACTTTCTCTTGCAACATTGTATCTCAGAATATACTTTCTCGGCATGCCGGCGATGATGGTATATAATTTCGGCAGTGCAATTCTGAGAGCTGTCGGAGATACCAAAAGACCGCTATATTTCCTCTTCGCGGCCGGAGTTGTAAATATAGCACTTAATTTACTTCTTGTCATTGTATTCAAACTGGACGTTGCGGGTGTAGCCATTGCGACAGTTATATCTGAGACAATTTCTGCAACACTGGTTGTAATGTGCCTCATAAGGGATAAAAGTGTGATACATCTTGACATTAAGAAATTGAGAATAAGGCGTGACAAGTTCGGAATGATTATGAAAATAGGACTTCCGGCGGGATTTCAGGGAACGGTATTTTCCCTTTCCAATGTAGTTATCCAGTCATCAATCAATCTTTTTGGAGAAATTGTTGTGGCAGGCAACTCGGCAGCAGCGAATATAGAAGGTTTCGTATATATGGCTATGAATACATTCCACCATGCGACGCTTTCATTCACCGGACAGAATTATGGCGCCGGTCGTATGGACCGTATCAAAAAAATCCTTTTTACCGGCCAGGGCTGTGTCATTGTGACGGGAATGCTGCTCGGACAGCTTGCGGTATTGCTTGGAAGGCCGTTACTTGGAATTTATACCGATAATCCGGTTGCTGTAGATGCCGGAATGGTCAGACTGCAGATGATTTGTGGTACATATGCATTATGCGGAATGATGGACGTCATGGTCGGATCCATAAGAGGACTCGGCTACGCGGTGCTTCCTATGGTGGTATCGCTTGTAGGAGCATGCGGACTGAGACTGGTATGGATTGCGACGATATTCAGAATACCTGAATTTCATACCACGAAGGTCATATATGCGTCATATCCGATAACCTGGATAATCACGTTCGCGGCGCATGTGATATGTTTTGTGATCATATGGAATAAAATAAAGAAAAAAAATACACCGAATATTAATTAATCAAAAAAACGCTATGGGTTCAAAACTCATAGCGTTTAATTTTAATATGTATTATTTGCCGTATCCCGTACTGCCAAAGCCACCGGCTCCGCGTACAGTATCACAAAGTTCATCACAAAGTTCCCATTCTGCCGTTATAAAAGGCGTTATTACTAACTGGGCGATGCGCTCACCCGGCTCAACGACCTGAGCTTCATCAGAGTGATTATGAAGAGCAATCATAAATTCACCACGGTAATCAGGATCTACAACACCGACCTTATTGGCAGGTGCGAGATGTCTTTTGCATGCCATTCCGCTCCGAGGATATATCAATCCTGCGTAACCTTGCGGAATTTCCATTGCGAGTCCGGTGTGAAACATGACTGTTTCATGCGGATTGACTGTTACAGGCGCATCCATACATGCGTACAGATCAGCACCGGCTGCGTACGCTGAACCGTATGTCGGGAGCGTGGCATTGGGATTTAATTTTTTGACTTTAATGTTCGCTGTCATCTAAAGTTCTCCTTCTGTAGCAATATTAATCAATCAGGTGGCAGAGTAGACATATTTCGGCTTGCGCGGCTCCCAGTAATGGAGATTGCCGTTGTCCGCAAGTGTTTCCTGTACAAGAATGGCACGCTGGTTATCGGAACCCCTGAAATAGGCATCCAGATTCTTGCGCTCTTCAATAAAAGGTCCATCCATTATGACATCCACATATGACAGAATCTCTCTGGTATATGGAAGTTCATCAACCATTCTGCCGAGAATGTCCCTGTCAAAAAGATATCCTGTATATATCCATATGGATTTGGTATTACCATAGGTTTCCCTGACTTTACGAAGCAGTGGGAGAATGCCGGGCTGATTGGCCGGATCCATCGGTTCTCCGCCGAGAATCGTAAGTCCGCCTATATAACCCGGAGCGAGCTCGCTTATTATATAATCGGTTTCTTTCTCGGTGTAAGGCTTACCGTAATTGAAATCCCATGCTTCTTCGTTAAAGCAGCCCTTGCAATGATGTGTACATCCGCTTACAAAAAGTGATATGCGCACACCGGGACCATTAGCTGCATCGTTACGTTTGATATCTGCATAATTCATGACAAATCCCCTTAAATATGAAGTACTCTTGCTTTTATTTCTTTGGTCTTGCCGACATTCCAGAAGTTTTCGCCGAGGTAACCGCATGTTCTTCTGGTAACATTCATCTTGTTGTGGTCCTTGTTATGACATTGCGGGCATTCCCATTCAAGATTATCGTTGATAATAATCTCCCCGTCGTAACCGCATACCTGGCAATAGTCAGACTTGGTATTAAATTCAGCATACTGTATATTATCATATATGTATTTGACCATTTCTTCAAGTGCAGGGAGATTATGTCTGAGGTTAGGAATCTCAACATATGAAATAGCACCGCCGTTTGAAATGTTCTGGAACTGGCTTTCAAATTTAAACTTGCTGAAAGCATCTATTTTCTCACGTACATCAACATGATAGGAGTTGGTGTAATAACCTTTATCGGTAATATCTTCGATATCACCGAATTTCTTACGGTCAATCTCGGCAAATCTGTAACAGAGTGATTCGGCAGGTGTGCCATAGAGACCGAAACCGATTCCGGTATTACGTTTCCATGTGTCACATGCCTCACGAAGACGTCTCATAACCTTCATGGCAAAAGCAGTACCCTTAGGATTTGTATGGCTTACTCCGGTCATAAGTTTGGTTACTTCATAAAGACCGATGTATCCCAGAGAGATTGTTGAGTATCCGCCATGTAAGAGACTGTCAATTGTCTGACCCGGTTCAAGTCTGGCGATGGCGCCGTACTGCCAATGAATAGGGCTGACATCCGAAAGTGTTCCTTCGAGTGATTTATGTCTGCACATAAGAGCTTCAAAACACAATGAAAGCCTTTCTTCCATAAGCTCCCAGAAACGTTCTTCATTGCCCTGTGCGATAATACCTATCTGAGGAAGGTTAAGGCTGACAACACCCTGGTTGAAACGGCCTTCCCATTTATAATTACCGTTCTCATCTTTCCATGGGCTTAAGAATGAACGGCATCCCATGCAGCTGAATACTTCACCGTCGTAATTCTCACGCATTTTCTTGGCGGAGATATAATCAGGGTACATTCTCTTTGATGAACACTCAACGGCAAGTCTTGTGAGATAGTCGTATTTGCCGCCCTTTAAGCAGTTATGCTCATCAAGTACATATATAAGCTTCGGGAATGCAGGAGTAACATATACACCTGACTTATTCTTGATTCCCTGTATACGCTGTTTGAGAATCTCTTCTATAATAAGTGCGACTTCCTCCACATATGGATCGTCCTCTTTAAGGTTAAGAAAAAGAGTGACGAAAGGAGACTGTCCGTTAGTGGTCATTAATGTGTTAATCTGATACTGTATAGTCTGTACGCCGGCTTTAAGCTCATCCTTCATGCGGTCGGAAGCAATTTTCTGAATCTGTTCCGCGGAAAGAGTGTCACCGAATGTCTCGGTATAATGCTTTAAGAACTTCTCCTTGGTCTTGCGGAGATATTTGCCGAGGTGGCTTATATCAACCGACTGGCCTCCGTACTGGCTGCTCGCAACCGCTGAAATGATCTGCGTCATTACGGTACATGCAACCTGAAAACTCTTCGGGCTCTCAATCATCTTGCCGTTCATAACGGTTCCGTTGTCAAGCATGTCACTTATATTGATAAGACAGCAGTTAAAAATAGACTGTACATAATAGTCGGCATCATGGAAATGGAGAATACCTTCTTCATGTGCCTTGGAAATCTTCTCAGGAAGAAGAAGCCTCTTGGTAAGGTCTCTTGAAACCTCACCGGCAATAAGGTCACGCTGCGTGGAAGCTACAGCGGCATTCTTGTTGGAATTCTCTTCCATAGCGTATTTGTTGGTCTGCTGTATAAGACCGAGAATGGATTCGTCCGTTGTATTGGACTTACGGACCATCTCACGCTGGTAACGGTAAATAATGTATGTCTTGGCAAGAACAAATTTACGTTCTGCCATAAGCTTCTGCTCGATAATATCCTGTATCTCTTCAACCTGTAATGTGCCCGCACCGAGCTTTTCGATGGATGCAACGATTCCGTGTATCTTCTCATCAGATATCTTTTCGTTAAACGGAACCTCGTCATTAGCCTTCTGAATGGCAATTATGATTTTGTTACGGTCATAATTAACCTCGCGGCCGTCTCTTTTGATGACTTTCATAGTAATCCTCCCATACATGAAAATAGTTAATAAGTTATTATATATAAGCGTGACAAATGCCCTGTTTCAGTGCATTAAATGTAATTTAACACGATTTGCCACGGTTGTCATTATAGCACTATCATCCTGTCTAGTCTACCATATATTGATAAAAATACAAAAAAATACACAAGATATTGTATTTGCACCGAAATAGGGCAATATGTGTATTTACACACATATATAAGAAAATTATGGCAAAACGACTCTAAATAACAGGGTAGTTCCATACATGCACACATGGTAAAATTACAGTAAAAATTCAGTAAAATTACATAGTACAATCAGAAAGACAACACATTACCGGATTATTATCTTAATCATAATAAACAGCAAAGGTGGTGAGTGGATTGCCTATAGAAGTATTTAACCGGCGTGAGCAGAAATACATGCTGGATGATGAGACTTACAATGCGATCGTCGGATATATTTCAGAATATATGGAGCCGGATGCGTACAGCACGGACGGAGGCACATACAGTATAAGTAATATATATTATGATACTGCAAACGATTATCTGATAAGAAAATCGCTTTCAAAGCCTGTCTATAAGGAAAAACTGAGACTCAGGACATACGGAACACCGGCACTTGAGGACATGGCTTTTGTGGAAATAAAGAAAAAATACAAAGGGATAGTCAATAAGAGAAGAACATCTATGCAGCTTAAAGAGGCGTATGGTTATCTTGACGAAGGAATAAGACCGGATGGTAACGGACTTAACAGACAGGTCCTTGCGGAAATTGACTATTTTAAAAATTACTACGAACTTATGCCGAAGGTTTTTATATCGTATGACAGGCGGGCTTATTTTGGAATGGAAGATGACAGCTTCAGGGTAACGTTTGATACTAATATACAGACCAGAAGGAATGACTTAAGGCTTGAGTCAGGAGCATACGGAGAACAGCTCCTGAGCCCGGGACAATGGCTTATGGAAGTGAAGATATCCGGTGCGACACCGTCGTGGTTTACCGGAATGCTGACAAAGCTGAAGCTTTACCCGGTTTCTTTTTCCAAATACGGAACAGAATATATGAAATACCTTAATGGTGTAATAAAGGAGACAATTAATTATGTTTAATTCAATTATCAGTTCAACAGATTCAATGATATCGGCAGGAACATCGCTGGCAAGCATGGGTGTGGCAGTTGTTCTCGGAGTCCTGATTTCGGTATGTTATATGTTTACCCAGAAAAAAGGCAGTTATACGAAAGATTATATCGTTGCTGTGGCGGTACTTCCGGTTATAGTATCATTAGTAATAATGCTTGTGGGCAACAGCGTGGCGAGGGCATTTTCGCTTGCAGGAGCATTTGCGCTTGTCAGATTCAGGAGTGCACCGGGAAGTGCCAAAGATATTGCGGTCGTGTTTTTTGCTATGGCAACAGGACTGGCATGCGGACTCGGATATCTTGTGTTCGGAGCGGTGGCAGCTGTTATCATATGTATTGTGCTTATAGTTCTTTGCAAGACTTCCTTCGGTGAGATGAAGACGGCCGACCGCCAGCTTAAAATAACGATTCCGGAGGACCTTAATTATGAAGGTGTGTTTGAGGATATTTTTAAAGAATATACAACAGAATGTACTCTCAATAACGTAAAGACAACCAATATGGGAACCCTCTATGAGCTTACTTATTTAATCGGAATGAAAGCCGGTGTCAGTGAGAAAGAGTTCATAGATTCGCTCAGATGCCGTAACGGTAATCTCAATATATCGCTCGGAGCAGTCCCTGACAGAAATACAATGGTTTTATAAAATATATTTTCTTGCAAAAGGCATTGTAAAGTTATATAATAATTTTACAGTGCCTTTTTTGCATTGTAATAAAATATAGGAAAGGAGGATTTACGTGGGATTATTTAAGAAAAATGATAAACAGACAGCGGTTGCTTTTGTGGATTATGAGCATTGGTTTTATTCGTATACTAACAAGTTTAACATGTCTCCGAATGTTGATGAATGGTATAACGAGATATGCAGTGAGTACAAGCTTGAGAATTTATATTTTTACGGGGATTTCAACAACAGAGTTATAGGACCGGAATTAGAGAAATTAAGTAAATATACCAGAAATGTAATACATACAGCCAGTATGAAAGACGGCGTCGATAAAGATTTTACTGATTTTATTATTCTCGATGCGATATACAGGGAAGCAGCTAAGAAAAAGTCACCGGATGTGTTCATTATTTTCACAGGTGACGGACATTTCGACCTGGCAGTTAAATATCTGAGGGAACTGAACAAGAAAGTTATAATCTATGCAGTGAAATTTGCACTTAGTAATAAGCTTAAATCATCAGCCAATTCATATGTCGAAATGCCAAGGCAGACACAGGAACAGCAGTTTTATATTAATCTTATTATTGATTCGCTTAAGCGACTTAAGAATATGGATAAGGTTGCCACATATTGGAAGACAGTCAACAGTGTTGCCGAGTATAACAAGATATCGCCTGAGCGTATCCAGATGACACTTGACGGGCTTCTTAATCAGAAATATCTGTATGAAGAGGAATCGGAATTCAGGGGTCGTAAGCAACGGATTCTCAAAGCAGACTGGAAACGTATTGAAGAGAACCTCGATTGCAAATAACAATCGAAAAGAGGAATACTATGCTTGAGATAAAAGAAAATACATTGGATACCGACACATATCTTATGCTAAGACATAAAGTCGGATGGATAGAATTGTCAAGAGAACAGGCAAAGAAAGCAATCGATAATGCTTTATATACATTATGTGCATATATCGACGGAAAACCGGTCGGAATGGGCAGGGTAGTCGGGGACGGAGCTGTTATATCATATATACAGGACCTTGTGGTAATTCCGGAAGCACAAAAGCACAGTATAGGAGGACAGATCCTTAAGAAACTTAAGGAATATGTTGAGTCGATTACAATGCCGGGTACGCGTATGATGCTATGTCTTATGTGTGCCAAAGGAAGGGAAAAATTCTATCTTGACCATGGTTTTACAGCGAGACCGACTGAGAAACTCGGTCCCGGAATGATAACTTATATTGATAAATAATTTAAAGCTCCGCAGCCTTTTAAAGGAATGCGGAGCTTGTTTTATGAATTTTCTTCTAAATTTTCCCAGTCGGAATATAATTTCTCCTGTTCGGAAAGAAGCTCATCACGTTTCCTGCTGAAATCGGAAGCCTTGGTATGGTCGGTATAAACCTCTTCCTTTGCAAGTTCATTATCTATTTCCACAACAAGAGAATCAATCTCGGAGATGCGTTTTTCGATTGCGGCTATCTCGTTAAGCCTCTTACGTTCCTTGGCCTGCTGTTCTTTCTTAAGCAGTCTGTCTTCTTTGGATGAAGATGATGTAACATTAGAACCCTGCTTTACGGGAACGGCGGCATTGCCGGAACTTTTTTCAAGGTAATAATCGTAATTGCCTATATAACCGGTTATAGTATGATCCCGCAGATCAAGAATCCTCGTGGCAACAGAATTAATAAAATATCTGTCATGTGATACGAAAAAACAAGTGCCTGTGTAATGATTCAGCGCATCCTCAAGAATCTCTTTTGAATTGATATCAAGGTGATTGGTAGGCTCATCCAACAGCAGAAAGTTGGAATTGGAAAGCATAAGCTTGGCAAGCAGCACGCGTCCGCGTTCGCCTCCGCTTAAATCCCCAATCCGCTTGAACACATCGTCATCGGTAAAAAGAAACGCGGCAAGAACATTGCGTATCCTGGTATTGGTCATATCCGGATATGCATCGGAGATTTCCTGAAATAATGTCTTATTCATGTCAAGGACATGGTGTTCCTGATCATAATATCCGCATTCAACATTGGAACCTAAGCGTACGGTTCCGGAGTCCGCATCACATAAACCGTTGATAATCTTGAGAATGGTAGTTTTACCCGTTCCGTTAGCACCGATAAGCGCGACTCTTTCGCCGCGTTTGATTTCAAAGTTTATGCCGGAAAAAAGAGTACGGCTGCCAAAACTTTTGGTAAGATCCGTAACGGTCAGAACGTCATTGCCGCTTACAATGGCCGGTTCAAGTTCAAAATGCATACCCTTGGAGTCTTCGGACGGTTTCTCGATAACATCCATTTTGGAAAGCATCTTTTCGCGGCTCTCGGCACGTTTTATTGATTTCTCACGGTTGAACGATTTAAGCTTGTCTATAACTTCCTGCTGATGCTTGATTTCACGCTGGTTGTTGTAGTAAGCTTTGAGCTTTGCGGCTCTTATCATTGAACGCTTGGCCGAATAGTCAGAGTATCTTCCGGAATATACGGTGCAGATTCCGTTATCAAGTTCTATTATTTTGGTAACTGTACGTTCGAGAAAATATCTGTCGTGTGCAACAATGAGGACGCTTCCGCTGTAATTAATGATATATGATTCAAGCCAGGCTATTGACGGAAGGTCGAGGTGGTTGGTAGGTTCATCAAGAAGCAATATGTCCGGTTTGCTCAAAAGCAGTCTGCCAAGCGACACACGTGTTTTCTCGCCGCCTGAGAGAAGGGATATTTTCTTGTCGAAATCTTCTTCTGAGAATCCGAGACCTTTAAGGACACCGACAACCTCACTTCTTGCAGCGTATCCGTTAGCCTGTTCAAACTCATGGTCGCGCAGCGTATATGTTTCAAGCAGGGCATTAAGTTCGTCACCGGATGCATGCTTCATCTGTTTTTCAAGAGAGCGGAGTGTAAGCTCAAGGTTGATAATATCTTCCTTGACAGTCATTACCTCTTCATATATGGTTCTGTCGGAAGAGATATCCTGATGCTGTGCGAGATAACCGATGGATGCATCTTTGGCAAGAGTAACACTTCCGGAGTCTGCTTCGAGTTCGCCGACTATTATTTTAAGAAGAGTTGACTTGCCGGCACCGTTAATTCCGACTATGGCAGCTTTCTCACCGTCTTCAATGTGAAATGAGACATTTTTAAGAATGTCATCGGTTATAAATGTTTTGCATATATTATTACAATTAAGTATCATGATTTAGTTCCATTCATCAAGTATCTGGTGTACCAGCCTTATAATCCTTTCCTCCGATGAATTAGCGGTTTCGTTGACCTCGGTGTGGGACAATCCGCCGTTACCGAGACCTGCAGCCTTATTGGTGATCAATGAAATTCCGAGTATTCTCATACCACAATGCCGGGCAACGATGGCTTCAGGCACGGTTGACATTCCGGCTGCATCAGCTCCGAGTGCACGGACAGCGCGGATTTCGGCAGGAGTTTCATACTGGGGACCGCGGAAATAACAATAAACACCTTCTTCAACGCTGACACCGCTTACGGCTGCTGCATGCCGCGCAATGTCAAGGAGTTCCGGCGTATATATATCTGTCATATCCGGAAAACGGGGACCGAACTCATCAAGGTTGGGACCGATAAGAGGGGAAGGGCACATCATGCTTAAGTGGTCCGTAATCAGCATTACAGAACCGTGGTTAAGTCTGTCGGCAATTCCGCCGGCGGCATTGGTTACAAGCAGGTTACGTATTCCGAGTCGTGCAAATACGCGTATCGGGAGGGTAACGATTTCCATAGGATGTCCCTCATAATAATGAAACCTTCCGTTCATTACAAGAACCTTGCGGCCGTCTATGGTTCCGGCAATAAGTTCACCGGCGTGCCCGGCTACGGCTGAAGCCTTAAAATGCGGAATATCCGAATATTTCATAACTACCGGAGATGTTATTTCGCCGGCAAGAGGGCCGAGTCCGGATCCGAGAATTATTGCAATCTGTGGGGTAAAATCAATGTGATTTCTGATATATGATGCCGCTTCATCAATCATCTGTATTACATTATTCATATGCATGACCTCTCTTTCAAATATTTATTTACAGTATACATTAAAGAAAAATTCTTTGCAACTTGCTATATGCAAAGAATAGTGTTATAATTTGTGAAAACTAAAATATGGGAACAGGAGACGGGTAATGTTAATTTGTGATGAACTTGTTAAAAAATACTACTCATGTACAGCAGTCGATCATGTTAATATGAGGCTGGATGACGGTAAAGTGTATGCGATGTTGGGACCTAACGGAAGCGGCAAGACAACACTTATGAAGATGATTGCGGGACTTATTAAACCAACATCGGGCACGATAACAATGGATGGGAATATGCTTGATACGAAAAGCAAAGCTCATATAGCATATATGCCGACTGAAAGTTATTTCTATCCTTATATGACTGTCAAAGATATAGTTGCGTTTTATAAGGATTTTTATAAGGATTTTTCGGAACCGGTATTTTACGATCTGCTGGCCAGGATGGGATTGCAGTTTGGCGATAAGGTCAAGAATATGTCAACCGGCATGCTGGCCAAGTTAAAGATTGCGGTTGCACTTTCGAGAGATGCAGGTCTTATCATGCTTGATGAACCTCTTAACGGAATAGATATTCTTGCAAGAGAGGTTATAATTAATGCTATCATGGCAAATGCCGGAGGAAGCAGGACGATAGTAATCTCAAGCCATCTTGTCGATGAACTTGAAAATATTGTAAACGGAGCTCTTTTTATGAAAAACGGACAGCTTGTGCTTGCCGGGGATGCCGATAAATTAAGAGATGCCAACCGCAAATCACTTGTTGAATTATATAAAGAAGTATATGGATGGGGAGGTGTACCTTATGCTAAAGCTTATTAAATACGAACTCAGAAAAGATATGACACTGTATATTGTTATTTTTTCCATACTTTTTGCACTTGAACTTTATCTTGGCGGAAGTATTTTATGCAAAAGTGATGCCAACGTTGCCATATCAATGATATTGTTTCTGCTGTGTGGCTGGGCAGGCATTATATTCCTTATGATAATGGGTGTTGTCTCGTATGCCAGGGAACTTAATTCCAAATACAGTTATATGACATTTATGACCCCGAATTCGACTTATGCCATAGTCGGTGCCAAGTATCTT
The DNA here is from genome assembly GCA_000431815.1 of Butyrivibrio sp. CAG:318. Taxonomy (GTDB): domain Bacteria; phylum Bacillota; class Clostridia; order Lachnospirales; family Lachnospiraceae; genus Eshraghiella. Next base: position 66,619 of record FR889221.1, on the reverse strand, counting down.
ACACTGTTTATTGTGACCGTTCTGGCATCGGCACTTTACATTCTCTTTATTTATGCAGATGTACAGCTTGCTATGGTAAAATATGGCAACATCAGGAATATGAGGGAAATGGCGGATCAGATTCTGGAGATCATGGCGGGCACGAATATATCTGATATTATAATTGGAATTGCTGCAGTCGTGCTGGGAATATGGATCAATATAATTCTTACCGTAAGTTTCGCATATCTTGCAATAACCCTGAGTGCTACCATTCTTGCCAATAAGAAGGGCAAGGGATGGCTTGCATTCGGACTCTTTGTTGTAATAAGGGTTGTCACAGCAATTGTATCTTCCCATATTCCGACATTTGATTTCGGTGATTCGTTTGCACAGATGATAGCAGGCTCATGGCTTGTGTACCTGTTTGAAATCTTATTTGTAATAGGAACATATATCGGAGTTTCGGAGCTTTTGAAGAGAAAAGTAAGCCTTTAATGCATATGCGGGAGGCTCATTACAAATTGACATTTATCTGACATACTGTTAAAATCATATGTACTGATAAATGTCAATTTTTATTTTCAGGAGGAACATATGGACCGTAATGATATATCACTTGCTGTAGTCAAGAGACTTCCAAGGTATTACAGATATCTTGAAGAACTGCTTGATAACGGGGTCGAAAGGATATCTTCAGGAGATCTCAGCAACAGAATGAAGGTATCGGCTTCACAGATAAGACAGGATCTGAACCATTTCGGCGGATTCGGCCAGCAGGGATACGGATATAATGTTGAATATCTGCATGATGAGATTGCGAAGATTCTCGGAATCGACCATGTCCATAATATTATAATTGCCGGTTCGGGTAATCTCGGAAGGGCAATTGCTAATTATGCTAATTTTGAAAAAAGAGGATTTGTTGTCAAGGGAATGTTCGACTGTAATCCGGAACTTATAGGCAGGGACTGCCGCGGCGCTAAGATTATGCCTATGGAAGAGATGGCGGATTTTATCAGGGACAATAATATTGAAATTATGGCACTTACCATACCCAAGACAAGTGCGAATGAAGTTGCCAGAATGGCAGTGGAAGCGGGAATTAAAGGCATATGGAATTTTGCGCATATGGATTTAATAGTTCCGTCTGATGTTGTGGTTGAGAATGTACATCTTTCGGAAAGCCTTATGACATTGTCATATAATATGAATACCAGATAGGAATTGTCTGCTGCGACAGGTGGCAGACTTTTTAACTATATGAACAGAGAGGAATGAAGGCGATGGCTCTTACTATCGAAGAAGTTAAGAAAAATGCGGCATATAAACAGCTGCCGATATTGACACTTGATGAACGGTATCATGTCCTTTTTCCGGAAAAGGATAAGACTGACGAGATAAGGGAATGTGAGAAGAAACTCAATGACCTTTTAAAACGTCAGGGCCAGATTAATGATGACCTTAAGGAAGTGCATAAGATTAAAGACAAGCTCATGCAGTCCATTATAGACAATGTCGAAAATATGGAACTTTCGGAGTCCAAAAGGCAGAAACTCATGGCGACGAACCAGAAGCTGATAATAGAGGCCAAGCTGAAAATAGAGGAACTGGAACAGGAACAGCTTGATATCCCTTACAAAATCCGTAATGCCAACATTAAACTTGTAATTGAATGTGTGCAGGTGTGTTATGACAGAATTCATTCCAATTACAGGGACATACAGAAACTTGCAGCCTGGATTGACGTGACGAGAACAGAACTTAAGAGGAGAATAATAATCAAACAGGACAAGGAAATCGCCAACACCAATATATATACATATATGCATGATTTACTGGGACCTGAGATGATGGAGGTCTTTGATAATAAGGAGGAGAACGGGTAATTATGAAATATGCTTTAACAGGAGCGATGTCAAAAACAGTCGATGAATATACGATACATTCCATGGGCGTTCCGTCGGTAGTGCTCATGGAGAGAGCCGCACTTGAGGTGGCGGGATGTGTCGCAAGAATAGCAGCTGAATTCGGACGAAGCGTCAGGATATGTGCGGTATGCGGACATGGCAATAACGGTGCTGACGGAGTGGCTGCGGCAAGGATACTGACATGGCAGGGACTCACGGTTGATATAATAACCGTCGGTAATGAAGAACATATGACGGAAGAATTCAGACTTCAGCTTGAAATTGCCCGGAAATCGCATATTCCCTGTGGTAACATATCGGATATAGGTGAATATGATATAATAGTGGATGCCATATTCGGAACGGGTTTGTCCCGCGATGTAAAGGAACCGTATAATGAAGTAATAGAAATGATTAATGATGCGGGAGGCCTTGTTGTGAGCGTGGATATTCCTTCGGGAATAAATGCTGATACCGGTGCGGTCATGAATTGTGCCGTCAGGGCGGATGCTACGGTGACATTTGGATATAATAAGATTGGAATTATGCTTTATCCCGGAAAGGAATATGCAGGAGACATAACGGTTGCCGATATCGGTTTCTGTCCGCAGGCACTGTCAGGCCTTAACCCTGCCAGGTATTTTACACCTGAAGATATGTATAAAATACCTGAAAGAGATGCACACTCCAATAAAGGCACATACGGAAGGACGGTAGTCATTGCCGGGAATGCCAGAATGAGCGGTGCGGCTTACCTTGCGGCGGAGGCCTCGTACAGAAGCGGCAGCGGTCTCGTGGAGATAGTAACGCATAACAACAATACTGCGGTGCTGAAGGAACTTATACCGGAGGCGATTGTTGACGGGTATGACAATAATGATGCCGTTGATGTGGTTAAAAATGCTGCAGACAGGGCGTCGAGGATAATAATCGGACCAGGGCTTGGTACGGATGAAACGGCACGGAATATAGTATATAAAGTGATTGATTCGGCAGAATGTCCGCTTATAATGGACGCGGATGCACTGAATATTATCGCAGATGATATTTCTTTGTTGAAAAAATGCAAAAGTACTGTTATAATTACTCCGCACATAGGTGAAATGGAAAGATTGTGCCACATTCCGAAGGATGATATACTTAGAGATATTGCAGGATTTGCTGCACGTTTTGCTGCAGAAAATAATGTCATTTGTGTACTTAAGGATGCGGCGACTGTTGTGGCATCACCGGACGGAGGATTATATATTAATACATCCGGATGCGCGGCAATGAGCAAAGGCGGAATGGGCGATGTCCTGACAGGTGTAATATCAGGTATGCTCGCGTGCAGGCTGGAACCTTTTTCGGCAGCGGCAATGGGCGTATACATACACGGACTTGCGGGATGCGCGGCATCGGAAGGAAAGAGCCTGCATTCGGTTAAAGCAGGAGATCTTTTTGAATACATAGGCACTGTTATGTGCAAATAATCAGTTAGATATATAGAGGATAATGAACAGCAATGAAGAAGTTTACGAGAACTTATGCAATAATACATCTGGATGCGCTCCATGCCAATATCAGACAGGCAAAGGAGAGAGTCGGCGACAATGTCAAAATAATGGCAATCGTTAAGGCGGATGCTTACGGACACGGAGCAATAGAAGTTGCCAAAGCAATTAAAGACGAGGTTTACGGATTTGCGGTAGCGACGGCAAGAGAAGCAATTGAATTAAGGGAACACGGAATCAACAATATGATTCTTGTGCTTGGATATGTGTGCAAGGCAGAATATGAAGAAGCAATCAGAAACCGCATTACATTTGCCATGCTTTCGGAAGAAATGGCAAAGGAAGTATCAGAATGTGCAGTGCAGATGAACGAAAGTGCCTCATGCCATATAAAAATCAACACAGGAATGAACAGAATAGGTTTTGCGGCGGATGAATCATCGGTTGACGAGATAGAGAGGGTATGCAGGATGCCCGGACTTGACTGCGAGGGAATTTTCATGCATTTTGCAACTGCGGATTCAGGCGATAAGACTTTTTCACATATACAGTTTGAAAGATTCATGAAAGTAATAGATGAACTTGCGGACAGAGGAGTGAATTTCAGAATAAGGCATTGCTGCAACAGCGCGGCAATAGTTGATATGCCTGAATATGCGCTTGACATGGTAAGAGAGGGCATTATTCTTTATGGAATGCATCCGTCAGATGAGATGCTGACAGAGATAGAATATAATCCGGTAATGGAGTTAAAGAGCCATGTTATATTTGTAAAAGAGCTGGAAGCAGGTGAAGGAATCAGCTACGGAAGGACTTATATAACCGACCGGCCAACCAGGGTTGCCACGGTTGCAATCGGTTATGCGGATGGTTACCCGCGTTCGCTTTCGTCCAAAGGTTATGTGCTGATCCACGGAAAGAAGGCACCTATTCTCGGAAGAATATGTATGGATCAGATGATGGTTGACATTACGGATATTCCGGATGTGAAAGTTGAAGATGTAGTTACACTTATCGGTAAGGACGGCGATGAAATCATAACGGTTGAAGAACTTGCTGCCATATCCGGTAAATTCGATTATGAATTTGTATGCGGAATTTCGCAGAGAGTTGAACGCAAGTACGTTCCGTAAATTTTTGATCTTAACTGAATAAAAACACACGAAAGCAGCAATAATAAAGTTAAATTTAATTGACGGAGTGTGTTTGATCGTGATTGTTAGAAGAGGAGATATTTTCTATGCCGATTTAAGACCTGTTATAGGGTCTGAACAGGGAGGAATAAGACCTGTGCTTATTATCCAAAATGATACTGGTAACAAGCACAGCCCGACTGTTATATGTGCAGCGATTACATCAAGGATGAATAAAGCCAAACTCCCGACTCATGTGGAGATAGACTCTAATAAGTACGATATGATTAAAGATTCGGTTATTCTGTTGGAACAGCTTAGAACAATAGACAAAACTAGATTAAAGGATAAGGTGTGCCATCTTGACAATGAGATTATAATAAAAGTTAACAAGGCACTTCTTACAAGTCTGGAAATTATCCGTACATAGGATATAAGGACGGAAAGGATGATATATGGGCGATGGCCGGACGTATATAGGTGTAGGTCTTTTTGCATTGTTTCTGATAATAGATGCAATACTTTATTCTTTTGAATCTGCACTCAAGAACATAAATGAGAAAGAAATAGATGAAAAATCACAGGAGGGCGATAAGAGAGCTGTACTGCTTAAGAAAATAATGGATAGCCCGTCGCGTTTCGGTGATACTTTTGACGTTATTATGTTCGTGACCAATCTGGTTGCGGGCGGTTACATACTGACAGTTGTGCGTGCATATATAATGAAATGCATCGAAGCCGACAAAACGCTTGTTTCAATTATAACTGCTGTCGTCATGCTTTTGATACTCCTTGTTTTCGGTGTGATGATTCCGAAGAAAATAGGAAAACGCAATCCGGTTAAGACAGCAAAGAGATATTGCAGAATTATACAGGCACTTATTACATTGCTTTATCCGGTATGTGTGGCAGTATCTGCACTATCACATATTATAATCAGAATATTCGGAATCAATCCGGATGAAGATAATGATAATGTTACAGAAGAAGAGATCATCACAATGGTGAATGAAGGCCAGGAGCAGGGCGTTTTGGAAGCTTCGGAGGCTGAAATGATTGCCAATATATTTGAACTTGGTGATAAATCTGCCGGCGATATCATGACGCACCGCGCCTCAATCGAAGCAATAGATTGTGAAATGACACTGGATACCTTTATACAGAACCACATAGACGGCAAGTATTCCCGCTTTCCGGTGTATGAAGGTGATATAGATGATATTATAGGTACTATTCACATAAGGGATGCACTTATTTTTTACAGGAACATCCCGAACAGGGCTAAGAAACTTAAAAATCTTAAAGCACTGTTAAGAGAGCCGTTTTTTGTGCCGGAGACAAGGGATATAGATGACCTTCTTAAAGATATGCAGACAGCCAAAATACATATGGGAATAGTGGTTGATGAATACGGACAGACGGCGGGCATCATAAGCATGGAAGATATTATCGAGGAAATTGTCGGAAATATTCTGGATGAATATGATGAGGAAGAAGAAGCTATCACACATGATGATAACGGAACATATGTGGTTGACGGACTTACAGAACTCGATGATATAAATAAGCTGTTGGGAACCGATATAGAAAGTGAGGAATACGATACACTTAACGGATATCTTATATCGAAACTTGACAGAATACCGGACGATGATGAGAAAGCAGTAGTCAAATCTGACGGACTGGTATTTAAGATTACGGAAGTATCGGGTAACGTGATCCGCAAAGTGGAAATCACAAGGGATGAACAGGCACAGACGGATAATGCGCAGGCTCAGGAATAAAAATTTATCCTCCGGTAATAATGATTGTATCATATATTGCCGGGGGTATTTTTATGTCTGAAGAACAAAATAACATTAAAGAATACGGAACTGTAAACAGTGACGGAATAGAAATAGTTACAATAATAGGAGAGATAGAAGGACATCAGAATCTGGGACGTGATTCGAAGACCACGAGTTACGAGCACATGCTCCCAATGCTGGCATCTTACGAAAGAAACACCGGAGTAAAGGGAATACTTTATCTTATAAATACAATCGGGGGCGATGTGTCATGCGGACTTTCGATGGCTGAAATGATTGCAGGCCTAAGTAAACCATCGGTATCATTAATAATAGGCGACAGCCACTCAATAGGACTGCCGATTGCGACAGCGGCGGATTATTCATATATAGTTCCGAGTGCAACTGTTGTAATACATCCGGTCAGAATGAGCGGAACGATTCTCGGAACAAGGCAGACTTACAGACAGTTTAAATCAATACAGGACAGAATTATAAATTTTGTTGCGTCACATTCGGAATGCCCCGAAAATGAACTTGAAAAAATGATGATGGAGACATCAATGATGGCTAAAGATCTGGGAACAATTCTGGTCGGTCAGGAGGCCGTGGATGTAGGACTTGTGAACCAATGCGGCTCTATAAGTGATGCTTTGGATAAACTTTCCGGGATGATCCGCAAATAATTAAATTGATTGTACTAATCTGAAAAAAATGGTATAATAATCCGGAATGACTGTTATACCATTTTTATTACATATGTAGTTGATATACGGCTGGAGGAAAGACAGTGAATATAATTAAAGCTTTACTTATGGGTCTGATACAGGGAGTGACGGAGTTTCTGCCGGTGAGCAGTTCAGGTCATCTTGCTATTTTTAAGCAGGTTCTCGGAATCAATCTGGATTCGGGAATGTATTTTGATGTAATGCTTCATCTGGGTACGCTTGTTGCGGTTATTATTGTGTTCAGGGAAGATATATGGGGGATGATAAGAGAATTTTGGGGAATGCTGGTTACGATATTTGCTAATTTTCTGGTATTCATAGTAAGACGCAGAGGCAATACCGAATATAAATATTTCAAAGTGATCAATTCATCTTACCGGAAGCTGGTGCTCATGGTGATAATCTCAACCATACCTACCGGAATACTTGGGATGGTTGGAAGCGACCTGATTGAAAAGGCTTCCGGAACGTTATGGGTGGTAGGTATGTGCCTTATTCTTACAGCCGTTTTGCTGCTTCTCGCAGATAAGCATCCGGACGGAACAATGAGAATCAAGGATGCGCCTTATTCAAGTGCTTTTATTCTCGGAATAGCGCAGGGCATTGCGACAATGCCGGGATTATCGCGTTCCGGAACAACTATAGCGACGGGTCTTATGCTTGGATATAATAAGAAACTTGCCGTTAAATACTCATTTATTATGTCAATACCGGCAATACTTGGTGCGGTTGTGGTTAAGATAGGAAGTTTCAAGAACGAAGCGTTTGGCTCCGCGAATCTTCCGGGATACATACTGGGCACAATCGTTGCCGGAGTTACGGGATATTTCAGCATCAAATATATGTTAAAGTTAATAAAGACCAAGAGATATTTTGGTTTTGCAATATATTGCGCAGTTCTGGGAATTGTCGCGATAGTATTTTCAATAGTAAAGAGATAACAGGAGGCGGACATGGCTGCCAGCACTAAAAGCAGACAAACGGTCGCACATAAGAAAAACAACACAAACAACAGAAAGACATACAGGCAGACACCACAGCCAAAGAAGAACGTGCGTAAGGACACAGGAATAGCCAAAGAAGCATCGGTACTTATTGCATTTGCACTTTCCGTTATATTTTTTATAGCCAATTTCGGAGTCGGCGGAATGGTTGGGGCTGCCATCAGTTCCTTTTTCTTCGGATTATTCGGGTTAGTGGCATACATTTTCCCGATATTGCTGTTTGGCGGGACATTGTTTATGATTTCCAACAAAGGAAATTCAATAGCGCGGGTCAAATTTATAGCAGGAGTATTAGTAATGATACTCATATGCACTCTTATACAGCTTATAAGCGGTTCACATGCGGACGAATGGACATTCACGCAATATTACACCGAATCATCTGCCGGCAGACATGGCGGAGGTTTTTTCGGAGGTTCAATCTGCAAGCTTTTCGTCACATGGTTTGGCACGGTCGGAGCATACCTTATAGATATAGTTCTTGTCATAATAGGCATTGTGGTGATAACCGAGCGGTCCTTTATTGGCGGAATCAGGAAAGGAAGCCGCAAGGTGTATGATGCTCATAAGAACCACGAGCGGGAACGTGAGGAAAATCCGCCTGTAAAACGTGTCAGGATCAAGAATGAACCACATGAGAAAGTACCGCTTACAAGGGCTTCGCGTAAGGCATATGGTGTTACATTTGACACTGAGATCAAAGACACCGTGGACGATGGAGATACGGGACATATGCCGGATCTGTCATTGACATCGGCGCGTAAGAAGCCGGAGGCACCCGTATTCAGATTTGAGGCGGCACCTGATGATGAGACTATCGATGATAATGTCCTTGATTATGAAGCGGCGCATTATACAGAGGAACAGAGTAATCCGTTTGATGTGTTTGACGGTGAAGAAGAATATATTCCGGAGAAGGATGACGAGGATGCCGGACCGGAAGAGATACCGGATGATATAATTACGGAAGAATATATAGAACCTGAAGAAGTTAAGATTGTTGAACCGGAGCCTGTACGACAGGCGCCGGCGGCGGAGCATAATGAGGTACAAAAATCGCAGGCAATAAAGCCGGCGCGTGTGAAGAAAAATGCCGGTAAATATGTTTTTCCGCCACTTAATCTTCTTTCGAGAGATAAGAAGAAATCGGGCGGAACGAGCAATGCAGAATTAAAGAACACAGCCTCACAGCTTCAGCAGACCCTGGCTAATTTCGGTGTCAAGGTTAAGATAACCGATGTAAGCTGCGGACCTACGGTTACAAGATATGAACTTTCACCTGAACAGGGTGTTAAGGTCAGCAAGATCGTTTCACTTGCGGATGATATCAAGCTCAATCTTGCAGCGGCTGATATAAGAATAGAGGCTCCGATACCGGGCAAGTCGGCAGTCGGAATAGAAGTTCCTAACAAGGAGACGACGGGCGTAATGCTCGGAGATCTTATCGCATCGCCTGAATTTAAACAGAACCCGTCACCGATTTCTTTTGCGGTCGGTAAGGACATAGCAGGTAAAGTTGTCGTGGCCAATATAGCCAAGATGCCGCATGTGCTTATTGCGGGAGCTACCGGTTCAGGTAAGTCTGTATGTATCAACTCGATTATTATGAGTATACTTTACAAGGCTCATCCTGATGACGTAAAGCTTATTATGGTGGACCCGAAAGTCGTTGAATTAAGTGTATATAACGGTATACCGCACCTGCTTATACCGGTTGTCACAGATCCGAAGAAGGCCGCGGGAGCACTTAACTGGGCGGTTGCGGAGATGACGGACAGATACCAGAAATTTTCACAGTTCGGGGTCCGTAATCTTAAAGGATATAACGAGAAAATTGAGTCCATGGAAGAATCCGATGAAGAAAATAAGCCGGCTAAGATGCCGCATATAGTTATCATTATCGATGAGCTGGCGGATCTTATGATGGTGTCATCCAATGAAGTTGAGGATGCGATAGTACGTCTTGCCCAGCTTGCAAGAGCGGCAGGAATACATATGGTAATAGCGACACAGCGTCCGAGTGTTAATGTCATAACGGGACTTATAAAGGCGAATGTGCCTTCGCGAATTGCTTTTGCGGTTTCGTCGGGAGTTGATTCAAGAACCATAATAGATATGAACGGTGCAGAGAAACTTCTGGGTAACGGTGATATGCTTTTTTATCCTTACGGATATAAGAAACCGGTCAGGGTTCAGGGTGCCTTTGTATCGGACGAGGAAGTAGCATCGGTTGTTGAATTCCTGAAGGAACACAGCCCATCGGTTGAATATGATGATGCGGTAACGACTACGCTTAATAATAATCCGGGATTTGAAGAAAGCCAGGCATTCGGCGGAGACAGGGACCAGTACTTTGCGGAGGCCGGACGTTTTATCATAGAGAAAGAAAGGGCATCCATAGGAATGCTGCAAAGAGTTTATAAAATAGGTTTTAACAGGGCGGCGAGAATCATGGATCAGTTGTGTGATGCCGGTGTCGTAGGCCCTGAAGAAGGAACCAAACCGCGTAAGGTATTAATGAGCATGGAAGAATTTAATGAAATGCTTAACAATAAGTGATAATATATTATATGTCATCCGGCAGATGACAGAAAGGACAATTTAATGAAATCAGATATCGAAATAGCACAGGAAGCCAAAATGGAGCACATAAAAGATGTGGCTGCACAGATTGGCATTAAGGAAGACGAACTTGAATTTTACGGCAAGTACAAGGCTAAACTCTCCGATGAACTTGAGAAAAGAGTTGCGGGTAATCCTGACGGCAAACTTGTTCTTGTAACGGCTATCAACCCGACACCTGCCGGAGAAGGCAAGACAACAGTCAGCATAGGTCTTACGCAGGCGCTTAACAGACTGGGACATAAAACGGTTGTTGCATTAAGAGAACCGTCATTAGGTCCATGCTTCGGAATAAAGGGCGGAGCTGCAGGCGGCGGATATTCACAGGTGGTGCCGATGGAAGACCTCAATCTCCATTTTACAGGAGATTTTCATGCGATTACAAGCGCCAACAATCTCCTTGCAGCAATGATAGATAACCACATCCAGCAGGGAAATGCGTGCGGGATCGATACAAGACAGATTGTATGGAAGAGATGTATGGATATGAATGACCGTGCACTCAGAAATGTTGTTGTCGGACTCGGAAGCAAGGCCGACGGATTCGTAAGGGAAGATCATTTCGTAATAACTGTTGCATCGGAGATTATGGCAATTTTGTGCCTTGCCACAGATATGGCAGATCTTAAGCAACGTCTTTCCAGAATAATTGTGGCATATAATTACTCGGGCGATCCTGTTACAGCAGGAGATATTAAGGCAACCGGTGCTATGGCTGCGCTCCTCAAAGATGCGATGAAACCTAACATAATCCAGACACTTGAGAATACACCGGCTATTGTTCACGGAGGTCCTTTTGCTAACATCGCACACGGATGCAACAGTGTGCGTGCGACAAAGATGGCACTTAAACTTGCTGATTATGTAGTTACAGAGGCCGGATTCGGAGCGGATCTGGGAGCGGAGAAATTCCTTGATATCAAATGCCGTAAAGCAGGCCTTGTTCCTGATACCATAGTTATTGTGGCAACGGTACGCGCACTCAAATACAATGGCGGAGTCCCGAAAGATGAACTTTCCATAGAGAACATGGAAGCATTGAAAAAGGGAATAGTCAATCTTGATAAGCATATTGAAAATATGCAGAATTTCGGCGTCAATGTAGTAGTTACGCTTAATTCGTTTGTCACGGATACGGATGAAGAACATAATTTTATACGCGAGCATGTAGAAGCACTCGGATGCGAATTTGCACTTGCGAATGTATGGGCAGAGGGAGGCGCCGGCGGCAAGGAACTTGCGCTCAAGGTACTCAAATCTATCGAAAAAGAGAAAAAACCATTTAAATACACATATGAAGACGATATGCATCTTGAAGATAAAATAAATGCCATTGCCACTAAGATATATGGAGCAAAGGGCGTGGAATATGCTCCGGCCGCTGCCAAAATGCTTGTTAAACTCGAACAGATGGGATACGGAAAGCTTCCGGTATGTATGGCCAAGACACAGTACTCATTATCGGACGATCCGGCACTTCTTGGAAGACCGGAGGGATTTACATTGAAAGTACGTGAAGTATATGTAAGTGCCGGAGCCGGATTTGTGGTTGCGCTTACGGGTTCAATAATGACAATGCCCGGACTCCCGAAATCACCGGCTGCCGAGCGCGTTGATTACGATGAAAATACAGGCAAAATAACAGGATTGTTCTAGAAGGAAAATAATTTATGCAGAATTTTTATGTCAAAGATATAATAGAAGCTACTGGCGGAAGGCTGCTTTGCGGAAATGCCGATACACCTGTTAACATGATAAGCACTAATTCCAAGGAAATAGGTGAAGGTTGTCTTTTTGTTCCCGTAATAGGTGAACGGGTTGACGCACACCGTTTTATAGAGGATGCGGTAGCAGCAGGTGCCGTAGCGGTACTTACAAGCGAGCATGACAGCCTTGACCTCAACGCTGCATGTATTAAGGTTGATAATACAATAAAGGCAATGCAGGAAATAGGAAGTGCATACGGACGCAGGATGAATATTCCTAAGATAGGAATTACGGGAAGCGTAGGAAAGACAACCACCAAGGAGATGGTGGCGTGTGCTTTATCGGCCGGATTCAGGGTATTTAAGACATCAGGCAATAATAACAGCCAGATAGGTGTTCCCAACACACTATCCAAAATCTCACCGGATGATGAAATTGCTGTCATAGAGATGGGAATGAGCATGCCGGGCGAGATGAAGAGACTGGCAGAACTGGTTGATCTTGATGCGGCAATTGTTACCAATATAGGAGTGTCACATATAGAACAGCTTGGAAGCCAGGATGGGATATGCAAAGAAAAATTCCATATATCCGACGCATTAGGTTCTGATGGAATGATGTTTCTTAACGGGGATGATGAAATACTTAAAAAACATATGCATGAACTTGGGTGCAGGATCACGCTTTTTGGCATAAATGATAATAATGACTACCGTGCGGTTAATATTAAAGCCGGGGCACAGACAGAATTTGATGTTATGAATAATAATGAAATATTATGTCATGTCTGTCTCAATGTTCCGGGTATGCATAACGTGAGAAATGCGTTAGCAGCAATAGCTGTTGCCGTAAGATATGGCATCGCGGCGGATAAGGCTGCCGAAGCATTTTCCAGATATGGCGGTGTGGAGATGAGGCAGCAGATTATACACCATAACGGAATTACAATTATCGATGATTCATATAATGCAAGCCCTGATTCAATGAAAGCGGGAATAGATGTATTATGCACAATCGGAAAATCAAGGAAGATCGCAGTGCTTGCCGATATGCTTGAACTTGGCGACAAATCACCACAATATCACGCGGAGGTCGGAGCATTTATGGCAGGACACAATGTTGATGAACTTATAACATACGGAGAACTTTCAATCAATATTGACAAAGCAGCAGAGTGTAATAAGTCGCTTAAAATCAGACATTTTGACACAAGGGAAGAGGTTGATGAATATCTTGACAGTGACCTTAAGGAAGGAGATACCGTACTCTTCAAAGGATCACGCGGAATGAAACTCAATCTTTGTGTTGACAATATATGTAATAAATAATATACAGGAGGAAGCTATGGCACAGATAATCGATGGAAAAGCAATATCCAGACAGATAAAGGATGAACTGAAGGAAAAAGTCGCATCATATAAGGAACAGGGCATTGAAATATGTCTTGCGGTTATACAGGTGGGCAGTGACCCGGCATCAAGCGTATATGTCGGTAATAAGAAAAAAGCATGTGAATATGTCGGAATAAAATCTCTTGCATACGAACTTGCGGAGGAAACCACACAGGAAGAGCTTTTGAAACTTATCGGAGAACTTAATAACAGGGCGGATGTTAATGGTATACTTGTGCAGCTTCCGCTTCCAAAGCACATTGATGAGGATAAGGTCATCAAGGCAATAAGTCCGCTTAAAGATGTTGACGGTTTCCACCCGCAAAGCGTCGGAGCGTTAAGCATTGGGCAGAAAGGGTTTGTATCATGTACACCGGCCGGAATCATTGAACTTTTAAAGAGAAGCGGAATTAAAATTGACGGCAAGGAATGTGTTGTGATAGGAAGAAGCAATATTGTCGGCAAACCGATGGCGATGTTACTTTTACGCGAGAACGGAACAGTTACGGTATGCCATTCACATACGGCAGGTCTCAAAGAAGTAACAAGGCGTGCAGATATACTTGTGGCTGCTATCGGCAAACCTGAATTTATAACTCATGAGTATGTTAAAGAAGGCGCTGTTGTAATTGATGTAGGAATACACAGACTTGGAACGAATGAGAATGGCAAGAGTATTCTCTGTGGTGATGTGGATTATGATGACGTATATCCTCATGTATCAGCTATAACGCCGGTTCCGGGAGGCGTCGGACCTATGACCATAGCAATGCTTATGAATAACTGTGTTAACTCGGTAGAGGTAAATAAGGCAGAGTAAGCCGGAGGTATATTATGAAATTAGCGGAATTACTTGAAAAAACAGAATATACTGTTGTAAGTGGTAATGTTGACGTTGAAGTAAAAGAACTTCAATATGATTCGCGTAAAGTTACCCATGGAGATGTTTTTGTCTGCATAAGCGGAGCAGTTGTGGACGGACATGATTTTATAACCGATGTTATTGCAAAGGGAGCAGCGGCCGTAATTGTTGAACGTGATACGCAAGGCATCGAAACGGCGGATGCGGTAATTATCAGAACACCTGATACAAGACTTGCGCTTGCATATATGTCAGCAGCTTTTTTTGATTATCCGGCAGAAAAACTGTTTACTATAGGAATAACCGGCACCAAGGGTAAAACTACGACGACGTTTATGGTGCGTGATATTCTGGAAGCATGTAATATCAAGACCGGTCTTATAGGTACGATAGAGACTATAATAGGTGATACACATATTCCATCAGCCAATACCACGCCGGAGTCATATATGGTACAGAAATATTTTCGCGATATGGCAGATGCCGGATGCAGATGTGTTGTGATGGAAGTTTCATCACAGGCACTGATGCTTCACAGAACAGCCGGAATCATGTTTGATATAGGCGTGTTTACCAATCTTGAACCGGATCATATCGGACCGAATGAGCACAGCTCATTTGAGGAATATGCAGCATGCAAGGGAAAATTATTCAGACAATGCCGTACCGGAATAGTCAATATGGATAGTGAGCATGCAGGACTTGTCCTTGAAGGACATACGTGCAGTATTGAGACATACGGATTGAAGAATACAGCTGATTTATATGCAGATAATATAATATATGAACATAAGAACGGCCACATCACAACATCATATGATGTGAAAGGCTCTAAGAACATGCATGTAAAACTGAGACTTCCGGGAGAATTTTCGGTCTATAATTCACTTTGTGCGATAGCGGTCACGGAACACCTTGATGTTGACGATGGCCTGCTTGAAAAGGCCTTATATAATGTAAAGGTTCCGGGACGCGTTGAACCTGTTAAGATATCCGACGACTTTACGGTCATGGTTGATTATGCGCATAACGCGATGAGCCTTGAAAGTCTTCTGAGAACATTGCGGGAATATAATCCGCACAGA
Source organism: Butyrivibrio sp. CAG:318 (assembly GCA_000431815.1). Classification (GTDB taxonomy): domain Bacteria; phylum Bacillota; class Clostridia; order Lachnospirales; family Lachnospiraceae; genus Eshraghiella. Next base: position 50,918 of record FR889221.1, on the reverse strand, counting down.
ATTGTTACGGTATTCGGATGCGGCGGAAACCGATCCAGACAGAGAAGATTTGAGATGGGTGAGATATCAGGTAAGATGTCGGATTTTACGGTTATTACAAGTGATAATCCCCGTAATGAAGAACCTGATATGATAATGCAGGATATTGAAACAGGAATTGCCAAAACAGCCGGCCGTTATGTCAAGATAGCGGATCGTGCTGAAGCAATCAAATATGCGATAGATAATGCCGAAAAGGGAGATATAATTGTTGTGGCAGGCAAAGGCCATGAGGATTATCAGGAAATAAAAGGTGTTAAATATCATATGTCTGACCGCGAACTTATACTTAAAGCAGCAGGAAAGATGAATTAATAGGAGCAATATATGATATATGCCGGTGTCATTGTAGACATTTCCCATGAAAAATTAGATAAAATATTTCAATACAGTGTCCCGGAAGATATTGCATCCGTAATATCAATAGGAAACAAAGTCAATATCCCGTTTGGTGCAGGCCACAGAACGGGATATGTTGTAAACTTAAGTAACACGCCGGAAATCGACCCGGACAAAATAAGACCGCTTGATGGAATAGTGAAGTCAAGTACCACGATTGACGAACGGATGATTAAGCTGGCTTACTGGATGAAGACTAATTACGGTTCGACCATTAACCAGGCACTTAAAACAGTAATTCCGGTTAAGGAGAAGGTAAAGCAGGTAAATAACAGGACTGTAAGACTTCTTATATCACCAAGAGAAGCTTTGTCGCTGTCGGAAGAATACAGGACATCGAAAAGAAAACAATCCGAAATACTTAAATTTCTGTCCAATAATCCGGTATGTGATTACCGGAAGGTTACACAACAGATGGGACAGGTCAGGCAGTCACTGACGGCACTTTCGGACGCCGGTCTTATCGAGATAGATACGCAGAGGGTATTCAGAAACGAACTGGAAGCAGCAGAGGATTTTCGCAATGTCACAAGTCTTAATCAGGAGCAGCGGGTTGTCTGCGACGGTATCATAAAAGATTACGACAATAATGATATGACACCATGTCTTATTAAGGGTGTGACAGGAAGCGGCAAGACAGAAGTTTATATGGAGATAATACAGCATGTACTGTCGAAAGGCAGGGAAGTTATTGTGCTTATTCCTGAGATTTCACTTACATATCAGACCATAATGCGCTTTTATGCAAAATTTGGGAACGTAGTATCGGTTATAAATTCAAGACTCTCCAAGGGTGAGAAGTATGACCGGTTTGAACTTGCAGCCCAAGGCAGGATTAAAATAATGGTTGGTCCAAGGTCGGCTCTTTTTACACCTTTTAACAATCTTGGTGCTGTTATAATTGATGAAGAGCATGAAAGTGCATACCAGAGTGAGACTATTCCGCGGTATCATGCGAGGGAAACAGCGATAGAACTTGCCAGAATGACCGGAGCCAAAGTCATTATGGGTTCGGCAACTCCTTCGCTTGAAACATTTAACAGATGCAAGAGCGGGATATATAAATTATACCGTCTTGATAACAGAGCCGGAAATGCCACAATACCCGATGTTGATGTGGTGGATCTGCGCGATGAAATGAAAAAAGGCAATCGTACAATGTTCAGCACAAAGCTTAAAAGTCTTATGCAGGAGAAACTTGATGCCGGCGAGCAGATAATGCTTTTCCTCAACAGAAGAGGATATCAGGGCTTTATCAATTGCAGAGAATGCGGGAATGTGATACAATGTCCTCATTGTGATGTGTCACTTACACTTCACGGTCGTAACCGGTTAGTCTGCCATTATTGCGGATATGAGACGGTTTTCAACCATATATGTCCCAAATGCGGTTCCAAATACATAGGAGCATTCAAGGCGGGCACGGAGAAAGTGGAGGAAGAGACACGTAAGATTTTTCCGCATGCATCAGTATTGAGAATGGATCTGGATACAACTTCCGGGAAGGAAGGACACCGGAATATTCTTGAAAAATTTGCATCGCATGAAGCGGATATACTTATCGGAACACAGATGATAGTTAAGGGACATGACTTCGCGGATGTTACGCTTGTCGGAATCCTGCTTGCAGATATGTCGCTTCATTGCAGTGATTACAGGGCTGCGGAGATTACTTTTGATCTGCTGACGCAGGCAGCGGGAAGGGCAGGACGCGGTGACAGGAAGGGAAATGTCGTGATCCAGACATATGACCCGGAACATTACAGCATTGTACATGCGGCCGGACAGGATTATGATGCTTTTTATGATGAAGAGATGGGATATCGGGAACTTATGGGATATCCGCCGTCCAATCATATGATGGCAGTCAGAATTTCATGCGCCGATGCCGATCTTGCAACAAAGCTTTCCGATGAACTTTATAAGCTCACATCAGTAGACGACAGGGTGAACATAATCGGGCCGGCTGATGCGGCGGTATATAAGATTAATGATATTTACAACAGAGTAATATATTATAAGTGCAGGGATTATGCACTGTTAATACAGATAAAAGATATAATAGAGAATTATCTTAAACGTGACGTGCCATGTTACAAAGAGTGCCATGTTGTATTTGATTTCAGATAATTCGGTAAGGAGACACGAAAATGGCTTTAAGAACAATAAGAACTGAAGGCGATCCGATTTTAAGAAAAATCTGCAGGCCGGTAACACAGGTTGATGACAGAACCAAAGAACTCATCGGAGATATGCTTGATACCATGTATGATGCAGATGGCGTCGGACTTGCGGCACCGCAGGTCGGAATACTCAAGAGAATTGTGGTAATTGATGTAGGAGACGGCCCGGTTGTAATGGTTAATCCTGAAATACTTGAAACATCGGGAAGCCAGACAGGCCAGGAAGGATGCTTAAGTATTCCGGGCAAGGCAGGAATAGTAACAAGACCTATGTATGTCAAAGCCAAAGCATATGATGAAAATATGAATGAATATGAAATAGAGGGCGAAGAACTGATGGCCAGAGCAATATGCCATGAACTTGCACACCTTGACGGAGATCTTTACATCGACCATATCGAAGGTGAACTTATGGACGTAGTGGCAGGCGAGGAGTAAGACATGAGAGTTGTATTTATGGGAACACCGGATTTTGCGGTCGGAACACTTGATGCAATAATCCGTGCCGGACATAAAGTCGAGGCAGTGATCACCCAGCCGGACAAACCGCACGGAAGAAGCGGAAAGCTTGTTTTTCCGCCGGTTAAAGAAAAAGCACTTGAATATAACATACCGGTATACCAGCCGGTAAAATTAAGACAGTCGGATGTGATTGACAAACTTAAAGAAATTAATCCGGATGTAATAGTTGTAGTTGCATTCGGACAGATTCTTCCAAAGAGCGTATTGGAACTTCCGCGTTACGGATGCGTCAATGTGCATGCATCGCTGCTTCCCAAATACAGAGGTGCGGCTCCGATACAGTGGGCGGTTATCAACGGAGATGAAGAAAGCGGCGTAACGACAATGCTTATGAACGACGGCATTGATACGGGCGATATGCTTAAAGTACGCAGATACAAGCTTGCACCCAAGGAGACAGGAGGAAGCCTTTTTGATAAATTGTCAATTCTCGGAGCAGGGCTATTGATAGAGACGCTTGACGATCTTGAAAAAGGAGTATTGACACCGGTTCCCCAGACAGGAGAGGCGACATATGCCGGAAAACTTGACAAATCACTGGGACATATTGACTTTATGCATCCGGCGGCAGAGATTGAAAGGCTGATACGCGGTCTTAACCCATGGCCGAGTGCATATACATCTCTTGATGGCAAAACACTTAAAATCTGGCAGGCGGATGTCGATGCGTCACCTGATACGGATAAGGCACCGGGAACGGTATATGCGTTTGATAAGAATGGAATATATGTCATGACCGGAGACGGAGGACTTATAATAAGAGAACTTCAGCTTGAAGGACGCAAGAGAATGAGCGCGGGCGATTTCCTGCGCGGATATACCATAAAGGAAGATACGGTACTTGGATAGAACAGGAGAATATATTACATGCAGGTTAATACAAGAAATGTAATATTGGATATATTGACAGAGGTAAATGAGAACGGCAGATATGTCAATAAAGTGCTTAACGAAGCATTGCGCAAATATCAATACCTTTCGCACGAAGAAAGGGCGTTTATCTCACAGGTTGTCCTTGGATGTGTTGAGAGAAAAATAACACTTGATTATATCATAAATCTTTTTTCCAAAGTCAAAGTTAATAAAATGAAGCCTGTAATCCGCAATATAATGCGTATGGGAACATATCAGATAATATATATGGATAAGACGGGCGATTTCGCAGCATGTGATGAAGCGGTAAGACTTGCAGCCAAACGTGGATTTGCGACACTTAAAGGATTTGTAAACGGTGTATTAAGAAATATATCCCGCAATAAATCTGACATAAAATATCCTGATAAAACATCGGGAGACTATCTGTCCGTTACATATTCGACCCCGCAATGGATCTGTGATATGTGGGTCTGTGCATACGGATTCGATAATGCACAGAGAATGCTTGCATCGCAGTTTGAGACCGGACCGCTCACCATAAGGTGCAACACATCGGTACTTAAGCCGGCCAAACTGGCAGAGAAACTCGCATTGCATAATATTAAGGCCGTTGTGCGTGATGATATTACCGAGGCATTGCAGATAACAGGATATGACTATCTCGAAGGAATAGACGAATTTAACCAAGGATTGTTTACGGTGCAGGACCTTTCGTCGATGCTTGTCAGATACGCGGCAGCACCCCGACCGGATGATGTTGTCATTGATGTCTGCGCAGCTCCGGGAGGAAAAAGCATGCATATTGCACAAAGCCTTTCCAGTGAAGGTTATGTTGATGCCAGGGACGTATCGGATGCCAAGACACAGATTATAAGACAGAATGCCGGGCGCATGGGAATTACCAATATTAAAGTCAGTACGGCCGATGCACTTATACCGGATGATAATATGATACAGAAGGCGGATATCGTCATAGCGGATCTTCCTTGTTCCGGCCTTGGAGTTCTTAATAAGAAGCCGGATATTAAATACCATGTCACTTTGGAATCACTAAAAGAACTTGCCGGATTACAGCGTAAAATACTTGATACAGTAAATGCTTATGTCAGAAAGAGCGGAACGCTTATATACAGTACATGCACCGTAAATCCGGAAGAAAATGTCCAAAACGCATTGTGGTTTGCCGCAGAACATGATTTTGACATTGTTAATCTTGCCGGAAGGATACCGGCAAGGCTGGCATCATGTGTTGACAGCAACGGATTTATACAGATAATGCCGGGAATGTTTGACAATGACTTTGACGGATTTTTTATAGCGGCATTTGTAAGGCGGTAATAAAATTATGTTGAAAACAGATATCAAATCCATGAATCTGGACGAATTAACCGAATATATAAAGAGCACCGGACAGCCTGCATTCAGGGCAAAACAGCTCTATGAGTGGATGCATGTAAAGTTAGCGGATAGTTATGATGAGATGAGCAATATTCCGGCCGCCCTTAAGCAGAGGCTTCAGAATGAATGTGACATGCCCGTGCACGAGTTGGTAAGAAAGCAGGTTTCGGCGGAAGACAAAACTGCAAAATATCTTTTCAGGCTCGAAGACGGTAATCTCATAGAAAGTGTTCTTATGCATTATCATCATGGAAATTCCGTATGTATATCATCCCAGGTCGGATGCCGTATGGGATGCCGGTTCTGTGCATCGACGCTTGACGGACTTGAGCGTAATTTAAGACCGTCCGAGATGCTTGACCAGATATACAGAATACAGAAAGATTCAGGTGAGAGGGTGTCCAACGTGGTTGTTATGGGCTCCGGAGAACCGTTTGATAATTTTGATAATCTTATTAAATTTGAACAGCTGCTTACGGATGAAAACGGACTTAATATAAGTGCCAGAAACCTGACGGTGTCCACATGCGGCATAGTACCGAATATATACAGGCTTGCTGATATGAAACTCCAGCTGACGCTTGCGATATCGCTCCACGCACCTAATGATGAGAGACGTAAGGCTCTTATGCCGATTGCCAACAAATATTCGATAGCTGAGATTATGGAAGCCTGCAGGTATTACATAAATAAGACGGGAAGAAGAGTTACTTTTGAGTATAGCCTGGTTAAGGGCGAGAATGACACAGATGAGTGTGCGGCGGAGCTTTCAGAGCTTGTTAAGGGCATGAACTGCCACATAAATCTTATCCCGGTAAACCCGATCAAAGAGCGTAATTTCAAGCAGTCAGATATTGACAGAATCAACAAATTTAAAAATAAACTTGAAAAAAACAGAATAAATGTTACTATAAGAAGAGAAATGGGCAGAGATATAGACGGTGCCTGTGGACAGCTTAGAAAGAGTTATATGGAAATACATCCAAAGGAGCAGCTATGATAAAAGCATATGCGCTGACGGACGTTGGCAGAATGCGAAGTGTTAATCAGGATTATGTGTACTGTACAAGTAAGCCTGTTGGCAAGCTGCCTAACCTTTATATTGTAGCAGACGGTATGGGAGGGCATAAGGCCGGAGATCTGGCGAGCCGTTTTTCCGTGCAATCGTTTACCGACAGTGTAAAGTCGTCAGACAGTGATAATCCGATTACAATTATTTCAGATGCAATTAAATACACGAACAGTGAACTTTTAAAGCTTGCTGCTACATCCGCGGATTATACCGGTATGGGAACAACTTTTGTCATTGCAACTGTTTTTGGCAGTTCAATGTATGTTGCCAATGTAGGAGACAGCAGGTTATATGTGCTTGGAGATGAATTCAGGCAGGTTACGAGAGACCATTCGCTTGTGGAAGAGATGGTAAGCAACGGTACAATAGACAGGGCACAGGCGCGTACCCACGAGAAGAAGAATGTCATTACGAGGGCCATTGGCGGCAGCGAAGATGTTATGGCAGATTTCTTTGAGGTTGAGCTTGGAAAGAATGACACCGTTTTTATGTGTTCTGACGGACTGACGAACATGATAGAAGACACACAAATAGCATCCATACTGAACAGCAGCAGAGAAATAGATGAACGTGCGCAGATGCTTATTGATCTTGCAAACGAACGTGGCGGTAAGGATAATATTTCAATAATAATTATAGAACCTTAGAAAACAGGAGGGAACATGTTAAGAGAAGGAATGTTTATAGCGGACAGATACGAGATCCTCGAGAAAATAGGCTCAGGAGGAATGGCTGACGTATATAAGGCAAAATGCCATAAATTAAACAGATATGTTGCGATAAAGGTGCTTAAGCCTGAATTTTGTGAAGACAAGACTTTTGTAGCCAAATTCCGTGCGGAGGCGCAGTCTGCCGCAGGTCTTGTTCACTCCAATATAGTGAGCATATATGATACTGGAGAGGAAAACGGAATATATTACATTGTAATGGAACTTGTTGAGGGAATTACACTTAAGAAATATATCGAGAAGAAGGGGAAGCTTGGCGTGCGTGAAGCAGTCAGTGTTGCCATTCAGGTTGCCCAGGGAATCGAAGCTGCACATAAGCATCATATAGTACACAGAGACATTAAGCCTCAGAACATAATAATTTCCAAAGAGGGAAAGGTCAAAGTTACCGATTTCGGTATTGCAAGGGCAGCATCTTCCAATACCATTAATTCTTCCGTGATGGGATCGGTGCATTATATTTCACCTGAGCAGGCAAGAGGCGGATACAGTGACGAGAAGAGCGATATTTATTCATTCGGTATCACACTTTTTGAGATGCTTACGGGACGTGTCCCGTTTGAAGGTGATACGACTGTTGCCGTAGCATTGCAGCATATCCAGGAGGACATGGTCTCGCCGAGAAAATATCTTCCTGATATCCCTATCAGTGTAGAGAAAATAGTACTTAAGTGTACACAGAAGAAGACTGACAGAAGATATCAGAATATGACGGATCTTATTGCGGATCTCAAGCGCTCTTTAGTGACTCCTAATGAGGATTTTGTCGTTATTTCATCGGTTGTTCCTAACGGCGTAACACAGATGATAGATGATGATGAACTCGCGGAGATAAGCCATAGGGCGGTAAGAAAGACAACGGATACAACACCGGCAGCCGGTCAGGCTGACGATATACGGGATCGGTATGCAGATGATGGTCAGGATGCAGATGATGACCAGGATATTGAGCTTACAGAGGAAGACGACAAAGATACTGCCGCTTCCAAGAAAATAGACAGGGTTATAACAATTCTCGGAATAGCAGTTGGCGTTGTAATACTTGTCATAACTATTATCGTAATCGTGAAAATGGTTAAGCTTTTCTCCACGGGAAAAAACTCGTCATCAGTTCCAAAGGCGACACAGGAAGAGACAGGCGATAAGGTAGAAGTACCGAAGCTTACGGGTTACACATATGATGCAGCTGAGGCAGAGCTTAATAAGCTCGGACTTGGAATCCGTAAGATAGAAGATTATTCTGATCTTTATGAAGAGGGCAAAATATTCGAACAGAGTGTTGAAGCCGGAGATATGGTAGCCAAGAATACAACGATTGTTGTTTCGGTAAGTAAGGGTACATCCACATTTGAGATGCCTGATGTACTTGGAAAGACACAGACATCAGCAGAGTATACTCTCAGAAATAAGAACCTTACCCCGACATACAAGTATGAAGAGACAGATGATGAAAGCAAGATTAACACTGTTGCATCAACTGATCCTAAAGCTGGAGACACCGTTAAGAGCGGAGATACCGTAACAATAACACTTTATAAGGGCGTGGCACAGAAAATGGCCAAAGTACCTAATGTAAAGGGTTATACCAAAGAAGACGCAGAGAGTGAACTTAAGAGCCTTGGATTTAACAGTATTGAATATGAATATGATTTTGACAATAAGGTTACGGAAGGCAAGGTAATTTCACAGTCCGGAGCAACGGTAGGCGAGGAAGCACCTATAGATACAACGGTTATTACACTTGTGATAAGCAAGGGCCAGAAAGCAACCGAACCTGAGCCTACAAAACCGGAAGAGACTAAGCCGGAAGAGACCAAGCCGCAGGAGACAGCAGCACAGAAGCATAAAATAGTTGCACATATCAAATACAGTGACTTGAAAAACAGTATTTCGGATGCCGCAGAGGGCAGTGAAATTTCAATCAGATTTGTCGCATCATATACTGATGCATCCGGTAATGTTACGACAAAACAGGTAAGTTCAGTAAAACATAAAAATGGAGAATTTAACGATACATTGGATATAGACTTTGAAACCAGCGATATCGATACCTCCAAGGGTGCAACGATAACTGCGCATATTTCATATAAGGATGCTGATGGCGCCGATAAGACTGCCGAAGTACCGGGTCTTGCCGCCACAGTGGAATAATTTATGCAAGGTAAGATAATCAAAGGAATAGCGGGATTTTATTACGTACACACTGCCTCGGACGACAGTGTGTACGAATGTAAGGCCAAAGGTGCATTCCGCAATATGAAGATTAAACCGTTAGTTGGTGATGATGTAGAATTTGATATCACTGATGCCGTTAACCACAACGGTAATGTCATTGATATTCTGCCGCGTAGAAATGAGCTTATAAGGCCTGCTGTAGCTAATATCGACCAGGCTATGATAGTTTTTGCGTCGGTTTCGCCGGAACCGAATCTTAATCTCTTGACCAGATTTATGATTAATATGGACAGGAGTGGGATAAATACGGTAATCTGCTTTAATAAAACCGATCAGGCGGATTCTGATAGGATAGAAGAACTTTGTGATGTTTTTGAAAACAGCGGATGTAAGATAGTTGCTTCGAGCGTCGTTAAGAATGAAGGAATAGAGGAACTGAAGTCGATTCTTCACGGAAAGACAACGGCTCTTGCGGGACCGTCCGGTGTGGGCAAGTCATCGATTCTAAATGCTGTTTTTCCCGATGCCAATTCGCAGACCGGGGATATCAGCGTTAAGATAAACCGCGGTAAGCATACTACCAGACACAGTGAAATATTCGCACTTCCCGGTAACACTTATATAATGGATACACCCGGTTTTACTTCACTGGAATGTGATGGAATGGAAGCAGAAGATTTAAGATTCTATTTCAATGAATTTGGTGATTATGAAGGCAGATGCCGTTTTAACGGATGTGTTCATGTCAATGAACCGGATTGCGCTGTCAAGGAAGCAGTGGATAAAGGTGTAATTAATAGCACACGATATGATATATATTTAAGCTTATATAACGAACTCAAATCTAAGAGGAAATATTAATGAAAAAATATTTAGCACCATCAATTTTATCAGCAGACTTTACAAAACTTGGCGAACAGCTCAATGTAATAGAGCACGCGGGGGCAGAATATCTTCATCTTGATGTGATGGATGGAATATTTGTTCCGAGCATATCATTCGGTATGCCTGTAATACAATCTATCAGAAATCACACCAAAATGCTTTTTGATGTGCATATGATGGTAGTGGATCCGGAGCGTTATATCGGTGATATCAGAAGAGCCGGAGCAGATATTATATCTGTTCACATAGAAGCATGCCATTCTCCGAAGAATGTACTTATGCAGATCGGCGAGCTTGGCGCGAAACCGGCACTTGCGATAAGTCCAGAGACGTCAATCTCAGAATTGGAGGAATATCTTCCGTATCTTGAACAGGTAATCGTGATGAGCGTTAATCCGGGATTCGGAGGACAGAAGATTCTTCCCGAATCATTTGACAGAGTCAGGGAACTGGCTGATATGAGAGCAGCCAAAGGTCTTGATTTTGCAATAGAAGTTGACGGAGGAGCCAATGCAGATAATATCGCGCATATATTTGAATGCGGAGCAGATATAGTTGTGGCAGGCTCGGCAGTTTTTAAGGGAGATATTAAGAGTAATGTAGACAGATTACTTAGTATAGTGGAGCAGATATGAGAACACTGATAATAACAGGCGGCAGCTTTGACAGAGCATTTGCTGCCTCTTTTTATAAAAAAAACGTATATGATTATGTGATTGCAGTCGATGGCGGTCTGGATTACTGCACGGAGAGTGGGATAAGACCTGATATGATAGTCGGAGATTTTGACACACATGGTAATGACGATCTGGATGGATATGCCCGTGAAGGGATAACAGTACGGCGTTTTATACCTGAAAAGGACGATACGGATACCGAGATAGCCATTCATGAAGCTGTGAAGCGCGGGAATGAAACAGATGTGCTGGGCGCGTTTGGCGGGAGACTCGATCATACATTGGCTAATATTCATAATCTTTATTTTGCGCTTGCAAACGGTATAAGGGCAAGACTTGTATCGGCCGATAATATTGTTTTTCTTGAGAACAAGCCATTTGAGATTACGAGAGAATATTTTCCGCTTAAATATGTGTCATTTGTTCCGTTTGCGGGAGAAGTGACGGGAATGAAGTTGAAAGGATTTAAGTACACGCTTGACGGATATACTTTAAAACCGGGATATTCCAGATGTATAAGCAATGAACTTACAGATGATACTGCATATGTCTCAATGGACAGCGGCATATTGATTGCCATTAATTCCGCAGATTCTGGATTGTAATGTAATTTGATATGAATTCACGATATATAATAATGGCAGTGAAAAAAGAAGGACCAAGAAGGAGAGACTTCGTAAGGAAGTGTCTCCTTCAGTTTTTATAATCAGCCGGATTGATTGAATTTGTATTATTTTCAAGTAGGTACTTGATTTTCTTGGAGAGTATGATATACTTTACTATGATACAGTACATTCGGTGGGAAAGGAGCATTTGAGCTTGAACACATCAAAGAAAGCCGAGAGGACGAAGAAAATGATTGGTATATGTCTTGACTGCTTTGTCGAAAAAGGGCTGACGGTAACGACTACCACAGACCTCTGCGACGCAAACAATCTGCAAAACGGCGGGATTTATTACTATTTCGATACGAAGGAAGAAATGGTACTGGCCTGCGCCGAAGAAGCGATTTCCCGCATCGAACAGGGTGCGTTCAGCATTGCACTTGAAGATATCAAAGATATAGCTAATATGATAGACCATCTCGGTGCACTGGCGGATGAACTGTCCCCGGTTATGCGGTTTCTGGTCAGCGTGTGTGTGTCGCAGGAATACGGAAACAAAGTCAAGCCATACCTTGTACAGCTTGCAGGTCGCTACCCTTATTATACAGGAAAAATTGCTGAGATTCTCGGCTGCACCGCAGAGGAGGTAGAACCGTATGTCCACCTGTCTATTCTGGCACTGAACAACTATATGATTTTTAATGAGCGGGCACTGTTCCTGCCGCAGATAGAAGCGGCGAAAAAAGGACTGATGCAGCTTGCGACAAGGAAGGAATGATACGTACTACAACAATTATCTTAAGGAAATAAAACACAGGAGGTTTTTATGAGAAAAAGAATACTAACGTTCATAATGGTAATGTTGATGATCTTTACAGCTCTGCCAATTTCGGCGAGTGCATCGACGCTCTATTATGGCAAAACAATCAATTCCGGCGAAACATACACAGATACTTCATTTGAAATGTGGTGCTGGTATGGGAATGAAACCTTTACAAACAATGGGACGGTTAATATTTCCAATGGTTTTACGCTTGGTTATCAGGCAAGCTTTGTAAACAACAGTGAATTTACATTTACCGGTTCCAATTCAACATTTGGTGTCAGTTCCGGCTGCTCATTCCAAAATAACGGAACGGCAAGAATCAGTGGCTGTTACAACTTAGGCTTGGAGGATTCTTTTGTTAACACCGGCACATTATATCTATCCGATATTAGTAATTTTAACGTTTCCGGTGTAGTGAATACCGGAAAAATTGTGTGTGGAAACGGTGTGCCGGATAGGCTTATCGGCGCTTTGAAAGAAAAGTCCTCCGGTGATGGAACAGTTGTAAAAGAGGGAGAATCCACTCCCTCAACATCAACTAAGTATACTATTACTTATGATTTAAATGGTGGAAGCTGGAAAAACACACCTGATGAAAGTATTTACTCATACTATTACAAGACAAACGATGCAACACCGTACTATAAGATCGGATTTGACGAGCCATTTGATACGTTGAACAACAATCTGGAGCGGGAAAACTACGATTTCATTGGTTGGACTTGTGATAAAGACAGCAGTCAAACGCCGTCAAAATACCTGGATATTATGACAAACTGGCAGTCCAATATAACACTGACGGCACACTGGAAGCCGAAACAGCAATATGTGTTTTACTACCTAAATGGCGGAACATTTTCTAATGATATTACAACACCTGAAATTAAGCAGGGAGACGGTGTATTATATTCACTTTTCAATGTTGAAAGTGACAATTTTACACTACCTACTCCAACAAAACCGGGATACGATTTTATCGGTTGGGGAGTAGGCGGTACATCGGATGTATATCCTACCGTCACGATTACAAAAGGAACTGTTGGGAATCAATCCTATACAGCAAAATGGAAAGCAAATGGTAATACCCCATACACTGTAAACATCTATTATATGGACAAAAATGGGCAGTATCAGGAAACTCCTGATAGAACCAAGCCTGAAATCGGTGCAACGGATACAATTGCAACCGTACCTGATTCCGCATATTTAAAAAATGGTTTTTCGTTTGACACCACCAAATCATCTAATAGCGGAACGATAACGGGAGACGGTAAACTGCAACTTTCTCTCTACTACGCAAGAAATCAATATGATATTACTTTTAAATCATATGATGGAAGCGAAACTCTGTATAGCTATAAAGGCTATTATGATACAAAGATTGAATTCAAGGGTGATGAACCTGCCATCAAGGATGAGGATTATAATTATACTTTTACCGGCTGGTCAACGAATAGGAACTCACAGCATCCGCTTTCTTTGGGAACAATAGTAGAAAACCAGACCTTCTATGCAGCATTTGAAAAGGAAGCCACATTTTGCTTTGTAAACTTAGTAAATACTACAGGGTTTGCTCCGTTAGAGAATACAACTTACAAATTGAAAAAAGGTGAGGATTTCAACATTAACCTTTATCTCGCCAACGAAAAGTATTATGTTGGCACGGAACAATGGGGGCTTACATTTGAAGAAATGTTCGTTGCAGGTGATGACGGAAAAGGCTTGGAACCGGGGACGGATTTCACTTATTCCTTTGACGGATACGGAAAACCCGTTGTCTTTTCTATTCCGAATGTTACAAAGGATTTGAATATCACCTTTAAAGCCTGCTATCACGAAACTCACGATTATAATCCGGAATTTGATGTCATTAAGGAAAATGCTACATGCTCCAAAGAAGGTGAGGTTCTTCGTACCTGCTATAAGTGCGGAAAAGTCGTGAGCGAAATAACAAGCATTGCACCGGATAACCACGCCGGCTTTAAGCACATTGATGCAGTGGCAGCGACTAAGACCGCCGAGGGCAATATTGAGTATTGGTATTGTGAAGGCTGCGGCAAGTATTACAAGGATGCCAAAGCAACACAAGAAATCACCAAAGCGCAGACCGTGACAGCGAAGCTGCCGAGTGACAACAACGAAAACACAGGCGGCAACGACAGTAATAACAGCAAACCGGGCAACGGCGCAAATACATTGCCTCAGACCGGCGATAACAGCAGTCTTGCCTTATGGATCGCCCTGCTGCTTGCCAGCGGCGGCGCAGTAACCGCAACAACCGTTTACAGCAGAAAGAAAAAGTGCTGCAATTAAAGAAAAAATTTGAAAGAAGCAGGTTCCATAGCATTATTATCAGATAATGTAAGAACAGATATATAAAAATATAAGGAATATATGTTTAAGGTTAGGAGGACAACCAAATGAAAAGAAAAATTACAGGTATGCTGCTTGCAGCTGTTATGCTTTTAGCATGTGTGCCGCAGGTGGCGAAAGCCGGCGATTCAGAGGAGGATTATATTAAAAGTGCTGAGATGGTTACGATACCGTATTCAGCTGATTATAATCCGGAATTACAGTTTATTGACCAGCAGTATGGTGGTAGTGTATATGCAAAGAAAGTAAATCTGGAAAAGGGACAGATGATATATGTGCAATGCATGGGTGTAGACAGTCCTATAGATACATTTGTCGAAGTGTACAGAGAAGATAACGGAAACTTAATTTATGAACGTGATTATGACAGAGATAATTGTTATGAATGGGGTGAGACATTTGTAATAAACCCAAAAGAAAGTGGGACATATTATCTAGCTTTTAATGTGTATAACAGTTATATCGGTGATTCGGACTGTCATGTGGATATTATAACTTTGGATAATATTAAGAATATGAATGATATACTTGACAATGCCGAAGATTACACTCAGGAAATTGATACCGAATGCGGAGCTGATGAGGGGGAATATTATTACGATGACGATTTGGAGTGTGTTGTATATGCCAAAGCATACCGCTTAAATGTCGATGTGGCTCAAGGTATTGCGGCTGCATGTTATGATGCATCTACAGAAGGTGATACGGTAATAAAGATCTATGGTACGAACAGCGACGGGACTTATAGTTGTTTAAATAGTGTGGATGACAGTGAATTTGTGGGACTTGGTGAATTCTATGTAAACGCGTTCTATGAACCGGGAACCTATTATGTTGTAATGGGTCAGAAGGCATACGGCGATCAGGGACACTTAAAGTTTGAACTTAAGTTCCTTAGCGATTATGCAATGGGTATGAATTTTACTGATGAAGATAATCTGCCTGCACATAGTGATGATGATTTGTGGACATGGGATAATGAGAATCATATATTAACACTAAAAGGCGGCTTTGAATATTATTGTGCCAGCGAATATGATGCCATAGTTCTTCCTGAGAATTCAACAGTACAGGTAGAAGAAAATGCATATATTGCATCATCTGCCGGATGCGGTATTTATGGCTTAGGAGACATTGCCATAAAAGGAACATCGGATAATTCGCTTCTTGCAATTGATGCGTACAGTGATTGTTTATATGCTTATGGACATGTTAACATTAATAATTGCGGCCTGAAGCTGAGAACGTGCGATGATGGTATAGGTGATTCTAAAGGTGTTGCGATTGCGGATTCGGATGTATATATGACGGTGCGCGATGATGGTATTATTGTTGATAAGGATAGCAGCACTTCGTCAGGCATTGATTTTACAAATTCCAATATAACAATTATAAGTGATGGTGAAGCAATCGAAATAACCGGAGAAGAAAATGTCATATCAACTGTGACCAACTGTGATGTGCTCTTAAAAACATTTACCAAAAAGGGAATAGAAATTCTTGACGAAGTAGACCAATCCGATGAAAATGATATATTGAATGTAACAGACAGCAAGCTGATAATAATAAGTGATGATGAGCCGATTGAGTGTGGTACAGTTATATTGGATAACGTGCTTTTTGACCTTCATAATACAGATGGCGGTGACAGAGCGGTAGAAGTGGATAATGAGGATTTCAAATTTCCGGGCACATTCAGACTTTATGATAAAAAAGGCAAAGTCATATATGAAGGACAGTGGGATGAATCATTGTTAAATGAGTACAATAATTTGCATGTGGGAGGTGTAAAGGTTACACGCGCCACATCAGTACATGAACATACATTAAGCGATTGGAAGTATGATGAGAACAGTCATTGGAAAGTATGTACGGAAAAGTATTGTTTCTCAGATGATTTTGCAAAGTCTGATACTATTGCAAATCATAGTTTTACTACTCTTGAGAATGGTGACAAAGTATGTGAGTGCGGATATACAATCAAAGCGAAAGCAGAACCGGGCGATAGCAATACTGACGATGATAATACCGGCAATGGCAAATCAGATGGCGACAATAAAGACATTGCCGCAGGATACTCCGGAATGTATATTATCTGGGGCGCTGCATTGATGGGAGCTGCTCTTCTGGCAATAGGAATCTGTAAGAAGAAGTCAATAGAAGAATAAGTAAGGAAATATTGTAAATAATTTCTATTATAGTAAAGGGCAAAAAGTTCTGGAAAATGACTTTTTGCCCTTGTTTTATAAATTATACATTGAATCTGAAAAGTATTACGTCACCGTCTTTGACTACATAATCTTTACCTTCTATGCCTACAAGACCTTTTTCTTTGGCAGCGGCATAAGAACCGCAGTCAAGAAGATCCTGGTAATATACAACTTCCGCTTTGATAAATCCACGTTCAAAATCGCTGTGAATCTTACCGGCGGCACCCGGAGCCTTGGTTCCTTTACGGATGGTCCATGCGCGTGTCTCTGTAGGACCTGCTGTAAGGAAACTTATAAGACCTAAGAGGCTGTAACTTGCTTTGATAAGTTTATCAAGACCGGATTCCTTAAGACCGAGGTCTTCAAGAAATTCTTTCTTTTCATCATCATCAAGTTCGGAAATCTCCTCTTCAATCTGTGCGCATACTGCGAACACTTCACTGCCTTCCCTGGCTGCATATTCGCGTACTGCCTGGACGTATTTGTTGGAAGCTCCGTCATCTGCAAGGTCATCTTCACTGACATTGGCAGCGTAGATTACAGGCTTGGCTGTGAGCAGATCATAAGTAGCCATAAGGGCCTTCATATCATCATCTTCCGGTTCATATGAGCGGGCAGGCTTGCTTTGCTCAAGATGTGCCTTGATGCCCTCAAGAAGAGTAAGTTCCTTGGCGAGAGCCTTATCATTGCGGGCGCCTCTTGAAACCTTGGCGATTCGTCTCTCAAGAATATCAAGGTCTGAGAAAATAAGTTCGTAATTAATTGTTTCGATATCTCTCAACGGGTCTATTGAACCGTCTACATGGACGATATTGGTGTTTTCAAAGCATCTTACCACATGTACAATGGCATCCGTTTCCCTGATGTGCGAGAGAAACTGGTTACCGAGACCTTCGCCCTTGGATGCACCCTTTACAAGACCGGCAATATCGACAAATTCAATTACGGCCGGAACTATTTTGGCTGAATCATAAAGAGCGGCGAGTTTGCCGAGGCGCTCATCCGGAACTGAAACAACGCCTACGTTCGGGTCTATTGTACAGAACGGATAATTGGCTGACTCTGCACCGGCTTTGGTTAGAGAGTTAAAAAGTGTACTTTTACCGACATTCGGTAATCCTACGATTCCTAATTTCATTGTAAAATCTAATCCTTTCGGCAGACATAAGACATGTCTGTATTTTATTTTGTATGACTTACTAAAATATAGCACATTTACGGAGTTAAGACAATAAAATTAATTTGAAAGTTGAATTTAGTGGCGGATTGTATTACAATATTGTCTATAAAAAAGACAGTATAAAGGAGATAATAATATGGATGTCGGACCAATAAGATTTCCGCATTTGGGATTCGAGGTGCTGGTAAACAAGAGTTTTACCGTATTCGGATTTGAAATAGCTTATTACGGCGTTATCATGGCACTTTCCATGGTATGCGGTGCACTTATGGCATATCATGAAGCTAAGAGAACGGGACAGAAGGTTGATGATTACATAGATTATACACTGTTCGGAATAGTCGGTGGTATAATATGCGCTAGGTTATATTACGTTATATTTGAATGGGATTATTATAGTAAGAATCTCACACAGATATTTAATTTAAGAGGCGGCGGACTCGCTATCTACGGCGGAATAATCGGAGCAGTGGTCGTGGCTGTGATATTCTGTAAGGTTAAGAAGATGAAGTTCTTTAAGTTTACGGACACGGCAGTGCTTGGGCTTATCACAGGACAGATTATAGGAAGATGGGGCAATTTCTTTAACAGAGAGGCCTTCGGCTCATACACAGACAGCCTTTTTGCAATGCAGATTCCTGTTGCGGATATAGGCACGAATGTTGATGTTACGGATGCCATGAAGGTTATGATTAACGGAGTGGAATATGTACAGGTTCAGCCTACATTCCTTTATGAGAGCGTACTTAACCTTGTATTACTCATTCTTCTGCTCATTTTCAGGGATAAGAAGAAGTTCTACGGAGAAACATTCTGCAGATATCTTATGGGATATGGTGTTATCCGTTTCATAGTTGAAGGATTCAGAACTGACCAGCTTAAGATAGGCAGTGTAGCGGTATCACAGATTCTCTCGGCAGTACTTTTTGTGGCAGCACTTGCAATTGTGATTGTTATGAGAATGAGACTTAAGGGTAAGCCGTCACAGCTTGATCCGATACCTGTTAAGAAGTCTAAGAGATCGGCTGTGGATATTGACGATGAAGCCGAGGTAGAGGAACAGGCAGAAGAGGAAGCGATGGAGGAAGTAAGTTCTGACATTGATGACGATATGGAAGAGACATCTGCACAGGATAGCACCGAAGAAGATACAGCTGTAGAAGAGCCGGAAGAAGATGAAGGTTCTGACGACAGTGAAGAGTAATTTTTGCTCTTGACTTTTTAAGAATCTATTTGATAGAATAATTGGCGTCGAGTGGCGGAATAACAGCGGCTTTGCCGTATTATAAAGCGTAAATCCAGATTGTTGGATTTGCGCTTTTTTTGTATGGAGGAAATATGAAAAAACAAAACAGTGAAAGTAAAATGGCTGTAATGCCGGTAAAAAAACTTATGCTTGTCATGGGAATACCTATGATAATTTCCATGATGCTGCAGGCATTGTACAATATAGTTGACAGTGCTTTTGTGTCAAATATGAAAGAGAACGGGGAGACAGCACTCAATGCACTTACGCTTGCTTTTCCCGTACAGATGTTAATGGTCGCTATCGGAATAGGTTCGGGTGTTGGAGTGAATGCACTGCTGTCAAAGAGCCTTGGCCAGGGAGATAAAGAAAAAGCGGACAAAATAGTCGGAAACGCTTATTTTCTGGGAATAGTAATCTATATATTGTTTGTACTTTTTGGCGTGTTTGGGGTAGAAGCATATATAAACACTCAGACTGATACAACGATTGTGCATGATATGGCCGTGAAATATTTAAAAATATGTTGTATTGTGTCTCCCGGAATAGTATTTTTCTCGTTCTTTGAGAAAATGCTCCAGGCAACCGGAAGGTCCCATCTGTCAACCATTGCGCAGGTGGCGGGTGCTGTGACCAATATTATACTTGACCCGATTCTTATATACGGATTATGCGGCATGCCAAAGCTCGGTGTTGCAGGTGCTGCGTGGGCAACGGTAATAGGACAGATTGTATCCTGCGTATGTGGACTTGTTTTCCACCTGAAATATAATACTGAAATTACCAATAAAATATCCTATATAAAACCTGATGGCGGAATAATTAAAGAAATTTACAGCATAGGCCTTCCGGCAATAATAGCTCAGGCCCTTATGTCAATCATGACTTACGGAATGAATATCATACTCAAGAGAGTAGGAGAAAACGCGGTAACAGCATATGGATTATATTACAAAATCCAGCAGTTTATATTATTTGCCGCATTTGGTCTCAGGGATGCGGTAACACCTATTGTGTCGTACAACCATGGAATGGGAAGCCGTAAGAGAGTATCTGATGGCGTAAAATACGGAATGATATACACGCTTGGTATCATGCTTATCGGAACATTGATAATAGAAGCTGTGGCCAATCCGCTTGCCCATGTGTTCGGGCTTTCAGGTGTCACTGAAAAAATGTACATAGCGGCGATGCGTGTGATATCAATAAGTTTTGTCTTTGCAGGTGCCAATGTGGCGTTCCAGGGAGTATTCCAGGCGCTTGATTCGGGACTGCAGTCACTTGTAATATCAATATGCAGACAGACACTTTTTGTACTGCCTGTAGCATGGGGATTTTCATTTGTGGCAGCCGCCGACAGCGGCATGATATGGCTTGTGTGGACAACATTTATTATAGCGGAAGTCCTCTCATGTGTTATAGCAGTAATTTTTATGATGAAAATCAATAAGACCAAAATAAAAACACTTAAATAATCAATAATTCTGTGCGCTCGAGAGTTTTCTGTACTCTCCGGGCGCATAACCTGTAATATCACGGAATTTTTTCCAGAAATAATTATTATTTTCGAATCCGCACCAGTATGCAATTTCGCTTATGCTGTGAGAAGTGTGCAAAAGCATTTCTTTAGCATGGCTTATGCGGACATTGAGAATGTACTCTGACGGACGCATCCTGACGCATTGTTTGAAAATACGGCATATATGCTGCGGGGTAAGTCCTTCTAAAGCACACAGCTCATCCATTGAAATTGGCTGCATATAATGGCTGTCAATATAATCTTTTATAATTCTCATATGACGTGAATATGGATTCATATTTTGTTCCGGGTATGAGATTTCTCTATGTAAAAGGCCGGATTGTACGGCAAATTCCAATATAAATTCATTAATGTGCGCAGATGCAAAAAGATTTCCGTTAATGTCATTATACATAAGTTCGCTGCGCATCCTGTTGAGGAGACTGTCCAGATTTCTGGCATCAGAAAGCGGATAAATGCCAAATTTCAGATTAATATGTTTGTAAAGTGCCCTAAGACCTTTTCCGCACGGAACAAACCATCGGATATCCCAGATGTCGGTATTGGGATAGTATTCATGCGGAACATGGGCAGGAATGAAGAAACTGCTTTTCTCCGGAATGTTGTATTTTTGACCGTATATCAGTATTGTGCCGCTTCCGGTTGTGTTATAGAAAAACTGGTCATGCCTGTGGCCCTCAGGTCTTACAAGGAGCGGCTGGGTATCGTGCATGCCTATACTGTACAGATACATCGGAAGTTCAGCATTCGGTTCGGTTGGAAAATAAGAATAATACCACATATTAACACCTCGAATGTTCAAATTGTTCAATTATGATAATATCATTCATTGTTAGCCGGCGCAATATTGTTTATCATTTAAATAAATAAAAAAATAAAAGGAGATTTTAGTAATGTATAAGAAAATTATTGGCGGTGTAGTGGTGGCTTCGATGGCGATTATGGCAGTTGCATGTTCAAATAAGTCAGACAGCACCAAGACTACAGAAGCAGTGACAGAAGCGGTGACGAAAGCTGAGCAGGAGGTGACAACTGAGGCAGAACAGGAATTAAAGTCAATGTCAGAACAGGGCAATCCGTTGGAGATTAATCTTTCGGAAATTGCAGAAAAAAGCGGAGATACATATAAAGCATGGCTTAAGATTTCCACAGTGTATGACCCGGAATTATCAATGTATAACAGCGACTCAGTACCTGCGGGAACTACAGGAGTAGTGGTTGATTTTGAAGTGAGCGGCATGGATATTGATGAATCTGAACTTCATTGGTGCTATGAACTTGTGAGCGGTGAAGACACCGTGTCATTATGGGATGAATCATCACCTGCTGACAAGCTTACGATTAAAGAAGACGGCAAATACAGAATGGTATTTGATGCACAGAAGGCACTTGGCGGAACGCTTGATTCAATAGGATCACTCCAGATTGTATTTCCGGGATTTGATGAGACAACAGAAACTAAAGTTAAAGTTTTATCGGCGGGTTATACGGATGCGCCTGCTCAAGACTGGATTTGGGTAACCGGAAATGGTATTTGATAGCAAAAACGACCAGACACGTGAGATTGTTATTGACGGCAGCGCGGCAATTACAGATGAAAACATGCTTTATGAAGGCTTTGGATATATATCCGCCAACAATTCATCAAGACTTCTTCTGGATTATAAGGAGGAAAATCCGGATGCGTACTGGGAAATACTTAATTATGTATTTGGCAGTGACGGATTGAATATTTCACTTTATAAGCTTGAGATGGGAGCTGATGTCGATTCATCTTCGGGAACGGAACCGGCAGTAAAAAGAAGCGCAGATGAAAAAGCAGATGTTACCAGAGGTGCTGCTTACAGTATTGCAGCTGATGCTCTCAGCATTAATCCTGACCTGAAGATAGATATGTTGTACTGGGGAATGCCTGCATGGGTGGATGAACCGGATACGGACGAAGGTAAGTACGAAGCCAGATATGAGTGGTATAAGGAGACAATAGAAGCATTCTATGATACATATGGATGTAAAATATCATATCTGACAGTCGGACAAAACGAGCGTAATATCGAGCCGGATTTCATTAAATATGTTGCAAATGCATTGGAAAATGAGACGGATGAAAGATATGATTACGGTTCAATCCGGTTAGTTGCCGGAGAAGGTGTAGGAACATGGGGCATATCAAAATCAATGCTTGAGGATGATGAGCTTATGGAGGTTGTGGATGTTGTTACATCGCATTACACATCTTTTACAAGTGATGCAACCAAGACAGTACAGAAAGAAAACGGCAAGAAAGTATGGTTCTCGGAAGGTTCGTCACCTATGAAGGCAGAACAACTGGTCCGCAACAGAGAAGAAAATGCGAGCGGATTAAGCGGATTAAACGGCATGCTTGACATCGCATCGAGAATAACACAGGCCATGACTGAGGGAATGACAATGTATGAGTTCCAGCCGCTTATCAGTTCATATTACAGTGGCGCAACATATTTTCCAAAGCAGCTTATTACAGCCAATGAACCATGGAGTGGTGCGTACTCACTTGATGCAGGCTATTATATGACACTTCATTTTTCAAGATTCATAATGCCGGGATGGCAGTTTATTGAAAATGCCTGCTACGGAGACGGCAAAGCCGGTGGAGATGGTCATGCAATTGTAGATTCGACATTTAACTATATTACATGTAAAGACCCTGAAACAGGAGATTATTCAACCGTAATCGTTAATAATTCAGATAAAACCCTCGGATACGATTTTGTTATTAAAAACACCGGCAAGGAAACATCCCCGGTTAATGTGTACGAAAGTGCTGATGAATATGACGGAACAGGGAACTATTACGATAGCTTCTTAAAATATAAGGGATATGTGCAGCCAAAAGAAAAAGACAGAGAGTATACTTTTTCAATATCGGTAAAGCCGTATTCCATGGTGACAATATCGACAATGAAACCGGACGAGAAAGAATATACCGACCGCAGCCAGAATTATGCACTGTTTGAGCTTCCTTATGAAGACGATTTTGAATATCAGACATATGATGAGGATTATCTTTCAAAGAGAGGAATGGCACCAAGGTATACAACGGATCAGGCAGGCGCATTTGAGGTAAGTTCTCTTGAAGGAAATAATGTCCTTATGCAGATGATAACATATGATAACAAACCGGCTGAGTGGGGAAGCTCGTCAGATCCGGTGACGACACTGCTTGATGACAGATGGCAGAATTACACAGTAAGTGCCGATGTTCTTCTGGATGGGAAAAAGAGCGATGATTCAAAAACAAACTACGCAGGAATCGGAGGAAGGTATAATCTTGCTGCAAACGATTACAGCGGATATGCACTTAAACTGACGGAAACAGGAGAAGTGATGCTTAATAAAGCTTCAGTAAAGCTGGATTCGGTTCAGATTGACAGATTTGACGTTAAGAAATGGCATAATCTTAAACTTGAAATCTATGATAATGTCATAAAGGCGTATGTTGATAATGTCAAAGTGCTTGAATATGAAGATACCGATAATGTGGTCAATTCGGGAAGAGTATCACTTCTTAGCAGCTATTACAATAACTGTTTTGATAATCTGAAAATAACCACTGACAGCGAAGATTATTATGTAACAAGAGTTGACGATATGGATGCCGCAATTAAGGTTTCTGCCGGAAGCACGGAAGAAGACGGCAACGGATGGTATTTCTCTACTATATCGAGTTTTAAAAACTATAACAGAACCGTGTCTGTCGGAGAAGAAGGAGACAGCTTCGAATTTGAATTTGAAGGTACCTCATTTGCAATAATAGCGGCACAGAAGGATGTAGTTCTTGAAATAGAAACCGATGGCGCGACACAGGAATATACATGCAGCGGTTCCGGAGACAGAACTGCAGCGTACGCTGTATATAACCTTGAAAAAGGACAGCATAATGTGAAAGTGACGGTAAAAGAAGGCAGATTGTCATTTGATGCAGTGGAATACCGTTAAAAAATGGGATTTTCCCCCACATAATCATGATTTTTGAACAAAAGTCACAGGAAAACAAAAAAGTTTTTCTGTGGCTTTTTTTGATGCAAAGAAATTATCAAAATCTTTAAATATACTCTTGATATTTATGTAAAAATGGGCTAAAATGGCATTAAAAGTGGTGAAAAGTGTGGCTTAGTGAAAGATTGTGGAACGAAGTGGTGAGTTTCAACCATAAGATTCCTGAAGGAAAGGGGTGATGGCAATGTTCATGGGTCAGTACAACCATACAATTGACGCCAAAGGACGTGTTATCATACCTGCTAAGTTTCGTGAGAAACTCGGAACTTCTTTCGTGGTCACCAAGGGACTTGACGGATGCCTTTACGGATACGCCAATGATGACTGGGCAGCCTTTGAAGAAAGGCTGGGCACTCTCCCTATTACCAATAAGAACACCAGACAGTTCACCAGATTTTTTCTTGCGGGAGCAGCGGAATGTGAGCTTGATAAGCAGGGAAGAATACTTCTGCCGGCAGTGTTAAGAGAATTTGCCGGACTTGAGAAAGACGTGGTGTTGGTTGGCTCTGCAAGCAAAATAGAGATTTGGAGCAAGGAACGCTTTGATGAATCCAATGCCGAGTATGAAGGCAATATGGATGAAGTTGCAGCTAATATGGAGAATCTGGGATTCTCTATTTAAACCGGAGGTTTTGAATGGAATTTGTACACAAATCGGTTTTGCTTAATGAAACGATAGAAGGGCTGAACATTAAGCCTGACGGCATATATGTGGACGGAACCTTAGGCGGTGCCGGACATTCATATCATATATGTGAGAGACTTACACAGGGCGGACGGCTCATCGGAATTGATCAGGATGAAGATGCCATCGCTGCTGCGAAGAAGAGACTCGAACCGTTTGCTGACAGAGTAACTATCATAAGAGACAACTATTGCAATATGAAAAATGCGCTGGCCAATATCGGTGTGACGAAGGTTGACGGAATACTTCTTGATATCGGAGTATCGTCTTATCAGCTGGATGCCGCGGAACGCGGTTTCACATATAATGATGAAGATGCACCGCTTGATATGAGAATGGACAGACGTAATCCAATGACAGCCGAAGATATCGTTAATGATTATAGCGAGATGGAATTGTTCAGAGTAATCAGGGATTACGGAGAGGACAAGTTTGCCAAGAACATTGCCAAGCATATTGTACAGGCCAGACGGAATGAGAGAATACATACCACCGGTCAGCTGGTTGAGATAATAAAGGCAGCTATACCGATGAAATTCAGGGCGACGGGCGGACACCCGGCCAAGAGAACATTTCAGGCATTAAGAATTGAACTTAATAAGGAACTTGAAGTTCTTGAGAATTCTATTGATGAGATGATAGAACTTTTAAATGACGGCGGAAGGCTTTGTATAATAACATTCCATTCGCTGGAAGACAGAATAGTAAAGAACAAGTTCAGGGATAACGTCAATACATGTACATGTCCGCCGGAATTTCCGGTGTGTGTATGCGGCAATAAGCCAAAGGGCGTTATCGTTACAAGAAAGCCGATAGTACCGTCGGAAGAAGAACTTGAAGAAAATAAAAGAGCCAAGAGCTCGAAATTAAGGATATTTGAGAGAAGATTATAGATGTGGAAATAAAACGGGAGGCAAATTATGGCAGATAACAGATATAATACAGAATATATGTACGGAAGCGAGGCACCACAGCGGAGGGTGGACGTGCCGGTAAGAGTTCCGAGAAGAAAGAACGGGAATGTGTCACAGGAGAGACAAAGACAGGCGCAGGACCGCAGAATAGAGGAAAACAGGGCGAGAGCTACAAGAGTCGGAGGAGTTTTCACACTTTTGATTGCGGCAGCTATCGGAGTAATGCTTTTTACATGCACCAATTATGTATCGCTGATTAATGCTAAGAGCACCAATGCCGGTAAGATTTCAACTCTTCAGGCCCAGCTTGAGGAACTTAAGATCGAGAACGATCAGAAGGAACTTTCAATTGACACTTCAATCGACTATGAGTATATTTATAATGTAGCAGTTGAAGAACTCGGAATGGTATATGCTTCTGAGGATCAGATCGTTAATTATAAGAGTGGCGAAAGCGAGTATGTAATGCAGTTTAAAGACATACCCGAACGATAATTTAAGGAGAAGTCATGGCAGTAAGAAGACGTAAAAGCATCAAATTCACAACACTTATGCAGAAGAAGCTTTTAATTATCTTTATGATTGTCATGACTTTACTTATTGTATTATCGGTGGTAATAATCAGGATAAATGCCAGCAAGGGATATGAATATTCCAAGGCGGTCTACGATAATTTCAATTACAGCAGCCGTACCATACCGGCCAGAAGAGGCGATATCACAGACAGAAACGGTACGGTCATCGCATACAGTTCCAAGGTATATAATTTAATAATAGATGCGAAAGTGCTTTTATCGGATGCTACATACAGGGAGCCGACGGTAGAAGCTTTGTTGCAATACTTTGACCTGGATGAGAAAGAACTTAACGATTATATCGATGATAATGCGAAAAGTAAGGAATCCGGGGGCAAAATAGACAGTTACAAGCGTATGTTAAGCGAGCTGACAGATAAGGACATCGAAGAATTTACCAATAAGATGAATGAGAAAAACTCACTTATAAAAGGTGTATGGTTTGAAGATGAGTATAAGAGAATATATCCATACAGCAGTTTTGCATGCGATCTTATGGGATTTGCAAGCAATGCCAACGGCGGCGAGCTTGGGATAGAGAATAACTATAATGATGAATTGTCAGGAACGGACGGAAGAATTTACGGATACATTAATGACAGCAGCTATGAAGCTAACAGGCGCAATGCCATAAACGGCAATACTGTCGTATCGACAATAGATTATACGATACAGAACATCATAGAACAGGCGATCAAGGATTTTAACGACGAATACGGTTCCAAGAGTACTTCGGTAATCGTTGCGGATCCGAATACCATGGAAATACTAGGCATGGCGGATTATCCGGTCTTTGATCTTAATAATCCGAGAGATCTGACATCAATATATTCTGCAGAAGAACTTGAGGCTTTCACTGATGACGAATTTAAGGACGCGCTTTATAAAGTATGGTCCAATTACTGTGTTTCATCAATATATGAACCGGGCTCAGTATTCAAGGCATTTACAATTGCAGAGGCGCTTGACGAGAAAAAAGCAGACCTGAAAGATGTATATACATGCGACGGTAAAGGAGTATATAATTCATCGACAATCCTCTGCCATGGCGGAGTCGGACATGGGGATTTAACACTTAGCGGAGCGCTTACGGAGTCATGTAACGATGCTCTCATGCAGATAAGTATGATGCTTGGAGCCAAGACATTCTGCCGTTATCTGGATGATTACAAATTCGGTTCCAAGACAGGAATTGACCTTCCGGGAGAAGAAAACGGACTTCTTATAGAGGAATCCACAATGATGGATGTCGATCTCGCGACAAACTCATTCGGACAGAACCTGAATGTAACGATGGCACAGATGGTGGCTACATTTGCCTCACTTATCAACGGCGGATATTATTACCAGCCACACGTGGTTAAACAGATACTTTCCGAATCAGGAGAACCGGTTAAGACGATTAACCCTACACTTGTTACACAGACAGTTTCTTCCGATACATCTCATACGATGAGAGAGATGATGAGAGCCGTTGTAGATTACGGAACAGGCGGATATGTCCATATGGACGGGTATTCAATCGGCGGTAAAACAGGTACGGCAGAGAAGGCCGGACGTGATAAGACAGAATATGTAATATCATTTATGGGTTTTGCGCCTGCGGAGAATCCTGAAGTACTTGTATATGTAGTAATTGATACACCGGACTGCGAAGAATATAATACCTCGTGGTCAGCCCAGGTACTTGCAAGAGCTATCATGGAGAAACTCCTGCCTTATATGGGAATACAGCCTGATAATGCTGATTATGATGCGGATATTTATCTCGATGCCGACAAACTTGATAAGAAAGTAGTTAAGCCTGAGATTAATGCCAATCCTGCATCCAATCCGGCACAGACACCTTCAGAGTCAGATGCACAGCCGGATGATGATAATGATACAGCAGACAAGCCTGATAATGAAGACGAGACACCGGCAGATACATCCGGACAGGACGAGACACCGGCAGAAACACCCGGACAGGATGAGACGCCGGCAGCTAAACAGCAAGAATAAACGAATAGAAAAGTCTTTTGCGTAATAAACTGTAAATAAATACCACAGCCGGGCAGAGATATGAAAACAAATAAAAAACACCGCACCGGAATAAAAATATATGCAGTTATTGCAATGTCATTACTGGTTCTTTTGACTGTAAGGCTTACTTATGTTGCTGTTTTTTGCTCAGATGAACTTAATGCAGCAGCAACAATGCTCCATGAGAGAGAAAGGGCGGTTAAAGCACCGCGCGGGCGCATAATCACAGCTGACGGAACGGTAATGGCCGATAATAAAACAGTCTGTACTGTATCGGTTATCCATTCACAGATAGAGGATGAAGAATATGTTATAGACACATTAAGCCGGGAACTGGATATGAGCGAAGACAAAGTCCGCTCTTATGTTGAGAAAATAAGTTCGATGGAGAGGATTAAGTCAAATGTTTCCAAGGAAACAGGGGACAGGATCCGTGAATATAATATCCCCGGAGTAAAAGTGGATGAGGACAGTAAAAGGACTTATCCGTACAATGAACTTGCATCCAAAGTCATGGGTTTTACAGGAGCGGATAATCAGGGAATTGTCGGACTCGAAGTAAAATACGATAGTGTACTTGCCGGTGTAAACGGAGAGATACTCACGCCTGCGGATGCGGCGGGGATTGAGCTGGATGAATATGAAGAGAAGAGAAAAGAACCGGTACCCGGCGACGATTTATATATAAGCCTTGATTACAGCATACAGTCATACTGCATGCAGGCCGCCATGAAAACATATGAGGCCAAACAGGCTAAAAGCGTCAGCATTATAGTTATGAATCCGCAGACCGGAGAATTGCTTGCAATGGTCAACTATCCGGAATATAATCTAAATGATCCGTACATACTCAATTATGATGTTTCGGTATCGGATGAGAAGGAAAAAATGGACCTCCTTAATGCCATGTGGCGTAACGGAGTAATTAATGATACCTACGAACCCGGATCTACATTCAAAGTCATAACGGCAACTGCCGGACTTTCATGCGGGGCGGTGAGGTTATCGGATACTTATTGCTGCGGAGGAAGTACCGTTGTCGGTTCGAGAACCATACGATGCCATAAAACAACGGGACACGGTACACAGACGTTTGCCGAGACACTTATGAATTCGTGTAACCCGGCATTCATAACATGGGGCTTGAGAACGGGCGTTGATAATTTCCTCACTTATATGGACCGGTTGGGACTTATGTCTGTTACCGGAGTTGACCTTCCGGGCGAGGCCTCAACAATCATGCATAAGAAAGAGAATATCAAAGAGCTGGAGCTGGCCACGATGTCATTCGGACAGTCATTCCAGATAACGCCGCTTCAGCTGATGCGGGCAATAAGCTGCGTGATTAACGGAGGAACACTGATTACTCCGCATTTCGGTGTCAGGACAATAGATTCGCAGGGTAATATTAATACTCTGGAATATGAAAGCGTATCAGGCGTGATAACGCCGGAAGTAAGCAATACCATGAAGATGCTGCTTAAATCCGTTGTATCCGAAGGCGGCGGAGGTAAGTGCTATATTGAAGGTTATTCGATAGGAGGCAAGACTGCCACATCACAGAAACTGCCGAGAAGTGAACACAAATACATAGCTTCTTTTATCGGATTTGCGCCAGCCGAGAACCCGCAGGTCATGGCAATGTGCATCATTGATGAACCGCAGGGAATTTACTACGGAGGAACAATCGCAGCACCGGTAGTCAGAGAAGTTTTTGAAAATATACTCCCATATCTTGGGATAGAACAAGGTGAGAAAGGAACAAAGTGATGATGAATGTAGATGGTAAGAAGATAGTTGTTGTAGGAACCGGTGTAAGCGGAATCGGTGCAGTTAAGCTTCTGGCACAGACCGGAGCAATTATTACTTTATATGACGGCAATGAGAAACTTGCGGAAAGCGATGTGAGAGCAAAGCTTCCGAAAGACTGTGAAGTCAGGATAATTCTCGGAGAAATGCCGCAAAGTATAATTAATGACACCGACCTGCTTGTAATAAGTCCCGGAGTACCGATTGACAGCCCGATTGTCCTTGCTTTTAAAGATGCAGGAGTAACCGTATGGGGTGAAATCGAGCTTGCATATAACTTTGAACAGGGCAGAGTGTATGCCATAACGGGAACTAACGGAAAGACAACAACCACAACACTTATAGGTGAGATCATGAAGGAATGGAACCCGAAAACTTTTGTTGTCGGTAATATCGGTACATCGTATACCGGAGAGGTTCTTAAGACTTCTAAGGACAGCATTACCGTTGCTGAAATCAGCAGCTTCCAGCTCGAGACAATCCATGATTTCAGACCTGCCGGAAGTGCAATATTAAACATCACTCCGGATCATCTTAACAGACATTATACAATGGAAAATTATATATCGGTCAAGGAGTCTATTACGCGTAACCAGAAAGATGACGATTTCTGTGTCCTTAATTATGATGATGAAGTGCTTCGTGAATTTGGAAATACAATAAACAATACCGTATTTTTCTCAAGGAAAACTATTCTTAAAGAGGGTGTTTATCTTGACAATAATATGATAAAATGCACTTTTGACGGCAGAACGCAGGATGTTATCGATGTAAAAGATTTATTTATATTCGGTAATCATAATTACGAAAACGTCATGGCCGCGGTTGCGATGACAGTCAAGGCAGGAGTACCGCTTGATATTATCGTAAGGGTTCTTAAAGCATTTAAAGGAGTTGAACACAGGATCGAATTTGTCAGGGAACTTGATGGAGTAACATATTACAACGATTCAAAGGGAACCAATCCGGACTCATCAATCAAAGCACTTGAGGCGATGACAAAACCTACGCTGATAATTGCCGGAGGATATGATAAACATTCGGAATTTGATGGATTTATCGATGCGTTTGGCGGCAAAGTCAAACTCATGGTTCTTATAGGAACGACAGCCCCTCAGATTGAGAAAACCGCACGCGCACATGGATTTGACAATATCATCAATACGGACAGCCTTGAAAATGCGGTTCAGATATGCCATGACAATGCCGTTTCCGGTGATGTTGTACTGCTTTCGCCGGCATGTGCAAGCTGGGATATGTTTAAGAGTTATGAAGAACGTGGCAGGCTTTTCAAGGAATATGTAAACAGATTTTAGAGTGATCATAAGGGAGATATGCAATGGCAGATACATCACAAAATATGCATAATGGAAATAACAGAAACCTGACACCGAAGGGTAAATTTTTCGATTTCAGCCTGCTTATAATAGTAATGTTTCTTATTGCATTCGGACTGGTAATGCTTTACAGTACCAGTTCCTACAGCGCAATGGAAGATTACGGTGACGCTGCGTATTTCCTTAAAAGGCAGCTTTTGTCAACTGCAATAGGAATGGTGGTTTTTGTTGCGGCAATTTTTATAAATTACCATTTCTGGTATAAAATCAAATGGTTCATATATGTCGCATCGATTTTTTGCGTATTGCTTGTCCTTTCACCATTCGGACACACTGTAAAAGGTGCGCGCAGATGGCTGAGATTAGGTCCGCTGTCATTACAGCCGGCTGAGGTTGTTAAGGTCGGACTTATAATTGTGCTTGCGGCTTTTATAAGTTACAGCGGAAGCCATATGAAGAAACTGAAAAACAATATTGTATATTGTATACTTGCGGTTGCGGCAGCCGGAATTACCGGAATTGTGACCAACAACTTAAGTACAGCGATAATACTTATGGGTATTGCATACATAATGCTTATGATCGGTAATTCCAAACCTGCATGGTTAATTATAGCGACTGTGCTGGGGGCGGTTGCGGTGGTGGCATTCCTGATATGGTTTTTTAACAATGTGGATTCAGCGAGCCATTTCCGTTTTAAACGTCTGCTTGCATGGCGAGACCCGGAAAAATACGCATCGGATACAGGGTTCCAGACATTGCAGGCATTGTATGCACTCGGTTCCGGCGGATTTTTCGGAAAAGGCCTGGGTCAGAGCATGCAGAAACTCGGATTTATTCCGGAGGCCCAGAATGATATGGTATTCTCCGTTATATGCGAGGAACTCGGTCTGTTTGGCGGAATATGTCTGATAATACTTTTTATCCTGCTTATATGGAGATTCATGGTAATTGCCAACAACGCACCGGATCTGTTCGGATCAATGCTTGTGGTCGGGGTTATGGCACATATATCGCTTCAGGTGATACTTAATATAGCGGTTGTAACCAATGTTATTCCCAATACGGGCGTTACACTGCCGTTTATCAGTTACGGAGGTACATCGGTGCTTTTTTTGCTTGCAGAGATGGGAATAGTCCTGAATGTATCAAGGCAGATACAGGTTCCGGTGACCGTTTCACAACAGGCCGGACGGCTGCGGCAGAGGGCTCATGCGAGGTAACATAACTGAAATCCCTGCATATAATGGTATGTAAACATTCATTATATGCGGGGATTTTTTATGAGGAGCCTTATGATATCCGGACACAGAAGACTTAGGGGCATGATTAATGTTCAGGGAAGCAAGAACTCGGTATTGCCCGTTATGGCAGCGGCACTTCTTACGGAAGATAAAGTAATCATAGAAAACTGTCCGGCAATTACGGATGTTTATCACATGCAGAAAGTAATGCAGGCGGCGGGCGCGGAATGTGACATTGAAAGTGATATCGTAACGGTACGTTCCGGCATGCTTAAATCTGCCCCTGACGAAGAATACTGTGCAAGATTTAGGGCCTCTTCGCTTTTTATGGGCGTGTTTCTTGCGGTATGTGGGAGTTTTGTCATGCCATATCCGGGAGGATGTAACATCGGAAGCCGGCCGCTTAACTATCATATTGACGGGCTGCGCTCACTCGGAGCGGTGGTAGAGGAAGCCGGGGGATACATAATAGGTTACTGCAGGAAACTTAAAGGCGGAAGTTATGAATTTCCGTATCCGAGTGTGGGAGCGCTTGAGAACATAATTCTGGCAGCGGTGTGTGCCGAAGGAAAAACCTGTCTTACCAATTGCGCAAAAGAACCGGAAATTGTTGACTTATGCGACTGCCTTAAAATGATGGGAGCGGACATAGACGGTGCAGGAACCGGAACGATTATTATTAACGGAAAAGCAACATTGCACGGATGCCGTTACAGGGTTCCCGGAGACCGCATAGCAGCCGGGACATATATGGCAGGCTGCGCCATAGCCGGCGGCAATATATGCCTGAGGGGAATTGAACCTGAAAGGCTGACCGCGGTCAGTGATATTTTGCAAAAAATGGGATGTCATCTATTTACAGATAAAAAAAGTAATGAGATAATAGTCATGGCGGACGGAAGACGCAGGGCAGTCACATCGGTTGTCACTGGACCGTATCCGGAATTTCCGACCGATATGCAGGCGCAGATAATGAGCGTGCTGGCATACTCCGGAGGTTGCTGTGATATATACGATAATGTATTTGAAAATCGCTATAACGCGGCCGGAGAACTGGTAAGAATGGGCGCTGTTATTTCGGTGTCGGGCGGACACGCGAGGGTATGCGGAAGACCGGCATTGAAAGGAGCAAGAGTGTGCGCTACGGATTTACGGTGCGGTGCCGCACTGGTTATTGCGGCGCTGGGAGCGGACTGCACGATAGTGGACGGATGCAGCTATATATGCCGTGGATATGAGGATATACAGAGAGATTTGGAACAGTTAGGAGCAGATATAAAATGGATACCCGGAGAAGAACTCACAGAGGACTTAGAATTGCAATCGTAGTATTTATTATAATTGCGGTGATAGCGGCTGCTGTATTTGCCGCGGCAAGATATGTATTTAAAGTAAAGGAAATAAATATAACAGGAAGCGACAGATATTCGTATGACGAATTATATAAATATATTTTTGCAGATCGTAATGCAGATAATACAATACTGTTTTCTCATACCAATAAGAAAGCCGGAAAGCCGGATATACCTTTTATAGCCAAGACTGACATATCGGTCAAATGGCCGGACACAATTAATATCACGGTATATGACAAAAGTCTTGTCGGATATGTTGAATACAAGGGAACAAATATGTATTTTGACAAGGACGGAGTGGTGGTTGACAGCTCACCCGATGTATTTGAGGATGTGCCTAAGATAACCGGCCTTAAGTTTAAAACTATTGTAATTAATGATAAACTAGACGTTGAAGATCCGGCTATTTTCGGAACAATAAGCGATGTCAAACAATATATTTCCCAATATAATCTGACAATTGACGCACTCAATATTGAACAGGACGGTACATTATCGGTTGATATGGGTGGGGTCAAAGCTCTTCTGGGAAATAACGATAATCTTATGCCGGATAAGATATACGAACTCAGCTGTATGGCTGACAGCATCAAGGACCTTAAAGGGGTGCTTCATCTGGAAAAATATGACGGAAACAGTCAGAATATAATACTCAAACAGACGGAGTGATTTTTCGTAAAATTTATTTTAAAAAACTCAAAATAGAGGTTGATATTTCTACGAAAAAATAATATTATATTCTTATGCGATTATAACTGAGTAACTATGGAGTCAGACCTTTTTAATATAGATGAAGGAATTACGGAGTATATCTCCGATGACATGGTTGGTTTAAGGAGGACAAGGTTTTGCTAGAAATCAAGACTAATGAGTCGGAAGCATCTGCTAAGATAATAGTAGTAGGTGTAGGTGGAGCCGGCAATAATGCAGTTAACAGAATGATTGATGAGAACATCGGAGGCGTGGAGTTTATCGGAATTAATACCGATAGACAGGCTCTTACACTTTGTAAGGCACCTACGGCTATACAGATAGGCGAGAAGCTTACCAAGGGACTTGGCGCCGGCGCTAAGCCTGAAGTTGGTGAGAAAGCAGCAGAAGAGAGCGCTGAGGAGCTTACACAGGCTATCAAGGGCGCAGATATGGTATTTGTAACATGCGGAATGGGCGGCGGTACCGGTACAGGTGCGGCACCGGTTGTTGCCAAGATTGCCAAGGATATGGGTATTCTCACGGTAGGCGTTGTTACGAAACCGTTTAAGTTTGAAGCTAAGACGAGAATGACTAATGCCATAACAGGTATTGAGAAGCTTAAGGACAGTGTCGATACACTTATTGTTATTCCTAACGATAAACTGCTTGAGATTGTTGACCGCAGAACTACGATGCCTGATGCACTTAAGAAGGCGGATGAAGTCCTTCAGCAGGCAGTACAGGGAATTACAGATCTTATCAATGTACCGGGACTTATTAACCTCGATTTTGCCGATGTCCAGACAGTTATGAAGGACAAGGGTGTAGCACATATCGGTATCGGTACAGCTAACGGAGATGATAAGGCTATTGAGGCAGTTAAGATTGCCGTTGCGAGTCCGCTTCTTGAGACGACCATTGAAGGTGCATCACATGTCATCATCAATATCAGCGGTGATATAGGACTTATGGAAGCCAATGAAGCTGCAAGCTATGTTCAGGAACTTGCAGGCGATAATGCCAACATTATTTTCGGTGCTATGTATGATGATTCAGTTCAAGATCAGGCAACTATCACAGTTATCGCTACAGGTCTTGACGGATATTCGGCAGGTGCTGCAAGTGCCATGGCAGGATTTAATTTTAAACCGCAGACAACAGCAAGACCTATTTCAGCTCCTACATATGAGTCTCCTTACGCTAAGACAAGTTCACAGCCTGCAAGAGAGATTCCGGGACTTAATAAGCCAAAGCCTGTAGAGAGCAATGTTGAAGAGAAAGGAATCAAGATTCCTGAGTTTCTTCAGAAGAGAAGATAGTATTATACATTAGAGAGATTTATGTGCTATGGCAGTACGTTCTTACTGTCATAGCATTTTTAATCTAAATAAGCCAAAGGAGAAAAGGTATGGAAGAAGTTGCAGGATATCTGCCAGGTATGTATGCTACATTCTGGGCGCTTGTGCCGCCGCTTGTAGCGATTATTCTTGCATTGATTACGAAGGAGGTATACAGTTCACTTTTTGTCGGAATTGTAATCGGAGGACTTTTTTACGGTAATATTTTTCAGCCGGGTTTCAGCTTCGAGACATCAATGCTTCACATTTTTAAGGACGGTCTTATAGGAGTACTTAGGAATGCGTCCAATATAGGAATTATAATATTCCTTGTGGTACTGGGAATCATAGTATGCATGATGAATAAGGCCGGAGGTTCGGCGGCGTTCGGACAGTGGGCTTCAAAGCATATAAAGACAAGAATCGGAGCACAGATAGCTACGATTTTTCTTGGCATACTGATTTTTGTTGATGATTATTTTAACTGTCTCACGGTAGGAAGTGTTATGCGTCCGGTTACGGATAAACATAATGTCTCCAGAGCCAAATTAGCATATCTTATTGATGCGACTGCGGCTCCGGTGTGCATAATCGCCCCGATTTCATCATGGGCGGCAGCAGTTACGGGATTTGTGCAGGATGAGAACGGATTCGGGATTTTTATACAGGCAATACCGTATAATTATTATGCATTGTTTACCATAATAACGATGTTTGCATTGACGATTCTCAAGACGGATTTCGGACCTATGGCAAAGCATGAAGCCAATGCGGTTAAAGGTGATATATATACTACAGAAGACAGACCTTATGCGGATGCAGATGCAGATGAAGTGCATGGTAAAGGCAAGGTTATCGATCTTGTATTCCCTGTTGCAGTACTTATAATCTGCTGTGTTATCGGTATGATATATACCGGAGGGTTCTTTAGCGGCGTCGATTTTATATCCGCATTTTCGGGAAGCAATGCATCGCTCGGACTTATGCTTGGAAGCTTTGCGGCGCTTATTATAATAATAATATTCTATAGCATAAGAAAAGTATTAAAATTCACAGATTGCTGTAAATGTGTTCCTGACGGATTTAAAGCAATGGTTCCGGCAATTCTTATACTTACATTTGCGTGGACGCTTAAGTCGATGACGGACAGCCTCGGAGCTAAGGAATATGTTGCGGACCTTGTAAGAAATGTATCAGGAATGTGGCTTAATCTGCTTCCTGCGATAGTATTTATTATAGGAGTGTTCCTTGCTTTTGCTACGGGAACATCATGGGGAACATTCGGAATACTTATCCCGATAGTTGTAGATGCATTTTCAACAACCAACCACACGATGATGATCATTGCGATTTCAGCATGTATGGCAGGTGCGGTATGCGGAGATCATTGTTCGCCGATATCGGATACTACAATAATGGCTTCTGCCGGTGCGCAGTGCAATCATATGAACCATGTATCTACCCAGCTGCCGTATGCGATAATGGTTGCAATAGTATCATGCGTGACATATATAATTGCAGGATTTGTCAAGAATCCGGTCGTATCGCTTGTTATCGGAATCATATTGATGATGGGCACGATTATGGGAATCAAATACCTTAACAAATCCAGAACTGCAGAATAAAGAAGTCCGGAAATTTAATCGTGCGGAATATCATGGAAACGACCGTCGAGTTCCTCTGTCTTTATTATATTGATAAAGGCATGTGAATCGATTTTACGTATTAAAGGAATAAGCTCTCTTTTTGCTTC
The DNA here is from genome assembly GCA_000431815.1 of Butyrivibrio sp. CAG:318. Classification (GTDB taxonomy): domain Bacteria; phylum Bacillota; class Clostridia; order Lachnospirales; family Lachnospiraceae; genus Eshraghiella. The sequence continues at coordinate 12,222 of FR889221.1, read as the reverse complement.
GGAATTGATAACGGAGTAAATGAGAGTTTTTTCTTTCTCTTCATAACAACCGATTCCTTTGAAAAGCGTTGCGTCATGATTGGTCATCTCGCGTATGGCAGTATATATTTCCTCTGATTTATCAGAGATGATAAAAAGAGTCGCTTTCTGATATCTTTTGTACAAAAACTGGATTACCTGCGTGCTGCAGAACTGGTAAATTATGGAATATAATGCAATTGACCAGCCGAATAACATGCCGGCAATTGCAAGTATCACAATGTTGCCGATAAGGATATAGTTCCACCCGTCAATGCCTTTCTCGTGAGAAAGAAAAATACTTATAAAATCCGTTCCGCCGGTCGTGGTGCCGACATTAAGGCACAGGCTGATCGAAAGGCCGTTTATGAGTCCGCCGAACACGCTGATTAAGAGAATATCGGTCGTGAACACATATGCCGGAAGAAGGTCGACAAGTATACTCGAAAGGATTATGACGACAATCGAATAAATCGTGAATTTGCGGCCGATATATCGGAATGCGATATAAGCCGGGACGATATTAAGCAATACGTTAAATATCGAGAACGGAATCGTAATGTGCAGGAAATCTTCAATGACAGCCTGTATAAGTAATGATACACCGGAGAAGCCGCCCGGGTACAGACCGGCCGTTTTGGCAAAACAACGCAGATTCCAGGCGTAGAGGAATGAAGCTGTAATCACGATAAATACCCTGAATACCTGATAGAAGTGCGGATGCTTATTTTCCAATGACTGAAACATAATTAACCTCCTTATATGAGTTACCCGGCAATTGTGCTCAGGAAGAGCCGGATGATTAAAGCTCACTTAATGTTTTGATAAAATCATAGCAAAAATTTAATATGCAGTCAATTAAACTATTGTTAAAAATAAAATACCGTGGTACAATAACTACATAAACGTTGATATTAGAAAAGCATTGACGGAAAGAGTAATGTGATAATGCCATCCAGAGAGAGCACGAATGGTGGAAGTTTGCTTATGGTTATGTTGCATGAAGACCACTCCCAAGCTGTGCGCATAAGATTGTATTCCGAAGCGTCACCGTGTAGCTGCGTTATAAGCGAAGAGTTAAAGTTAAGGTGGAACCGTGCTTAGCACCCTTAAGTGTATTTATATGCACTTAAGGGTTTTTTAATATCAGGAAGAATAAGGAGGTAATTAAAATGGTTAATTTTAAAGAAGACGAACAGTTAAAAATGTTAAACCATTCATGTGCACATCTTATGGCACAGGCAATCAGACATCTTTATCCGCATGCCAAGTTCTGGGTAGGTCCTGTAGTTGCGGAAGGCTTCTATTATGATGTGGATCTTGGTGATGATGTTATCAGGGATGAAGATGTTGCGGCAATAGAGAAAGAAATGAAGAAACTTGCCAAGAAAGGCGACAAGATTGTCCGCAAAGAGATTTCCAAGGAAGAGGCTCTCAAGATGTTCGGCAATGACGAATATAAGGTTGATCTCATCTCTGACCTCGAAGACGGAACCATTACATGTTATGAGCAGGGCGATTTCACGGATCTCTGCCGTGGACCTCATGTTGACAATACGAGACTCTGCCGTCATTTCAAGCTTGTAAGACATTCAGGCGCATATTGGAAGGGCGACAGCAGCAATAAGATGCTTCAGAGAATTTACGGAGTATGTTTCCCAACAGCGGAGGAACTCGAAGCACATCTGCAGCTTCTTGAGGAAGCTAAGGAAAGAGACCACAGAAAGATCGGCAAGGATATGAATCTTTTTATGGTGGACGACCTTGTCGGACGCGGACTTCCGATGTTTCTGCCAAAGGGTTATACAATATGGCAGGAACTTGAAAATTATATTAAGGCCAAGGAGCGTAAGCTCGGATATCTTCATGTAATGACACCTTGTGTTGGTACAGTCAATCTCTATAAGACATCCGGACATTGGGATCATTACAAGGAAAATATGTTCCCGGCAATGGAAGTTGAGGGCGAGTCATTTGTATTAAGACCGATGAACTGCCCGCATCACATGATGATATATGCTAATAAGATGCACTCATATAAAGATCTTCCTATAAGAATCGGAGAGATTGCGCATGATTTCAGATTTGAAGCCAGCGGAACACTTAAGGGAATTGAGAGAGGCCGTCACTTCTGCCAGAATGATGCACATATTTTTGTTACACCGGAACAGATAAAGGACGAGTTTACCAATGTTGTAGATCTTATTTTCAGCACATATAAGGATTTTGGCATCACGGATTACCGCTGTGTGCTTTCACTCAGAGACCCGGCCAACAAGACCAAATATCATGATGATGATGAGATGTGGGATAAGGCAGAGAATGCACTCAGAGAGGTTATGAACAGCCTCGGAATAGAATATACCGAAGAAATAGGCGAGGCAGCATTCTACGGACCGAAGCTTGATGTCAATGTTAAACCGGCAGTAGGTAACGAATATACGCTTTCCACATGCCAGCTTGATTTCTGCCTTCCGGCCAAATTTGAACTCACATATGTTGACAAAGATGGCGAGAAGAAGACACCGGTTGTCCTCCACAGAGCAATTCTCGGCTCACTTGACAGATTTATGGCATATATTCTTGAAGAGACCAAGGGAAATCTTCCTACATGGCTTGCACCGGTACAGGTTAAAGTTATACCGATCAAGACAGATGATGAGGAACTTATGGCATATGCCCATGAAATCTGTGATGTACTTGAAGCACATAATGTCAGATATGAGCTTGATGACAGGGCAGAGAAGATGGGATACCGTCTCAGGGAGGGACAGATTCAGAAAGTTCCGTATCTCCTTGTAATAGGAGCCAGTGAGAAAGCTGACAGAACTGTTTCCTGCACCCTTCACGGACAGAAGGAAAAGACAGTATTTGGTCTTGATGAATTTGTTGAGAAGATTGATAACGAGATTAAGAATAAGCTCAGATAATATTCTCATACAACGATAAACATATTGGATTCACAGCATATTATGTAATATAAACGCATATATGAAGGGAATCAAAGGATATGGCACAATTTACCAATCAGGCGCAGATCCGTTATGGAAATGCAGTTGCCAATTCAAACATTGCCGTTGGTGAAATACTTGAGGTGCTTTCGGCATCCAAAACAGCGGTAAGAACAACCTACGGACAAAATGACAGTGTGACATATATTGTCAGCATAGTCAATGCAGGAACAGTCCCTGTTACAGGACTTACACTTTCGGATAACCTGGGAGCTTATACTTTCGGAACCAGTTCGCTTACACCTTTAACTTATGTTGAGGGTACGGTAAAATATTATGTGAATGGTACCTTGCAGACAGCACCTGCGGTTACCACAGCTCCGGTCTTTACGATCACGGGGATAACGGTGCCGGCCGGAGGAAATGCCATGGTAATCTATGAGGCGATGGTAAACCAGTATGCACCTCTTGATGCAGGTTCGTCAATTACCAACAATGCTAATATAAGCGGAGGCGGAATTACACCTGTTACCGTAGATGAGATAGTGCGTGCACAGACGGCACCGCTTTTGACAATTACCAAATCGATAAGCCCGGTTCCGGTTACCGAAAACGGAACGATCACTTACACCTTCCTTATCCAGAACGGTGGAAGTGCTGATGCCGATGCGGCTTTAGGTGTTACGGTATCGGATAATTTTGATCCGGTGCTCACTAATCTTACAGCAACGTATAACGGTACACCGCTTGTGCCGGGCACAGATTACACATATAATGAGACATCGGGTGAATTTGTGACAACAGCCGGCAGGATAACGGTACCGGCCGCAGCTTTTACACAGGATGCAACAACCGGTATATGGGCAATAAATCCGGGTGTCGGAACGCTTGTGGTAACAGGAACTATATAATATTTTATCCCGTGGGAGAATTCCTGCGGGATTTCCGTTTAAACATTGTCACATTATTGCAAAATATGTTAAAATATCAATTATCAGAATACATCACGGAGGAACACATATGGAATACGACGAGTCAGTCTTTAAAGAGAAAGCTAACCGGAGAGCAAGAAGAATATGGCTGATATTTGCCATTCTCCTTTCAGCCAATTACGGAAGCGATCTGGCAAACGGTTTATCTACATCAACATACTATATTATTTTTCTGGCATTATGCTGGATACCGATCATTTCAGGAGAAATATTACTTCGTGCCAAGGGTTTTGCAACCGAAGCATACAAGTATAATCTTGTAATCGGGTATGGTGTATTCTACACATTCGTGATAAGTACAACGGAATCACCTATTGCTTTTACATATATTCTTCCGGTTACAAGCCTTCTTGTGTTATACAAGAACAAGAAATTCATGGTGACATGCGGAATTGTTAATTCGCTGATAATAGCCGGAAGTTCCGTGTACAGATATATGAACGGATTTAATACCGCGTCCGATCTGAAAAATTACCAGCTTGAGCTGGCATGTATCATATTATGCTATGTGTGCTATGTAATGTCCATAAAGCATCTGAATGAGTCCGACGGTGCAATGACGGACAGTATCAAGGCCGACCTTAAAAGGGTTGTAACCACGGTTGAGAAGGTTAAACAGGCAAGTAATTCAATAATGGACGGCGTGACGGTAGTCAGGGAACTGGCCTCAGAGAATTCACACGGTGCCAATATTGTCGTTGACAGTATGGACAGGCTCAGAGAGAACAATGAGAGGCTGCATAAGTCGACGGATTCATCCAGCCAGATGACTACGGATATTAATCTTCAGGTTAATAATGTTGTCGGAATGATTGATAAGATGGTGGCCCTTACCGCAGAGTCCGGCAAGCATGCCAGGGTAAGTTCATCGGATCTTGACAGCCTTATCGATACAACAAAGACGATGGCATCATTATCGGAAGAGATCGGAAATATACTCCGCACGTTTAAAGATGAATTTGCCATGGTAAAGAACGAGACAGGAACAATAGAAAATATTTCCGGACAGACCAATCTTCTTGCACTCAATGCTTCCATAGAGGCTGCAAGAGCCGGAGAGGCCGGAAAAGGATTTGCGGTTGTAGCCGATCAGATACGTTCGCTCAGTACAGATACAAGGGCGTCATCGGGGACAATCAAGGAGGCACTTACAAGGCTTGATGATACATCCGTCAAGATGACTGATTCCATAGAACAGACATTACAGCTTACACTTGACAAGGTTATGCTTGCGGCCGGCAATATTGCTAAGATATCGGAAGATGCGGGTGAGCTTGATAACAATATCAGAATGATAGATACAGCCATCAAAGATGTTGAATCATCGAATATTCATCTTGTGGATAACCTGACTGAGGTAACCGGAATTGTTGCCGATATGACCGAGAGTGTCACGGACTCCAATGAAATAAGCAAGAGAATGCTCAGTAAATACGACGAAACCGCATCCAATATTAACTCAATCGAGAAAGTTGTTGAATCGCTTATGTGTGAACTTGGCATAGGCGGATTCATGGGCGTTGAGGATCTTCTGCCCGGTATGAAACTCATGGTAGAGGTTGGAACGGATAACAAGTATTATGGTGAGTTAATCTCACATGATGACGATGTCATGACGATAAGACTTAATAATGATGGTATCATTGCTGATAATACGGAGTGTAAGGTGCAGGTTACAGTGGGCAATGTCCTTTATTGCTGGGATAAGGTCCGTGTTAAAGGAACCGGAGCGGCGAGAACCTACAGCGTATTTATTGAGTCCAGACCTAAGATAAATAACAGGCGTAAATATCCGCGTGTCGACATAGATAATTCCTGTACCGTCACGATTAAGGATACCGGCAGAAGTATAGAATGTAAGCTTGACAACATAAGTGCGAACGGTTTTGCATTTATTACAAGGGATGCATGTTTTATGGATCATAAGTCGGAAGAGATATCAATGGAGATACATGATTTTGTGCTTACAAGACATAACAGATTAGAAGGCCGTGTAATAAGATGCTCAGGCGATGAAGGTTCGTATATTGTAGGATGCCAGATGCCTGAGGATGATTTCTTTATCAGGGATTATGTAAGCGAAAGACTCAAGAAAGAGAAAAACCAGAGAAAATAATGAATACAAGAGAAGAAGCATTGGAATACGGACTGACTTTTCCAGGAACTTATGTGGATGCGCCGTTTCATGACCGTAACTGGCAGTTAGTCAGGGTAAGGCCATCAGAAAAAGCTTTTCTGTGGACATATGAGCGTAATGGATACATTAACATTAATGTCAAGGTAGATCCTGAATGGCGGGATTTCTGGCGGGATGCTTTTGAGGCCGTGATACCCGGATGGCATCAGAATAAGGAACACTGGAATACGATAATTCTGGACGGAAGCATACCGGACGATACGATCAGAGACATGATAGCACAGAGCTATGATCTGGTTGCGGATAATCCGACAAAAAGGATATACGATGCCGTATGCAATATCCCGAAGGGAAAGGTGGCCACATACGGTCAGGTTGCGGCACTTGCGGGTAATCCTAAGATGTCAAGGGCTGTCGGCAATGCACTCCATAAGAATCCGGATCCGGACAGGATTCCGTGTTACAGGGTTGTCAATTCAAAGGGAGAGCTTTCGGGCGCATTTGCTTTCGGCGGTAAGAACGTACAGGCGGAGAGACTTATGGCGGATGGAATAGAAGTTGTCAACGGCCGCGTTGATCTGAAAAAATACGGAATTTAAAAATTAACACTTACATAATTTTGTAAAGTGTGTTAAGATGATATGTATTCAAATTTATATGGTTATAATTGGAAACGCACAATCCTCCGGGATGATAACGAACAACACATTCATTATTATTCAGGAGGATTTTTTATGCCGAAAAATAAGTTTCAGGATGTCATATTTACGGCCATTATGGCGACAATAATGGTATATGGTATGATAGTTTATAATGTTGCGTTAAATATGGGAGGAGTGTATGCTGCTACATTTACCGCGGCACTGCATGAAATGCCGATAATGGTGCCGATAGCATTTGTGTTGGAATTTTTCCTGGTTGGTTTTTGTGCATTATTCACAAAAATAGGAAACTAACTTGGTAAAAGTTGAAAGTGAGGAATACATTTTATAAAAATGTTGTAAATTGTATACCAGGTGATATAATAAGGTGTTTTGTACACTTTATAGGAATGGAATGGAGAAGAAATGAAACAATTTACACCCAAATTATTTGATGTCCTTAAGACATCATATAGCAAAGAACAGTTATTCAAGGACATTATAGCCGGAATAATCGTCGCGATAATAGCATTGCCGCTTTCAATCGCACTCGCGCTTGCATCGGGAGTGCGACCGGAACAGGGAATCTACACGGCGATTTTTGCCGGCTTTGTTATATCCTTCCTTGGTGGAAGCCGCGTGCAGATTGCGGGCCCAACGGCCGCATTTGCGACTATTGTGGCCGGAATTGTAGCCAAAAACGGTATGTCAGGTCTTGTGACAGCGACAATTCTTGCCGGCATTATCCTTATAATAATGGGAATATTTAAGTTTGGTAATCTTATAAGATTCATACCTTATACGATAACAACAGGATTTACAATAGGAATTGCCGTTACTATTTTTGTCGGTCAGATAAAGGACTTCCTTGGTTTGACATTTACCACATCACCAATCGAAACAATCGATAAGGTCAAGGCGGTAGCGGCATCGATAGGTACTTTTAATTATCAGGCGTTGATTGTCGGAATTGTATCACTCCTTATACTTATTTTTCTGCCGAAGATAAAAATATTCAGCAAGATTCCGCCGTCACTTATAGCGGTAATCGTAGCAGTTGTCATGGTTAAAATCCTTAAGATGGATGTTAAGACAATAGGTGACTTATATACAATATCAAGCGCGTTTCCGAAACCGGCGTTACCGGATCTGAGTTATTCGGCGATCATTCAGCAGATTCCGAATGCATTTACGATAGCAATTCTTGCGGGAATTGAATCATTGCTTTCATGTGTGGTATCGGACGGTATGATAGGAAGCAGGCACAAACCTAATATGGAACTCATCGCACAGGGTGCCGGAAATATTGTTTCCGCACTTTTCGGAGGTATTCCAGCAACGGGGGCAATCGCAAGAACTGCCGCAAACGTCAAGAACGGCGGCCGTTCACCGATAGCAGGAATGGTTCATGCCATAACACTTCTGGTAATACTTGTGGTTCTTATGCCTTATGCGGCATGGATTCCGATGCCGGCCATTGCCGCAATACTTTTTATCGTTGCATATAATATGAGTGGATGGAGGGAATTTATTTCTCTTATTAAAGATTCGCCAAAAAGTGATATAATAGTGCTTGTGGCAACATTCGTTCTCACGGTCGTATTTGACCTTGTGGTTGCCATTGAAGTAGGAATGGTTCTTGCGGCGCTTCTGTTCTTAAAGAGAATGGCTGACGTGACGGAAATCAAGAGCTGGAAATATATCGGTGATGATATAGATGAGAATGATGATCCGGAGCACATTAATCTTAAGCAGGTTCCAAAGCATACACTGGTGTACGAGATAATCGGACCGATGTTTTTTGCGGCTGCCGACAAATTTCTGGAGATTTCAACGGGACCGGATACCAGAGTTCTTATAATAAGGATGCGTGGTGTGCCTGCAATGGATATGACGGCTCTTCGTTCACTTAAGAAAATATATGCCCTCTGCAATAAGAAGGGTATAACATTGATCCTTTCGCATGTCAAAGAACAGCCGCTTCATATGATGGAAAAAGCAGGTTTTGCCGATGAAGTGGGAAGAGAGAATTTCTGCGCCAATATAGATGCTTCCATCGCAAGAGCACAGGAGATAGAATTGGGATAATACCAGGAGTGATGACAATGAAATATTCTGAATGTATAGACGCGGCGAGACCGCGTATAGGACAGTTCTGCAAGGCGTGCCCGGAATGTAACGGTGCAGCTTGCCGTAACCTTATGCCGGGCCCCGGAGCCAAGGGTGTCGGAGACACTGCAATACGTAATTACAATAAGTGGAAGGAAATACGTATCAACATGGATACAATCGCCGAAAACGTTTCGGTCGATACGTCCTTAGAAATATTCGGCAGAAAATTTAAGTATCCTTTTATGGCAGGACCGGTCGGCGCGGTACAGCTTCATTACGGTGACTGCCTTGATGACGTCAGGTACAATGATATTCTTGTATCGGCGTGTGCCCGTGGCGGAATCGCTGCATTCACAGGTGACGGAACCGACGGCAATGTCATGATTGCAGCCACAAAAGCCATCAGAAATGCTGACGGTGTCGGAATACCGACCGTAAAACCATGGAACATAGATACAATCCGTGACAAAATCAAACTTGTCAAGGAATCGGGCGCATTCGCCGTGGCTATGGATATCGATGCGGCGGGGCTGCCTTTCCTTGAGAATCTTATACCTCCTGCCGGCAGTAAAACGGTTGAGGAATTAAGAGAGATCATTGAAATGGTAGATGTGCCTTTTATTATAAAAGGTGTCATGACGGCAAAGGGAGCCCTTAAGGCCAAAGAGGCCGGCGCATCCGCCATCGTGGTGTCCAACCACGGCGGTCGTGTACTTGACGGCTGTCCGGCTACAGCCGAGGTCCTTGAAGAAATCTCGGATGCAGTCAACGGTTCAATGAAGATATTCGTCGACGGCGGAATAAGAAGCGGTGCGGATGTATTCAGGGCACTTGCTCTCGGCGCTGACGGAGTAATCATAGCCAGACCTTTTGTGACTGCCGTTTACGGCGGTGCAGAAGAAGGCGTGTACTCATACATAGACAAGATTGGCGCGGAACTTAATGACACGATGAAGATGTGCGGAGTCTCCAGACTCAGTGAAATTACAAGGGATTGTGTGAGAAGGTAGGTGATATGGAAGACAACAGAATGACAATTAATGGGAATGAATATGAAGTGATGCGCCTGTTAGGCAAGGGAAAAGGCGGATATTCGTATCTGGTGACCGACGGACAAAGCCGGTATGTTTTGAAGCAGATTCACCATGAACCATGTGAATATTACACATTCGGAGATAAACTCAAGTCAGAACTCAATGATTATGAAACATTGAGAAAAACAGGAATCACAATGCCGAAGCTTCTGGCTGTGGACGAGGAAAAAGAGAGGCTTCTAAAGGAATATATACAGGGAGACACCGTATATGAACTTGTCAAAACTGACAGGATGGAGGCCCTGTGGATTGAGAAGATGCAGGATATGTGTAAACTATTATATCCTGCAAACCTTAATATCGACTATTTCCCGACAAATTTTATCCCATATGACGGAGAGTTATATTACATCGATTACGAATGTAATGCCTATATGCAGGAATGGGATTTTGAACACTGGGGAATTAAATACTGGTCCAAGACCAAAGAGTTTCTGGAATATGAGGCCAAAAAGTAAGAAGACCTCCTTTCGTTGATATTGTTTTTAAATGTGGATTGGGCTAAAATATAGTCAGACCTAAAACAGGAGATACTTACATGAAAATAACAATAATACACGGACAGAATCATCAAGGTTCAACATATCATCTTGCGCACATGATAGCGGATCGCACCGGCGGCGAAATCACAGAATTTTTCCTCCCGAAGGATTTTGAGGGCATATGCGTCGGCTGCACCACCTGCATTCTGCGCGACGAACATAAATGCCCGCATTACGACCGACTGGAGCCGGTAACCAAAGCACTCGACGAGGCTGACGTAATCATTCTTGCGAGCCCGGTGTACGTCTACCATTGCACCGGCCAGATGAAAATGCTTCTCGACCACTACGGATACCGTTGGATGATTCATCGCCCGCGACAGGCAATGTTTACCAAGCAGGCGGTATGCGTCTCAACCGCCGCCGGTGCCGGCACTGCAAGCACGAACAAAGATATGGCCGACAGCCTTTTCTTCTGTGGCGTCCCGAAAATTTACAAATACGGTATCAACATTCACTCGATGAGCTGACCCAGAGTCAATGACAAAGTTAAGAGTAAAATGGAACATAAATCTGCTAGGATAGCCCGCCGCCTTGTAAAAAACTACGGCAAGGTTCGTCCCGGCCTCAAGACCCGCATATACTTTGAAGTCATGCGAATGATCCAGAAAAAAGCAGGTTTGTGTGAAACAGACTTAAATTATTGGCATGAACGCGGCTGGGACGGCAGTAACCGCCCGTGGAAAAAATAAATCACAATTAAAATTCAGGTGACATTCCGGTAATAATTTTGCCGGAATGTTATTTTTTATCTGATTATAAAAATATTGAAAAATGACAGTTTATAAATCGACAAAATACGAGTAATTACTTGCGCGCGATATTGAAGAGTGATAAAATAAGGCTAAACAGTGAAAATTTAATGAAAAGGTACGCAGGAGTGGGAAGATATACATATTCATTACAGTGATTTAATCATCTAGAATTAGATTGTTGGTGTTCTAGGTGGTATATTAATCGCCTGCATTGTCTGTGAGGATGATGACGGCAATTATCACCGCTTAATTCACGAAAAAACAGGCTTTTCTTGTTATGATAAGTATTTTTGGAATCAAGCACCTAATTCATGGCGACTCAAAGAAAAGGCTGATTATATTAAAAGCAAAGGCAAATGGGCATTAGTCAGAGAACAATACAAGAGAATAAAAAACAAGTATTTGACCTCAAATGACTATAACCATTCTTCGTTTATTTGCTATATTGAAGCTGTAAACAATGTTTATAACTCAAGAAAGCACCGGGACTAAAAATTAACAACACTAATTTTTATCGTCACTTAATTAAGTGGCGATTTTTTTATGCAAAAGGGGGCATCGTACTAATTTCTTAGGGCGACAGCCCTTTTTTTAATGGATATTGGGAAGATAAAAAATAGTGCAGCCAAAAATCGTGTATGGTGTCCACAGTTTGACAGAAAATTTGTTGATTAATTGACAAAAATAAAAAAAACATATATAATTATTTGGAATGTCTACATTTTTAAGAAAAAAATAAAAGATATGGCTGATATTAAAAAACACTTTTCCATATCTTTTTTTAAGCAAAAAACTGAAGATAGGAGGTTGATAAAATGCTAAAAAATGCTATAGCATATATTTTAAGAAAAAGAAATAGAACATGTATAGTATTTATTATTTTAACATTAGTTCTCTCATTTTTGTATTCATGTTTGAATATATCCAAATCAACAAGTAATTTGGAAAAAAACTTATATAAGATTTCAAATACATCATTA
>FR889220.1:6524-43171 GCA_000431815.1 Butyrivibrio sp. CAG:318 | reverse complement strand
AACTTGCGAGCTCGTTATTACGGTAATTGATGGAAAAGTTGACAGAGTTTATGATGAAGAAACAGGACTTAATGTATTCAATTTCCGAACAACAAAAAAATAATGACAGTTACTGGAGCATCAAGAGTAAGTTCCCAGATATGATGGTTACATCAATTAAAAGGAAACGGAAAAATGAAAAGCAACTAAGAATTAAAAGATAAATCGAAAGTCATAGGAGAAAATTTTTAATGAATATCACAGTTTATCTTGGCGCAAACGAAGGAAATGACCCATGCTTACGAAAAGCAGTTGAGAAATTGGGAACATGGATAGGAAACAGTGGCAACGCACTTGTTTACGGTGGTTCCAAAGGTGGTTTAATGGGAGCATTGGCAGACAGTGTCTTGAAAGCAGGCGGTAATGTTACGGGTGTTGAGCCAAATTTTTTTATTGAAAATGAGTTTCAACATGATGGGCTGACAAAACTGATTGTGACTAAGGATATGTCTGAGAGAAAAAACAAAATGATTGAGTTGGGAGAAGCCTTTATTGCTTTTCCGGGAGGTACGGGAACACTGGAGGAAATTGCAGAGGTAATGTCGAAGGTGTCTTTGAAACATCTGGATGCACCTTGCATTCTCTATAACTTGAATGGTTACTACGATGATTTGAAATCACTTCTGAATCATATGATTGAAAAAGGGCTGTCATCCAAAGAACGACAGGAGGGAATTTATTTTGTCGAAAATCTCGACGATATAAAACGAATTTTGAAATTAGCATAACTTCCGGTTTATAGGGATAATACAATAATTGGTAACAAATAAGACGACAATTAACAGATTGCCGGTTGTGGTAAAAAATGGATTTTACCAGAGAACGCGAAAAAGATATAATTTTTTCCTGAAAAGAAAAGTTGACAATGTAGTTAGTTGAGACTAACATAAAAGCAGATTAAATATAAATCTGCTTTTTTTTATCGGCAATGGAGGAAAAAAGATGAAAAAACAGTTTTTGAAAATTGAGAAAGATGGTTTCTACGGAACCTATTATGAAAATTCAAAGGGTTCGGACTGCGCATTTATCGGGTTGTTCGGAGATGACCCCAACGATTACATGGCAAAGTGCGGTGCGAAATGGTTACATAAAAACGGAGTGAATGTCCTTTGCGTGTCTCCGGGGAAGAAAAATTACAGCCACGTAAATAACCCGCTTGAAAGAATCGAGACGGCGATAGGATGGCTTAAGAGCAACGGAAACCGCAAAATCGGAATTATGGGTATGAGCACGGCAGGAATGGATTCGCTTGTGGCGGCATCTTTTTTCCCGGATATTACATTGACATTCGCACTTACGGCCAGCGATTTTGTTTGGCAGGGATTTGAACAGGGAAATAAAGACGGGTGCAAGGAATGGCCGGTTCCGGGAACATCGACCCTCTCATGGAAAGGAGAGCCGCTTCCTTATATGCCGTTTGTGTACGACCATCCGGTATACTGGCAGAAAATCGAAGAGGAGACAAAAGGCTCCGGTGACATTGAGAGAAGCACCTGTCTGTTCATCGATTCCGAAAAAGCAAGGGAACACACGGAAGAGGAAATGATAAAGATCGAAAATATTAAGGGAAAACTGTTTCTTGTGGGAGCGGAGGACGATTCTTTCTGGGAGGCGGGAAAATATATCCACCGCATGGATAAGCGTCTTAAGGAGCGTCCGCACAGCTGTGAGTATGTACCGCTTGTGTATGAACACGGAACGCATTTTGTCCTGCCGGAATCAATGCTTCGCAAGGCATTGCCGATAGGACTTAAATTCGTATTGAAATTTGTCTTTAGGGCAGCAAAGGAATATCCTAAGGAGTGCGAAGCAACAAGAAAAGACATTGACAGAAGGCTCTCGGACGCATTAAAAGAATGGCGTGAGAGGTAAAGGGATACAGGCCATTTACACGGAACTGAAAATATTAGAAGAACTAAAAAAGAACTTAAATAATTTGAGTTCCTTTTTGAATTTCTTAGAATCAAAATCAAAATCGTTTAAAAATAGTGAAAAATCACTGCGGATGTGGTAAACTCATAATATGGCCGTTGGTTACTGCGGCTGTATATAGAATACCTGCACGTTCGGCTCGCCGTTTGTCTCGATGCGGTATAACGTTTCATCATCGGCAATCTGGAAAAATGTATATATGGATGTGCATGAGATGGATGCTATGGATTTTTCCATAATGAGTGTTTTATCCGAACCGTCGGTATTCGCACGGTAAAGGGCAGGTGAATCACCGTTGATATAATAATATACAATATTATTATACACATTGTACAGTGAGCATCCGGCAGGACTTAATATTTCCTGCCCAGTGGTGGTAAGGTTAATTCTGGTCAGTGAATTGTTATTGTCTAAGTCTATGTAATACATATAATCACCGATGAGGTTCGCCATTGCCGTATTGCCGTCAAGGAATAACGAAGCAGACCGTTTGTCTACGTCAAGCTCATATATAGAGTGGTTATCGCCATTATTGGAATAATACACTTTGCCGTCAGATACGCTTGCGGTTGAATATGTATGACGGCTGACCGTAGTCATATTTTCACCGCGGATGTCAATGGATGCAGTGGTGGACTGGGTACCGTCACTTGTGTTGTATATAAGACTGCTGCCCGAGAGGGCAAGGTCAGTTGAGTAACCGGAAGCAAGAACTTCTGAGTCGCTTCCGTCATGACGGCATCGTACGACTCCGAACAGATCACCTCGGAACATCATGGTCATATCATCTGATTTGGTGTTTCCTTTGACATAGTATACGAATTTACCGGCAGCATTGATATACGAAACGCGGTCATGCGAAAGATATTTAATGTTATCACAATCAGAGTCCATCGAATACAGATGGCCGTCATCATAAGGGTTTGAGAAGAAAACAGTGCCGTCAGTTTCACAGAAGAGACCACCACTGTTGAGATTACCGGCTGTATTTCCGATTACGCCGGAGTCGTTATCAGGTATTCTTTTTGATAATAGAATTGCAATTATTACCCCTGCTGCTATTAAAATCAGAACCCCGGGTATAATAAAATGTATTGACTTTCTCATATATTATATCCACCTTTATATATCCATTAAATATTATCCACTAATTATACATAATTTTCAAGAAAAATATACATTACGTTGGTATCATACCGGAAAGGAAATAATTAGTTATGTATGTAGATTTACAGGAGTCCAGAAAAGAGATAGATGAAATAGATTCCCGGATTGTTGAGCTTTTTGAGAAAAGAATGAAGGTTGCCGGAAATGTTGCCGATTACAAGCTGGCTACGGGTAAACCTGTTTTTGACAAAGAGCGTGAAGAAAGTAAAATAGCAAATCTTGTTGCAATGTCAGATGATGAATTCAACGGTAAATGCATTGCAGAGCTTTTTACACAGATAATGGCCATGAGCCGTAAACTTCAGTACGGTAAGCTTGAGAGCCGTGAGGGCGATTCAAAGCTTGAGCCCTACGAAACGGTGGAAGTATTGCCAAAGACCGGTGTTAAAGTGGCATATCAGGGCGTGCCGGGAGCATACAGCCATGAGGCGATGATTAATTATTTCGGAGAAAATGTCGACAGTATTAACGTTAATACCTTCAGGGACGCGATGGAGAAAGTAAGTATCGGAGAAGCGGATTATGCGGTAATTCCGATTGATAATTCATCGGCCGGTATGGTAAGTGATACATATGACCTCCTTCAGGAATACAATAATTACATAGTTGGAGAAACTTTCTTAAGAGTCAGACACTGTCTCCTTGTGAAGCCGGGGGCTGATATAAGTAAGATCCGCAAAGTATATTCCCACCCGCAGGCACTTATGCAATGTGCCAGATATCTTGATGAACATAAAGAATGGGAAAGGGAATCCTATCTTAATACGGCTATGAGCGCATGCAAGATTGCCGAGGAGGACGATTATACGCAGGCAGCGATTGCCTCGCCTAATTGTGCGAAAGAATACGGACTTGAGATCGCAGCCGAAAATATCAATTCAGAAGGAGGCAATACGACGAGATTTGTTATTATCAGCAGCAGGAGAGCATTTGTAAAAGGTGCTTCAAAGGTAAGTATCTGCTTTGAGATAGACCATAAAGCAGGAAGTCTCTATAATGCAATTTCACATATAATGTTCAATGGCCTTAATATGACACAGATTGAATCAAGGCCGATACCGGAACATAACTGGGAATTCAGGTTTTTCGTGGATTTCGAGGGAAATCTTGCCGATGCGGGTGTCAGGAATGCACTCAGAGGCATATGTGAAGAATCAAATGCATTTAAACTTTTAGGAAATTATTGAGGTATATGGTTATGAAAATAAATGAAATGATTTTATATAAAAATACGGAATTCTATGATAATCTTGTCACAATGGAGAAACTTTATGAAGGAGGAACGGGCTCCGCGGAGGAAGCAAGAAATATTGCAGCGGAATGTATCGGAGACATACTTACATTGTCTGAGAAGATGGGATTTAAAGGCAATCTCTGGCACGATTATCTTGCATATATAATAGCTTACAACGAGAACGCCTTCAGCATGTCCTGCGAACGTAAGGGAAGCGTTGAAGGCGGGATTAATGCCTGTGCCAGACATGATTTTACCATCTTTATGAAATTATTTGATATAGATCTTGCGGATATAGACAGAAGATATGGTACATGTCTTTCAATGCTTATAAATTTTGATAATAACAATGAGCATGAGAAATATTTTAACAAAAGAATACGTGACAGGATAATCAGACTTGCCGAAAATCTGGCCAAGGCAGAAGATATAAATAAATTTTATGATACAGTATGCAGTTTCTATAAGGAAGTCGGAGTAGGCAAATACGGAATGTTTAAGGCATTCAGGATAGGTAATGATGATAATGGTAAAGTTGTCGTCAATCCGGTAATAAGCGTTGAACATATATATCTTAAGGACATAATCGGATATGAACAGCAGAAGAAGAAACTCGTAGATAATACGGAGGCATTTCTTCATGGGCTTAAGGCCAACAATGTGCTTTTGTTCGGTGACAGCGGAACAGGCAAATCCTCAAGTATCAAGGCTATTCTTAATGAGTATTATGAAGACGGTCTGAGAATGATTGAAGTATATAAACATCAATTTAAAGATTTGTCCGCAGTCATTAACCAGATAAAAGACCGCGATTACAAATTTATCATATATATGGATGATCTTTCTTTTGAAGAATTTGAGATTGAATACAAATTCCTCAAAGCAGTCATAGAAGGCGGACTGGAGAAAAAACCTGACAATGTTCTTATATATGCTACATCAAACCGCAGACATCTTGTCCGTGAGAAATATTCCGACAAGGAAGAACGTGATGATGATCTTCATTCAAGGGATACCGTACAGGAGAAACTTTCACTCTCGGCCAGATTTGGCGTATCAATTTATTACGGCTCTCCTGATAAGAAAGAATTTACAGCTATTGTAAAGGGGCTGGCACAGAGAAACAACATTGATATTGATGAAGAGACATTGCTTCTTGAGGCCAATAAATGGGAACTTTCACATGGCGGATTATCAGGAAGAACGGCGGAACAGTTTATTAATTATCTGTCGTACAAACTCAAAACAGATAATAACCGATAAAGGAGAATAATTATGAGTGTTACTACATTTGCAGCAATTGACGTGGGTTCATATGAAGTTGAAATGGTAATATATGAGATTTCAACACACGGAATCAGACAGCTGGACCATGTGCGTCATATTATTGCGCTCGGAAGAGATACCTATAATATGAAGGCTATAAGTTATGATCTTGTTGATGAACTTTGCGAAGTGCTTTATGATTTTGTGAGTGTCATGAAGACATATCAGGTCAGCAGGTACAGGGCGATTGCGACAAGTGCGGTAAGAGAGGCCGGCAACTCTGTTAATATTATTGACAGGATTAAAATGAGAACAGGACTTAAGGTCGAAATATTAAGCAATTCCGAACAGCGTCTTATTATGTATGAAGCTGTTGCCGCGAAGAAGGAAGGATTCGGGAAACTTATCGAAAAAGGTGTGGCGATGGCGGATGTCGGTTCCGGAAGTTCGCAGGTATCGCTTTTTGACAACGGTTCCCTCATAACGACCCAGAATGTACAATTAGGAGCATTGAGGGTAAATGAAATAGTTGACGGTTTCGCCAAAGGCGCAGCATCAAGTCTTGCGATAATGGAAGAGTATATGGATACGGAGATTGATGTTCTTAAGAATCTTTTTATCAAGGAACGTAAGATAGAATGTCTCATAGCCGTAGGAGATAATATCAACTGGTTCATAAACAGAATAGATGCTGAGAAGTCCAATGAATATTATAACAGGGAGGAATTCCTTGAGGTGTATCATAAGCTGTATCTTATGGGGGATTTCAGGGAACGTTACGGATTGTCGGTTGAGCAGGCTTCAGTAATCATACCAAGTATGATGATATATAAAAAGATACTTGATGTTACCGGCGCGCAGATTATGTGGATACCGGGTGTAAGGCTTTGTGACGGAATGGCGGCGGAATATGCTCTCAAAGAGAAAAAAATAGAAGTTTTTGAACATGATTTTACCGCTGATATAGTGGCAGCAGCCAGAAATATATCCAAAAGATATTCATGGAATAAAGAGCATGTTAAATTCGTTGAGAAGAACGCAATGGCAATATTTGATGCCACAAAGAAACTTCACGGCCTTGGCAAAAGGGAAAAACTTCTTTTGCAGATAGCATGTATCCTGCATGACTGCGGACAGTATATAAGCATGCTTAAACCGGCTGAGTGTTCATATAATCTTGTAATGTCAACCGAGATAATAGGGCTGTCGCATCTTGAACGTGAGATGGTTGCCAATATTGTTAAATATACAACAATAGACTGGGGAGCCGGTGCTGAACTCAAAGAAACATTTACCGATGAAACGGTCCTTACAATTTCAAAACTTACCGCCATCATCAAGGTAAGCAATGCTCTTGACCGCGGACATAAACAGAAATTCAAGGACACCAAATACGTGGTTAAGGAACGTGAACTTCAGATAATCACGAACACATATGAAGACATAACGCTTGAAAAAGGTTCGGTAAGCAACAGAAGAACACTTTTTGAAGAAGTATACGGTTGTAAACCTGCAATAATTCAGAAAAGAAAATAAGGAGGAGATAGAAAATGGCAGATATTAATGAATATGGAAGTGAATTTTTCTTTAACCGTGAATTATCGTGGATAGAGTTTAATGCAAGGGTACTTTCGGAAGCAAGGGATAAGACCAATCCACTTTTTGAAAGGCTGAAATTCCTAAGCATAACCGCTTCAAACTTTGACGAATTCTTTATGATAAGAGTTGCATCACTCAAGGATATGGTAAATGCCGGTTACGAAAAGAAAGATATTGCCGGAATGAAACCGCAGAAGCAGCTTGATGCGATTCTTGAAAAAACTCATGAATTTATCAATGTACAGTATTCAACATATAACCGGTCATTGCTTCCGCTTCTTAAGAGCAACGGGCTTACCGTGCTTGGCAGTTTCGATGATATGAGCGATGAGCAGAAATCGTTCTGCGACAGATATTTTATGGATGAAGTCTATCCGGTGCTCACACCTATGGCGGTAGACTCCTCAAGACCATTTCCGTTAATACGTAATAAATCGCTTAATATAGCGGCCCTTCTTAAAAAGAAAAATAAAGACGAGGAACTTGAATTTGCAACGGTACAGGTTCCGCAGGGACTCCCAAGATTTGTTGAGATACCGGCAAAAGACGGAATGCGTTTCATTATCCTGTTAGAGACTATAATTGAGAATTATATGGACAGATTGTTCCTGAATTATGATATTGTAACATACGCTCCGTACAGAATAACAAGGAATGCAGACCTTGATATTGATGAAGATGATGCAGCAGACCTTCTGAAAGAAATTGAGAAGCAGATTAAGAAACGTCAGTGGGGCCAGGCAATCAGGCTGGAAATACAGGATAAAATGGATAAGCGTCTTTTGAAGATACTTAAGAAAGAGCTTGCTATCGAGGAGGCTGCAATATATGAAATCAACGGACCGTTAGACCTTACATTTCTTATGAAGATGTACGGACTGAAAGGTTTTGACAATCTTAAAGAGATGCCGTATACGCCGCAGCCGGTTCCGGGAATAGACCCGGAGGAAAGTATTTTTGATGAAATCAGGCAGGGGGATATACTTATGCATCACCCGTACCAGACATTCAATCCGGTAGTGGATTTCGTAAGACAGGCGGCAGATGATCCGAAGGTGCTTGCAATCAAACAGACTCTTTACAGGGTCAGCGGCAATTCACCTATCATTGCATCGTTGGCCAGGGCAGCGGAGAATGGCAAGCAGGTGTCGGTTCTGGTCGAACTTAAAGCCCGCTTTGATGAGGAAAATAATATTATCTGGGCCCGTAAATTAGAGCAGGCAGGATGTCATGTAATATACGGACTTGTAGGACTTAAGACGCATTGTAAAATAACCCTTGTTGTCCGCAGAGAGGATGACGGCATAAGAAGGTATGTTCATCTTGGAACGGGTAATTACAACGACTCAACAGCCAAACTTTATACCGACCTCGGAATGTTTACATGTTCGGAAGCTATAGGAGAGGATGCAACGGCTGTATTTAACATGCTGTCCGGATATTCTGAGCCGCTCGGATGGAATAAGCTTGCACTGGCGCCGATATGGTTACGCAATAAATTTCTCTATCTCATCAATCGGGAGAAAGAATATGCTCTTGAAGGAAGGGACGCATACATTATAGCCAAGATGAATTCACTCTGCGATAAGAAAATAATCGAGGCTCTCTATGACGCATCCGCAGCAGGCGTAAAGATAAGGCTTATCGTGCGTGGTATATGCTGCCTTGTACCCGGAATTAAAGATGTCAGCGATAATATAGAAGTACGGTCAATAGTCGGAACGTTTCTTGAACACAGCCGTATATTTGCATTCGGCAATAACGGGCAGGAAGAAATTTATATGGGAAGCTGTGACTGGATGCCGCGTAATCTTGACAGAAGAGTGGAAATCCTTTTCCCGGTTGAGAATAAGGAGCTTAAAGCAAAAGTACGTCATGTGCTGGATGTACAACTTTCAGACAATGTTAAGAGCAGATTTCTTAAGAGCGACGGAACATATGAAAAACACGCCCGTGGCAGTCAGCCTAAAGTCATATCACAGAAAGTATTCTGTGAAGAAGCGGTTGCTGCAGCCAAAGTCGAGCGTGCCGGTTCAAATCCGAGGGTATTTATACCGATGGAACATAATTAACGGAATCTTTAATTGCCTGCAGGTATGAGTAACCGATCATAAGGTTGCCCCTGCCGCAGCCAAGTTTGATATCAGGCTTGTTGGCACCGTGAAAATCCGAACCGCCGGATTCAAGAAGGTCATAGCGGCGGGCAAGATTTCTCACGGTAAGTTCGTCAAAGCCGCGGTAAGTTGAATACATCGATTCTATACCGGTCAGTCCATAAGATTTTAATTCATTGCAAAGAGAGTCAAGTTCACCGCCCGTCAGGTGATACAACAAAGGATGGGCGAGAATGGCAGCTCCCTTTGCTTTTTTAATAATATCAACTGCCTCGCAGGTGCTTTTACGTTCCCTTGGGACATAGAGAGGCATTCCGTCGCCCAGGTATTTTGCAAAGGCTTCGCGGTTATCTTTGACATACCCTTTTTTTACCATATATGATGCAAAATGCGCTCTTGTGATTATGCTGTCCGGAAACATATCTGTCAGTTCCTCTGACGTAACAGGAAATCCGTATTCGTTGAACATGTCTATAAGCTTCAGATTGCGTTCATTTCGTCTGCTGACTTCATTGCCGATTGCTTTAAGAAAATCATTATCATTGTAATCAATGCACAGTCCGACAATGTGTATTTCTTTGTCCTTCCAGCTTGTGCTTATTTCAATGCCCGGTATGACTTCAATCACTCCGTGGGCAGTCTTAAGAGCCTCATTAATTCCTGCAACCGTGTCATGGTCGGTAAGGGCAAATGCGCTAAGTTCGGCTTTCACTGCCGCACGCACGAGTTCTGCAGGCGTGAAAGTTCCGTCTGAAGCAGTAGAGTGTACATGTAAATCAACTTTATTCATTAAAAAATCTCCTTAAATTACTAAAATATTGTAAATTATTACCTATGGATTATTATTGTAATCCGTGATATACTTTATTATAAGTATAAAACTTGTTTGAAAAAAAGCAAGTATTATCTTATGAATATTGTCCATGCCGGTTTAACCGGCTGTTTATATAGAGGTTTACATAAATGTTAAAAAAAAGAATAGTAACTGCCGTTTCTGTAACGGTTTTATTTGGATGTACTGTTTTTATGACACTTGCCGCTTGTCAGAGGAAGAGCACATCCGAAGATATATTTAATGAATCCGTCACATTTCATGCGGATTCCGGGGAAAAATATTCAGAGTCAGGGGGTAACCACACCGGAAGGACCAATCCGGACATTATAGACACGGGTTTTGATACCGTAACGGAGGAAACGTCTGACGAAAACAGCAGCAAGGCGGACGGGATACAGACGGATTCAAATACGCATCCGTCACAGTCGCCGGTGCCTGCAACGCAGAATCACGAAAAAACACATCCGTCAAATGAACAGACCGCGGAGTCCAAAAGTACTGCACCGACAACGATGAATTCTACGGAAAATGGAACAGAGACAACGGATGATTCCGAGACAGATGCCGGAGACGCGGAAAAATTTGTATTTACATCGATTAAAGTAAATGATGAAGATTATGATTATTACACATATCTTACACAGAAAAAAGGATATGTACCGGTAGGTAACAGAAAAGAACTGGCAAAGCATTGTGTAAATAATGTGTTATCGTTAGATGCAGGCCGTAAGAGTGTGTCGTATATAATCACTGGCAACGGTATTTTTGATGAGATAGCGGATAAAATGGATAAGCTCAGGGAGGCAGCATCCGAATCGGTATCACCTGCAGATATTTATGCAAGAGATTCCTATCTGTATGAGGAACTGGGTCTTGATTATTATACATATTACAGCAGGGGTATCGCTATTTTCATGTTTCGTAAGATACAGGATGTTACTAACAGCCGCGGGGATTATTCGGTGTATGCAATATATTATTACTCATATGAAACCGCCGATCAGATAAAACTTACCGAAAGTGTTGTTAAACATGCAGTGTCAGGATGGAGCGGCAGCGATTACGACAGAATACGGTCCGCGTATGATTATCTCAGGCAGCAATGCAAATATGCTGAAAATATAGATGAACCGATGGCACACTCGGCATATGGAGCATTGGTAAATAAAAGTGCTGTATGTGAAGGTTACGCAAAGGCGTACAAACTTCTGTTGGACGAAATGGGAATAGAAAATGACATTGTATTTAATGATGTGCATGCATGGAATATGGTAAAATACGAAGGAAACCGGTATCTTGTCGATGTCACCAATGGTGATGTCAATGATACATATGCTTTTTTTATGCTGGGAAAAGATATTATGTATTCCAATAAGAATTGTAAGACTGGTGATTTTATATTCTCATCCGGAACAATTGCAGGTTACGGTTACATAAACGGAACGAATACAGACCGTAAGGAAATGGCTCTCAAATCTCTGATGTATAATGATTTGTGAAAATTGTGTGAAAAACATGTTGCCAAATGTTATATGTGGTTGTTATAATACATATATAAATAACCTTAGGAGGGACACCAATGAAATTTTGCAGTAATTGCGGAAAACAGATGAATGATGATGAAAGATTCTGCCAGGCATGCGGAGCTGATTCGGCAGCACAGCCGCAGCAGGCAGCACAGCCACAGCAGGCAGCACAGCCTACATATACATATGCAGCTCCTGCAGGACAGCAGACAACATCAGGCAATGCACAGAACCCATACGGACAGCCTGTATATGCAGCAGGTAATCAGACAGCACAGACGAAACCGGCCAAGTTTAATAATAAGATGCTTCCGGTATATGCTGCCGCAGCTGTATTAGTAATTCTTTTGATTGTATTTTTCTTCAGAAGTGTAGTAGGAAGCGGAAGTCTTACAATGAAAGGTGCCGTTAAGTCATACGGCAAAGCAATTGAGGCACAGAGCGGAAAGAAAATGCTCAACGCAACAATGTCAGGACCTTTGATAAAGGCTGTTAAAAAAGGCGAAGACATGACAAAGAAAGACATCATAGAAGAACTTGATTCAATATATGATGACAGCGATATGAAGATTAAGATTAAAGACATCAGAATCACCGACAAAGAGAAAATGGATAAAGAAGATGTCAAGGAATTTAACGAAGGAATCAAAGATGAGACCGGTGTTAATCCACACATCAAGAAAGTATATCAGGTAGAAGTTAAATACAAACAGAGATACAAATATACCGGTGATGACTGGACAGACTGGGATAAGAAGACAGATACGTCATATGTATACAAGTCGAACGGAAACTGGTATGTATTTCCTTCATCAATATTCTAAGAGAAACCTTAAAAAGCCATTCATAACGGATGGCTTTTTTTCTTGCCCATTATGGACATTTAAAAAAAGTATTGACAAAATCTATACGATAATATATTCTAATCCTATCGAACTACTAGGAAATAGGAGGAAGCATTCATGAAACAGATTTTGTGCTTTGGAGATTCAAATACATATGGGCTGATTCCGGGAACGAAAGCAAGGTACGACTGGAATATACGCTGGAGCGGAATTCTGGGTGAACGAATGCGTCCTTACGGATATAGAGTTGTCGAAGAAGGATTATGCGGAAGGACAACGGTATTTGATGATCTATACCGTGACGGACGTAATGCATCGAAAATGCTTCAGGCTATTCTTGAAACGCATGATCCTATTGACAGAATTATATTGATGCTCGGGACCAATGACTGCAAAAGCGCATATAATGCCACACCGGAGGATATCGGTGCCGGAATAGAACTTCTACTTGAGCAGATTGAGATTTTTGCACCGGAGGCATCAGTGCTTCTTCTTTCTCCGATTTATCTGGGAGAAAGAGTCTGGCAGGCCGGATATGATGAGGAATTTGATAAAAAGTCGGTTGAGGTTTCCAAGCGGCTCGGAGATGTGTATGAACAGATTGCAGCACATCATGGCATATCTTTTTTGAGAGCAGCAGATTATGCTCATTGCTCAGGAATTGATGAAGAACATCTGGACGCGGAAGGACATTCAAGACTTGCGGAAGCAGTTTATAATAAAATACTTAGAGACATAATTTCGGAGGCGGCATAATGGAAAGAGATATTGAGACACGATGTATTCACCTTGATGAGGCAGATAACAGATTTGAAAATTACGGGGCAATAAGTTTTCCTATATACCAGACCGCCACATATGCCCATATGGGAGTCGGCAACGGAACAGGATATGATTACAGCAGATTACAGAACCCTACCCGCGAGCATCTTGAGAAAATAATGGCATCACTTGAGCATGGGTATGATGCGCTGGCATACAGTTCAGGGATGGCTGCAATATCGGCATTGATGGAATTATTTAAGCCGGGTGACCATATTATAGCAGATGCGGACCTTTACGGGGGAAGCATAAGACTTTTTGATAACATTTCAGTTAAGAACGGAATCAGTTTTACCAGAATCAACTGCAGTCAGGATGATATCACACAATACATACAGAAGAACACTAAGGCAATTTATATTGAAACACCGACCAATCCTATGATGAATGTATCGGATATAGCCGGAATATCAGCGATAGCGAAGGCTAACGGATTGCTTCTTATTGTGGATAATACTTTTTTATCGCCTTATCTTCAGAACCCGATAGACCTTGGAGCGGACATTGTAGTGCATAGCGGAACCAAATATCTCGGCGGTCACAATGATACCATAGCCGGATTTATCGTAGTGGCTGACGAGAAATTAAGTGAGAAATTCAGATTCAACATCAAGACAACCGGCGCAGGACTTGCACCTTTTGACAGCTGGCTGATCATAAGAGGAATAAAGACGCTTGCTCTGAGAATGGACCGCGCGCAGGAAAATGCATCAAGGATAGTTGACTGGCTTATTGCAAATGATGATGTTACGGAGGTTATATATCCGGGGTTGGAGTCACATCCGGGTCATAATATAATGAAGAAGCAGAGCCGTGGTTTTGGCGCAATGGTAACATTCAAGGTCACATCAAAGGAGTTAGCCTGTAAGATACTTGAAAAGGTCCGACTTATTAAATTCGCAGAAAGTCTCGGCGGCGTAGAGACACTTATAACATATCCCGTTACACAGACGCATGCGGATGTCCCTGAAGATATCCGTGAGGCGAACGGTATCACAGATTGCACATTAAGACTTTCGGTAGGAATAGAGAGCGGACGGGACCTCATTGCAGATATTGAGCACGCATTTGCCGGGGCAAAGGAGGAGATTTAATGTCAGAGAAAAATCTTGATTTTGATACGGTCATAGACAGAAGAGGAACCAACTGTCTTAAATATGATTTCGCCGTGGAACGCGGCAAACCGGCGGACATACTGCCGCTCTGGGTTGCGGACATGGATTTTAAAACATCGTCATATATTCAGTCTGCACTTGCAGATGTGGTAAATCATGGAATATACGGTTACAGCGAGGTGAAGGATGATTATTTTAATGCTCTTGCCTCATGGATGCACAACAGACATAATTACGATATAGAGAGAAAATGGCTTGTCAAAACGCCGGGCATAGTTTTTGCCCTTGCCATGGCTGTTAAAGCGTATACTGCTAAAGGAGATTCTGTACTTATACAGTCACCGGTATATTATCCGTTCAAAGAAGTTATTGAGGACAACGGCCGCGTGGCGGTTAGCAATGATCTTGTGCGTCTTGACGAGGGCCGCTATGTTATGGATATAGATGATTTTGAGAAAAAAATCATAGAAAACGATATTCATCTCTTTTTCCTGTGCAGCCCTCACAATCCGGTCGGCCGCGTGTGGACTCTTGACGAGCTTGAAGCAGTTGGCGATATCTGCGTGAAACATAATGTCATTATCGTAAGCGATGAGATTCATTCGGATTTCGTATTTAAGGGCGAACATCATGTGCTTGCTTCACTTAAGAAAGAATACGCGGACATAACAATTACCTGCACCGCGCCGAGTAAAACATTCAATCTTGCCGGACTGCAGATATCCAATCTTTTTATACCGAATGACAGTCTGAGACGCAGATTTAAGAGAGAGCTTGATGCTGCAGGATACAGTCAGCTTGGAATTATGGGACTTGTTGCATGTGAGGCTGCATATGCGCACGGCGGCGAATGGTACGAAGCTGTACTAAAATACATAAAGGCCAATATTGATTATACGCGCGAGTATGTGGATAACAACATACCGGGAGTGCACATGTCAGAACATGAAGGAACATATCTTGTATGGCTTGATTTCAGGGATCTTGGACTTTCACCGGCAGAGCAGGAGCATCTGATAGTGGATGAGGCCGGACTCTGGCTTGATGGCGGCAGCATTTTCGGAAAGACAGGCATCGGCTTTGAACGCATCAATGTTGCATGCCCGCGCGCTACACTTAAAGAGGCACTGGAACGCATAGAACGTGCGGTTAAAAACTTAACACAGAAATAGATATTCGCGGAGATGGATTCCCGGTGCGGAATGGCGTCTCCGCATTTTTGTGTGTATTGATGAGCCTCCGGCTACGAGCAAATCCAAAGAAATTCTCATTAACATAAATTTTCGTTGACATATACCCAACGGGGGTATACTATACTCTCAGAATAAAAATTCCACAAGGAGGCAGAATATGGATTGTGACAAATGCAATAACTGTGCCAAGACAAAGAACCGCACAGACAAGGAATATAAGGCACTTGTAAGCCGACTTAACAGAATAGAAGGACAGGTAAGAGGCGTTAAGGGAATGCTTGATGGCAATGCATACTGCGTGGACATTCTCACACAGGTATCGGCGATAAGTGCGGCGTTGAACAGCTTCTCACGCATGCTGCTTGACAGCCATATAAGGACATGCGTGGTCAATGACATTAAGAACGGGGATGAAACTGTGGTGGATGAGCTCATCGAAACAGTGAACCGTTTTATGAAATAACAACAGCAAGGAGAAACCGAAATGAAACAATATAATGTTACCGGGATGAGCTGCGCCGCGTGCAGCTCACATGTGGAAAAAGCAGTCTCGGCAGTCGAAGGAGTAAATTCCGTATCGGTAAGCCTGCTTACCAATTCTATGTCCGTTGAAGGAACAGCGAGTGCCGAATCAGTAATAGAAGCAGTTGAGAAAGCCGGATATGGCGCCTCATTAAAAGGAGCCAAAGTTGAGCCGGAAGACAATTCACATAAAGAAACGGAAGGAATGGTACGAAGACTTATAAGCTCAATAGTTCTTCTTATTCCGCTTATGTATGTGTCAATGGGACATGTGATGTGGGACTGGCCGCTTCCGGGTAAAATGGGAGACAGCCATGTTGTAATAGGAATAACGGAACTCCTTTTTACAATAGCAATTATGATAATAAACAGAAAATTCTTTGTGAACGGATTCAAAGGACTCTTAAGAGGCGCCCCTAATATGGATACACTGGTTGCACTTGGTTCAGGCGCGGCTTTTATTTATAGCACATATGCACTTTATATGCTTGGATATGCGGCGGATATGGGCGAGACAATGAAAGAGCATATGTATATGCATGAATTCTATTTTGAATCGGCGGCGATGATACTGGCACTTATAACGGTCGGCAAGACTTTGGAAGCACATTCCAAGGGAAAAACGACGGATGCTCTTAAAAGCCTTATGAACCTTGCACCGAAAACAGCATGCGTCATAAGGGACGGCCGCGAGGTCACCGTAGGAATTGAAGATGTTGTTGTAAATGATATTTTTGTGGTAAAAGCAGGAGAAAGCATACCGGTTGACGGTATAGTAACCGAAGGAAGCGGAGCCGTTGATGAGGCAGCACTTACCGGAGAAAGCATACCTGTTGACAAAGCACCGGATGCCAAAGTATCAGGCGCAACAATACTTAAATCCGGCTATCTTAAATGCAGGGCATCAAGAGTCGGTGAAGATACCACATTGTCCCAGATAATTAAGATGGTAAGCGATGCTGCATCGACAAAAGCACCGATTGCCAAAGCAGCGGACAAAGTATCGGGATTTTTTGTGCCGGTCGTAATGGGGATTGCGATAGTTACCGCAATTGTGTGGCTTATAATCGGCGGTGGTATAGGAAATGCCCTGGCGCACGGAATATCGGTCCTTGTAATAAGCTGCCCGTGTGCACTCGGTCTTGCAACACCTGTGGCCATTATGGTAGGCAACGGAACCGGAGCGAGAAACGGTATCTTATTTAAGACTGCGGCATCACTTGAGGCAGCCGGAAGGACGCAGATAGTCCTTCTGGATAAAACAGGAACGATAACCAAGGGAGAACCTGTTGTTACGGATATAATCGCAGCGGACGGAATAACTGACGGACAGCTTGTAAGGCTTGCATATGCACTTGAAGCCAAAAGCGAACACCCGCTTGCCAAGGCAGTGGTGGGATATGCCGGGCAGAATACGATCACGCTTGACCCGGTAACGGATTACCATACCGAGAGTGGCAGCGGAATCAATGCCATATACAATGGGGCAGAAGCGTACGCCGGAAATTATGATTATGTTATAAAATATACAAATATAGACAGGATGCTTGTCAAAACAGCAGAAAAACTTTCCAATGAAGGCAAAACACCGCTTTATTTTGCACATGACGGCAGAATATATGGTATAATTGCTGTAGCGGATGTCCTAAAAGATGAAAGCTGTGATGCCATAAAACGCCTTAAGCATATGGGAATAAAAGTAATAATGCTTACTGGCGATAATGAAAGGACCGCAAATGCAATCGGCAGACAGGCGGGTGTTGACAAAGTCATAGCAGGGGTTCTTCCGGATGGCAAGGAAGCGGTTGTAAGACACTATCTTGAAAAAGGCCGCACAGCAATGGTCGGTGACGGAATCAATGATGCGGTTGCACTCACAAGGGCAGATGTGGGAATAGCAATCGGAGCGGGAACTGATGTTGCTATAGACGCAGCGGATGTCGTTCTTATGAAAAGCAGACTGACAGACGTGCCGGCAGCGATAGCGCTCAGCCGAAAGGTGCTCAGAAATATCCATGAGAATCTTTTCTGGGCATTCATCTACAACATGATTGGAATACCGCTTGCAGCCGGACTGTTCGGGCTCAAGCTCAATCCTATGTTTGCGGCCGCAGCGATGAGTCTTTCAAGCTTCTGTGTGGTATCAAATGCACTAAGGCTTAACTTTGTAAAGATACATGATGAGAAACGTGATATAGTATCACACAATAACATTGAAATCTATGACTATAATAATGACAAAAGTGAGGTATTTAAAATGACAAGAACAATAGGCGTAAAAGGAATGATGTGTGGACATTGTGAGGCAAGAGTAGTAAAGGCACTTGAGAGTCTCCCACAGGTAACATCGGCTAAGGCTGATCATGAGGCAGAACAGGCAGTAGTTGAACTTAACGCACAGATTGATGATGATGTGCTCAAAAAGACAATAGAATCGGAGGGATATGATGTTACGGACATTAGATAGGATAAAAGCTGCGGATGAAGCATGGCTTTCCGATCCTGAGATTTTTATGGTAAACAGGCTGGATGCACATTCGGACCATATGTATTATGAAGATAAGGATGCAATGTACGGAGATGAAATGCCGCTTCGCCAGAGCCTTAACGGGACATGGAAAATCAATTATGCGGTTAATATTGAAGCTTCCGACAGAGATTTTTATAAAGAAGACAGGGACGCCACATTATATGATGATATTAAGGTTCCCGGACATATGGAGCTGCAGGGATTTGGCAGATGCCAGTATATCAACACAATGTATCCGTGGGAAGGTTCGGAGGATTTAAGGCCGCCGCACATTCCGCGTGAGGATGCGCCGGTTGGCTGTTATGTCAGATATTTTGACATTAACCCGGAACTTGCGGGGAAAAGAACATTTATATCATTTCAGGGCGTGGAGAATGCTTTTTACCTGTGGATAAACGGACAGTTTGTCGGATATGCGGAGGACAGTTTTACACCGTCCGAGTTTGATATCACAGATTATATTCGCGACACCAATAACAAACTTGCGGTCCGCGTTCACAAAAGAAGCAGTGCGAGCTGGCTTGAAGATCAGGATTTCTGGAGATTTTCCGGAATATTCAGGGATGTGTATCTCTATGCCATTCCAAAGACCCATGTGCAGAATGTCTTTGTGCATGCAGGGCTTGACGGGCAGTATACGGATGGTATTTTTAAAGCGGAGCTTACAATCACAGGCAGTTTAAACGGACATATCGATTATGAGATAACGGATGAAGAGGGTAAGCACGTTGCCGGAGAGTCAGGCGTTCCGGTCAAAGCAGCTGCCGAAATAAGCTGTGTTATCAAGGATGTCAGAAAATGGAGCGCGGAGATACCGAATCTCTATAATCTTAAGGTCCTGATATATGACGAGGAAGGCCGGCTGGTCGAGAATATCCCGCAGCATATAGGTTTTCGGACCATGGAGATGAAGGACGGCCTGATGCTTATAAACGGCAAACGTATTGTTTTCAAGGGCGTCAACAGACATGAATTTTCAGCGGTAAACGGCAGATGCGTTACACGCGAAGAGATGGAAAAAGATGCCTGCATTATCAAGTCGCTCAACATAAATGCGGTAAGGACAAGTCATTATCCGAACAATTCATATTGGTACTACCTTTGTGACAAATACGGAATCTATCTTATTGATGAGACCAATCTTGAGACGCACGGATGTGTATACATTGATACCGGCAGTGAACCGCCGTACCGTGTGCCGGATAATAAAAAAGAATGGCTTGGAGCTGTGCTTTTCCGCGCACAGGCGATGCTTGAGCGTGACAAGAACCATCCGAGTGTCGTAATCTGGTCATGCGGCAATGAGTCCCATGCAGGAGAAGATATACGAAAAATGGCTGAATTTTTCAGAGCACGCGATCCGGAGAGGCTTGTTCATTATGAAGGATGCTTCCACAACCGTGAATATTCCGACATCAGCGATATGGAGAGCAGGATGTATGCCAAACCTTATGAAATAGCGGAGTATCTTGACTCTGCTCCAAAGAAACCGTACATAAGCTGTGAATACACACATGCAATGGGTAATTCTTGCGGAGGAATGTTCAAATATACCGAACTCGAAGACAGATATCCTCAATATCAGGGCGGATTTATCTGGGATTACGCCGACCAGGCACTTCTTAAGGACGGCGAATTTATGGTTGGCGGTGACTACGGTGATAGACCGAATGACGGTTTTTTCTGCGGCAACGGTATTGTGTTTGCTGACAGAAAATTATCACCGAAGGCTCAGGAAGTCAAGAAATTATACGCCGGAATCAGGCTTTATCCAACCGACGAAGGTGTTGTAATAGAAAACAATAATCTTTTCGAGGATACCACTCCGTATATATTTGAGGTGCGTGTCCTTAAAGACGGCAAGGCAATATGGGCAGTCACATTCGGATGCGATGTAAAACCGCAGTCCGTATATATGGAACCTGTCAGATATCCGGATATGACGGAACCGGGCGAATATGTCAAAGAAGTACGTGCAGTGCTTATGGCATTCCGCAAATGGGCACCGGTCGGTGATGTTGTGGCATGGGGACAGAGCGAGCCTGTAACCGTAACCGGTGATGTGGCAGATACGGATGCACCGGCAATGTTTGATGATGTTATCATGGGCAATAGCTGTATCGGTGTGAAGACTGCCGGAGTTCATGCTATTTTTTCCAGATATGAAGGCGGACTCATATCATATAGAAGAAAGGGACTTGAACTTATCGATAAAGTACCTCAGCTTACATTCTGGCGTCCTGTGACAGACAATGACAAAGGTAACGGTTTTGACGTGGCTTCATCGGTATGGGCCGGCGTGACCCAGTATCCCGGCCGTGCGACATGGAAGGTGGAATATGAACTTATTGACGGCAGGATCCTTGACGGAACAGTCTGCTGCGATGAATTTATTGTGCCTGAGAGCGATGAGCTTTACGGAACAGGGCTTAAGGGTCGCGAGTATGCGCGTGAGATTATGAAAGTTATACTTACTTATACATATAAACTCCGCACATATCCAGAAACAGAATGTGTCGTAAGATATACTATGACACCGGATGCCAGAATAACCGTTAAAGCGGAATATACAGGAGCTGCGGGTGTCCCGGATATGCCGCAGTTCGGAATGGTCATCACCTGCAGTAAGGAATTCGATAATGTTGAATTCTACGGAAGAGGGCCGGAAGAAAATTATCATGACCGTGATAAGGGAGCCAGATTCGGTATTTATAAATTCAAGGCGGGCGATAATCTGACACCATATCTGAACCCACAGGAATGTGGATTAAGATGCGATGTAAGATATGCTAAAATTACCAATGCAGACAAGCACGGTATCCGCATAGAAAAAGCAGAAGCACCGTTTGACCTTAAGGTGCTTGCACACAGCGGAGCCGAAATACAGTCGGCGTACAAGATAAACTATCTGCCGCCGAGGCGTCTGACGTACATTGAAGTGCTCGGTGCTACAAGAGGTGTAGGCGGAGATGACAGCTGGGGCGCACCTGTCCACGATGAATTTACCGTATCAGGTGAGCACGGACAAGGAGTGGAATTCGTATTTTACGGAATTTAGAGGAAAGGATGGTTGATTAATTAATTATGAGGTTAAGAACCAAAATTTTAATTGCCGCTCCGCTAATCATTATACTGCTTGCCGCGGCCGGAATCACAGCCGGACTTGCGATAAACAGTAATATAAGGCAGAGCCGGTATAACGATGTCCTGGATAACGGACCGGGAGCGGAGCGCGCAATATGGAAAAATGACGACGGCAGCATTTATCTGGTAAGCGACGGCACGGCAGATGTGTCAGCATACTTAAGAAGCGCAGATGATTTTACCAGATATGACTATAAGGTCAGACCGGGCTGCTTTGTTGATATTTTGGACAGCGCGGGAGATACATACCTTGAAGGACGTATCAGGCTGAAAGACGGCAAGCTCGAAATATCGCATATAGACTGCCGGGACAACACATTCACGGACGACGGCAATACGATTATATTAAAAAAATTTGATTATGATGAACTTATTCGGGATTTGGACTTGAATTTTTTGTCATAATATGCGAAAATATCTGTAATTGCGGAATTAAATCACGAGCCGCAAAGGTGATTTTATATAATCGAAAGGAGTTCTATAATGATTTACACACAGGAAATTCAGAACATGTGTCCGGTAGCTCAGGGCGTACATCATGGCGCAGCTCCATGTCCTACAGAAGGCAACTGGGTACAGTACAAAGAAATTAAAGACATTTCAGGATTCACACACGGTGTAGGCTGGTGTGCACCACAGCAGGGTGCCTGCAAGCTTTCACTCAACGTTAAGAATGGTGTTATCCAGGAAGCACTCGTTGAGACAATCGGATGCTCAGGTATGACACATTCTGCAGCTATGGCAGCAGAGATTCTTCCGGGACTTACAGTTCTTGAAGCTATGAACACTGACCTCGTATGTGATGCTATCAATACAGCTATGAGAGAGCTCGCTCTCCAGATTATCTACGGAAGAACCCAGAGTGCATTCTCTGAGGACGGACTTGCAATCGGAGCAGGACTTGAAGACCTTGGAAAGGGACTTCGTTCACAGGTTGGTACTATGTATGGTACACTTGAGAAAGGTCCTCGTTACCTTGAGATGGCTGAAGGATATGTCACAGGTATCGCACTTGATGCTGATAACGAGATTATCGGATACCAGTTCGTATCACTCGGAAAGTTCACAGACTTCGTTAAGAAGGGTGACGATCCTAACACAGCATGGGAAAAAGCTAAGGGTCAGTACGGCCGCGTAGACGACGCAGTTAAGATTATTGATCCGAGAGAAGAATAGGAGGTAACGATAATGGCTTTATTTGAATCATATGAAAGAAGAATTAACCAGATTAATGCTGTACTTAACAGCTACGGTATCTCCTCAATCGAAGAGGCAGAGAAGATTACTAAAGATGCCGGACTTGATGTATATAATCAGATTAAGAAAATCCAGCCTATCTGTTTCGAGAACGCTTGCTGGGCTTACATTGTAGGCGCTGCAATCGCTATCAAGAAGAACTGCAGAAAGGCAGCAGACGCAGCAGCAGCTATCGGAGAGGGACTTCAGTCATTCTGTATTCCTGGTTCAGTTGCTGATACACGTAAGGTTGGTCTTGGACACGGTAACCTTGGCAAGATGCTCCTTGAAGAGGATACAGAGTGTTTCGCATTCCTCGCAGGACATGAGTCATTCGCAGCCGCTGAGGGTGCTATCGGTATCGCAGAGAAGGCTAACAAAGTACGTCAGAAACCATTAAGAGTTATCCTTAACGGTCTCGGTAAAGACGCAGCTAAGATCATTTCAAGAATCAACGGATTTACATTCGTAGAGACAGAATATGATCCATATACCAACACAGTTAAAGAGATTTCAAGAAAATCATATTCAGAAGGTCTTCGTGCCAAAGTTAACTGCTATGGCGCTAACTCAGTTCCTGAAGGTGTTGCAATCATGTGGAAGGAGAACGTTGACGTATCTATCACAGGTAACTCAACTAACCCTACAAGATTCCAGCATCCTGTTGCAGGTACATATAAGAAAGAAAGACTTGAAGCCGGCAAGAAGTATTTCTCAGTAGCATCTGGCGGCGGTACAGGTAGAACACTTCATCCTGATAACATGGCAGCAGGTCCTGCTTCATACGGTATGACAGATACACTTGGACGTATGCATTCAGATGCACAGTTCGCAGGTTCTTCATCAGTTCCGGCACACGTTGAGATGATGGGTCTCATCGGTGCAGGTAACAACCCAATGGTTGGTATGACAGTTGCAGTTGCAGTTTCTATCGAGGAAGCAGCAACAGCAGGCAAGTTTTAATTACAACCGGTAAAAATTTATAAAACGGTATTTAGAGCCTATTACATCGATTGAAACCGGTGTGATGGGCTCTTATTTTATTTACTGTCTGACTTAGGAAGGACAGTACCCGGTAGAGTATGTTGTCACCGGTGAAAAATAATAAAGATAAAGGGAATAAACAATATAAATGGTTCAGATAATAAAAAATAATCAAGTTGCAAAAGGATATAATTATGGGATAATTAGACCATAAAGAAGGAGGTACGCATTATGCCACAAATAATTCCAATTAAAGATTTGAAGAATACATCGGAGATATCTGATATGTGCCATAAGGCAGAGGAACCGATTTATGTTACAAAAAATGGCTATGGCGATATGGTAATTATGAGCATGGAGATTTATGAGTCAACCATGAGACAGATTTCCATGTACAGAGATATAGAGATATCTGAAGGGCAGGTAGAGTCAGGACAGGTAAAGGATGCCAGAGCCGCACTTAGGGAAACGAGGGCAAAGTATGGCTTATAAACTAAATGTTACAGAACATGCAGATGAATTATAGTATGCATGGGAAAACATAGTCAGTCTATTTTTCTAAAAATAATTTCAAGTCAATTTTTACAGAGATCAGGGCAGAAACTGAAATAAAATATTTTTACTTTATCTTTACACCATTATGATAGTACTTTCTATATTGTATAGATATAATTTATACAATAGATAAGGAGGTACAGCATATGGATATCGAATGTGAGAGCTGGCAGGATAAAGGACTTGAACAGATTGACAGACCCGTAATCAGATTTGCAAGGAAAATCCACAAGGATTCTTTGGATGTTGGTAAGGGATGCCTTGTAAGCAGCAATGTGTCAGATGATGCTAAAAGAAAATTGATTGAAACAGACCGTAAAATAAACACAGGATACAAACCGTACTATTCGGTTTTGCTGGTTATTGCCGTGGCGGTGAGCCTTGCGGTTATGGTAACATGCATATTTGTATCGTCAGATTTTATTTCCGGTCTGCAGATTTCAATGATTATTGAATTGGTGATATGGTGTCCTGGAATTTTTTATATTTTCTATCGCAACCGGTTCAAGGTGGCAGTGCAGAATGGAGAGACATGTGTGTACAGATTTCCGGTACAGGATAAGTGGATTTATGTTTATCTGATGGAAAGCGGGCGGGAGAAGACGTATCTGCTCCAGTTTGGTGATGTATATACAGAAGTGCAGGAATCATATGAGAATCTCAGATGCGGTGATTTTATAGACGTATATATTACGAGTTACAGAAAAAAGAAATATTTTGCAATGCCCGTATTGTAAGCTTATTGAGAAAAAATCAAGTGCATATATTCTGGTATGATGTTATAATGAATGTACAGATTCTAAAGGAGTTGTACAGATGGACAGTTGCGAATATTGCGATACACAAATAGATTATCACGAAGTGATAGAGTGCATTACATGTGCACTTGATGCCAAAGATCCATATACGGCTGGACATTCAAAGCGGGTCAGTGATATGGCGACGAAAGTATGTGAACTGATTGGACTTAAGAAAGAAGATATACAGAAAATACACATAGCAGCCCATTTACATGATATAGGTAAAATCGGAGTCCCGGATGCTGTACTTAATAAAGAAGGAAAACTTACCGATGAAGAGTGGGAATATATCAGGAAACATCCACAGAGTGGTGCAGATATTCTCAGTAAATCACATCGTTTAAGTGAACTTAAGAATATGGTACTCTGCCATCATGAACGCTATGACGGGCATGGCTATCCCAACGGATATGCCGGAACGGAGATCCCTGTAGGAGCAAGAATTATCGCCATATGTGATTCTATAGATGCGATGACATCCACCAGAAGCTACCGCAAAGCACATGATTTTGACTATTGTTACGCAGAAATAGAAAAGAATCTCGGCAGGATGTATGACCCGATTATAGGCAGATATGTTCTTGAACACTGGAATGAAGTTGTTTCTGTTGTTAAGAATAAAGATTGTACTGAATAAAATACAATATTTTTTTAAAAAAACTATTGCAATCTCTCATGTATCTGATATACTGTTCATAGATAAAGAAATTCTTTATCGATTTTGGTTGAATTTTTGATAATATTTAGGCAAACTTATCGAAAGATAAGGACGCAAAGCCAAGGGCCTCTACCTAATATGGTGTGGCAGCCGGTTGCTATCGTAAGATATTTACAGCATCCGGTGAACGGGTGCTTTTTTAATAACTAAACAATGGGCAAACTTATCGAAAGGTAAGGACGCAAAGCCAAGGGCCTTAAGCTTGGGAGAGCATGGCAGCCGGTTGCGGAGAATGGATCCTCTTTTTAGTCAAAGCTCATTAGTTTAGGTTATAGGGAGGGTTTTTTTATGAAGAAATTTTTAAAAGCAGTTAAATTATTTGGAATCGCAGCTACAGCATCAATTGCCGTACTTGCAGTGGTATATTTCTTTGAGACAAGAACAGTAGCAGGAAGCAGCGAATATAAAGCTGTTGCCGTTGATTATACAGAAGCAGCTTCAATTAAAGAAACAGAAGCTGTTACAACAGTTAAGACTGTTGAAGAAACCAAGACTGAGACAGTTAAAGAGACAGTTAAAGAAGTTGTTACAGAAGAAGTAACAGAAGCACAGACAGAGCCGGCTACAGTTAAAGCAACAGAGCCGCAGACAGCAACGCCTGCAGTTAAGGCTGAGCCACAGACAACACCGGCACCGGCAGCACCTGCAGTTAAGGCTGAGCCACAGGCAGCAGCACCTGCAGCGCAGACATCACTTACAAATGTTGTTTACAAGGATGCAGAAGGTAGTTCACATAATTATGCAACACTTGACGAAGCTAAGGCTTCAATCAAAGTTGCTACTCTTTCAGACAGCGAAGCTAAGGCAGCAGCTAAGGCTAACAAGACAGCATATGCATCTTTGGCATCAGAAGTTGTTAACCTTATTAATGAATACAGAACAGCTAACGGACTTGCAAAACTTACCGTTAACGACACACTCTCAACAGCAGCTATGCACAGGGCAGCAGAAAGCGCTTATGCTGATTGGAACATGACAGCTATGGAGGGTGGAGCTAAGAGACATATCAGACCTAATTTCACAAAAGCAAGCACAATTGCTTCAGAGTATGGCATTGGTGGTAACTTTGGTGAGAATTTCGGAAGATGGCAGGCATCTCCTTCAGAGATTATCGCTCAGTGGAAATCATCTTCATCTCACAATGCACTTCTCCTTTCAGAAAGCTATACTAAAGTTGGTATCGGAGTTGCTCAGGATTCACTTGGTGATTACTATTGGGTAGCACTTTTCAACTAATACCAATACAGATTATTACAAAGCCAAATTCATTCAACCAAAATAATATCATAACATTTCCCGGATGATCCCTCCCGTTCATCCGGGATTTTGTTTTATGTCAATTTTTGTCGAAACAAGGAAGTAAATGTAGATGAATGATACCTTGCAAAATATTGTGTAATGATATCATAATATATTATGATTCAAGTAGTTTGCGATGTATCTGTTTGTATTATAATACAATGATAGGTGCGGACATGTTTAATGGAGGAAAATTTTATAATGGATAATATGGTGCAGGATGAAGAAGGAGAAGAAGGGCGTACAGTTACAGACTGGGATTATATTAATGAAAAAGTATTGAAAAGCATGGTTCAAGCATATATGGCAATATATTACATTGTGCTGGACACGGACGAATATGCAATGATATATCCGACATGCAATACTTTTGGTACAATGGATAAATTTACGGACAAGCTGATTGAGAAACTTGAGGATGGGACGATAGATCCGGCATGCCATGATATCGCGGTTAAGAATCTTGATATTAATAATATAAAACATAAACTGGATTCCGGTGAATGTGTCGAATGCAGATATAGAAGAAAATCAGATAAAGGAAAATACGAATGGTGCCTGGTATCGGTAATGCCTGCTGAAAGTGAGCAGGGCGTTACAAAAACAGTAACAATGACGATAAGGAATATTGATGTCTTTGTAAGGCAGGAAGAAATACAGAAAAAGAGATTTGAATATGAAGCCAAGAGGGCATATCGGGCGAATAAGGCCAAAAGAGAATTCTTGTCAAGAGTGTCCCATGATATAAGGACACCGATGAATTTTATTATCGGTATGACAGCGATTGCCAAACTGCATATTAATGACACGGAACGGGTAAGTGGATACCTTAATAAAATAACTATAGCTGGCAGGCATCTTCTGAGCCTCATCAACGAGGTTCTTGACATTTCCAAGATAGAAAGCGGACATATGTCGCTGACAGAGAATGAATTTAATATTGCAGATGCTGTTAATGAAGTGATAATGATGTTTGAAGGTGAGAGGGAAAGACAAAGAGCATCGTTGCAGATTGGTGATATACATATAAAACATGCTAAAGTGGTTGGCGATGAACTTAGATTTCAACGGATATTGGTAAATCTGCTGGGAAATGCATTTAAGTTTACTCCTCCTACCGGAAAAATAGATTTTAATATGACTGAGACCGATCCGGGCATAAGTGGATTGGCGGAATATCACATTGTAATTAAAGATAACGGAATAGGAATGGAAAGTGATTTCATCAATAAAATTTTTGAACCTTTTTCAAGAGCTGATAATCATAACACACAGGGAATTGAGGGCTGCGGACTGGGGATGATGATTTCAAGAAACATTGCCAGAATGATGAATGGGGATATTGAAGTTGAAAGTGATATAGGCAAGGGAACAACGTTCAGAATTAAATTAAAATTCAGGGTGACATCGGATGATAACAATGACGAGCATAATCAGGCAATGAAAATAGAAGCATACAAGAAACTTAATTACAACGGCAAAAAAATTCTTTTAGTGGAAGATGATGAGTTTAATGCGGAGGTAATGAAAGAACTTCTGACGGAAGTTGGGATAGATGTGGAAATTGCACCGAACGGAAGAAATGGCATATCAAGACTCAAAGAACGGGAAGCAGGGTATTACAGTATAGTTTTTATGGACATAAGGATGCCGGGAATTGACGGATATGAGACAACAAGACAGATAAGGAAGAATCAAAGAGATGATCTGAAGAAAATACCCATTATTGCGATGACTGCCGAGGCGTTCTCAAATGATGTAAAAATGGCAGTTGATGCCGGAATGAACGGGCATATAGCCAAACCTGTCGACCTGGACTGCCTGAAAGCTGTCCTTGATGACTGGCTTTGAAATAATAATATTATGTATACAAAATCCATAAGATGTAGTACAATATATGAAAATAGCTCACAGGAGGAGAACTATGGATTATATTTTTTATGGAGTGATTGCAGCAGTTGTTATTTTGTTCCTGATTATTCTTGCAACAGGATATGTAAAGGCATCTCCGGATACGGCATTTATTATCTCGGGATTGCGTAAGAAGCCCAAGGTGCTTATTGGAAAGGCAGGAATTAAGATTCCTTTTTTTGAAAAGAAGGATTCACTTAATCTTCAGCTTATTCCTATTGACGTGAAAACATCAAGTGCAGTTCCGACAGCAGATTATATCAATATTAATGTTGATGCGGCTGTCAATGTCAAGATAAGTGATCAGACTGACAGACTTAATCTTGCAGCACAGAATTTTCTTAATAAGCCTGTGGATTACATAGCCAAAGTTGCCAGGGAAGTCCTTGAAGGTAATATGCGTGAAATTGTAGGACGTATGCAGCTTCAGGAAATGGTTTCCGACAGACAGAAGTTTGCTGAACTTGTTAAGCAGAATACAGAACCTGACCTTGGGGCAATGGGACTTGATATAGTATCATTTAATGTACAGAATTTCGTCGATGACAGTTGTGTCATAGAAAATCTTGGTGTGGATAATATTGTTAAAATCCAGAAGGATGCAGCAATTTCCAGAGCGGAGGCAGAGAAAGAAATAGCCAAGGCTAAGGCAATAGCGAAGAAAGAAGCTAATGATGCTGAGGTTAATTCTGAGACCGAAATAGCTGTAAGACAGAATGAACTTGCAATAAAGAAGGCTGAACTTAAGCAGGAATCGGATGTGAAGCAGGCATCGGCTGATGCAGCTTACAGGATTCAGGAAGAGGAACAGCGTAAAACAATTGAAATTACGACTGCCAATGCCAATCTTGCAAAGCAGGAGAAGGAAATCGAGCTGAAAGAGCGTAATGTTAAGATAACGGAGCGTCAGCTCGAAGCGGACATTAAGAAGAAGGCCGAAGCGGAGAAATTTGCAAGACAGCAGAAAGCCGAAGCGGAACTCTATGAACGTCAGAAAGAAGCTGAAGCCAGAAAGTATGAGATGGAGCAGGAGGCAGAGGCACTTAAGGCGAAATCAGAAGCAGAAAAATATGCCCGCGAGCAGGAAGCGGAAGGTATACGCGCGAAGGGTCTTGCTGAAGCTGAGGCTATACGTGCCAAAGCGATTGCAGAAGCAGAAGGTATTGAGAAGAAGGCACTTGCCCAGGCTAAGATGACGGATGCATCCATTAAGGAGATGTATTTTAACGTGCTTCCGGAAGTTATTAAGAATGCAGCAACACCGCTTGCTAATGTTGACAGTATAGTTATGTATGGCGATGGTAACTCATCAAGGCTTGTTCAGGATATTATGACAACAGTGTCACAGATTACAGAAGGACTTAAAGGTGCCACCGGTGTGGATATCAAGGATGTTTTATCTGCAAAGACTAAATCTGACGTGAAACCGGAAACCGGAAATCCACAGAACGATGATTATAGGGAAGTTAAGGCTGAGGAAGACGAAGCAGCGGCATCCGGAGAGGATAATTTAACAGAGGAAGACTGATATGCAGATAAATTGTTTTGGCGATAGTCTTACGGCAGGAACGGCATGGGGTAACACCATGCCGTATTCTGCTGTATTGGAGAGACTTACGGGAATTAAGACTAAAAATTACGGAATCGGAGGCGAATCAAGTTTTACAGTTGCTTCACGGATTGGGGCAATGAAAGTGACACTTATGGCAGATGCTGTTTTTGATAAGGACGACACATCTGTACCGGTAGCATTGGGAGATATTTTTATGCAGCCGACAAGACTTCTTTGCCAGGTAAGGGAAAATGACGGAGATGACCTTGTTAATCCGGTTAAGCTGGGTAATTGCGACGGGGTATTGGAACGCTGTAATAATATATTATATTTCACAAGGAATAATACCGGCAGACCTGAAATGATTCCAAAAGGCAGCAACCTTGTAACGAGATTGTCACATTGTGATTTTTCACAGGATATCAATATATTCTGGGTTGGTACCAATGACTATGCGTCTACGGATAATGTATGTGCCGTAATCGCAAATATTAAAGCTATGATACAGCGCACGGCCGGTACAAGATACATTGTGATCGGAATGACAGCGAAATCATATATGCCCGAAATAGAGGCGGTTAATGAGATGCTTGCGGATGAATTTAAAGAGCATTTCTATGATTTCCGTAAATATATCCTGTCACTTCCGGTAACCGATGAATCAGATGCAGTGGATGCAGCTGCGGGAGAAATTCCCAGAAGTTATATGAAAGCTTTGCAATATGATCATGTGCATGGCAATGAGAAATTTTTCAGCCTTCTCGGTGCTCAGTTGTATAATAAAATAAAAGAACTGGGATATATAAAAATTACTTGATTTTTCAGAAAGATGTACTAAAATATTAATAATTAAGAGAACATTAAAGGTAGGTAATATTTTATGGAAATTTACGAAAATTTGCGGGATCTGGCAATAATTATTGCAGTGGCGGAGGTGTTTGGGCTTATTGCACGTAAGATTAAGCTTCCGCAGGTTGTCGGACAGATAATAGCGGGTCTTCTCATCGGACCATGTGTTTTAGGATGGGCAGGCAACACTGAATATATTAAGATTTTTGCTGAAGTCGGCGTTGTGCTTATTATGTTTTCAGCAGGACTCGGTACCAATCTTAAGACACTCGTTAAGACCGGCCCGGTGGCACTCCTTAT
The DNA here is from genome assembly GCA_000431815.1 of Butyrivibrio sp. CAG:318. GTDB lineage: Bacteria > Bacillota > Clostridia > Lachnospirales > Lachnospiraceae > Eshraghiella. The sequence continues at coordinate 11,084 of FR889220.1, read as the reverse complement.
GGCAACAATGGGCGTGTTGGCACCTATGGTGCTTGGTACAATTATTACAATGGTATTCTATGGATTTGATCCAATCGGAAGCCAGGGATTCTATAAAGCACTTTTCATTGGTGTAATCATGACGGCAACATCGGTTGGAATTACTGTCCAGACACTTAAAGAACTCGGAAAGATTAAGACGGAACTGGGAACTACAATAGTCAGTGCAGCTATTATAGATGATGTACTTGGAATTATAGTGCTTACTGTTGTGATAGGCGTGGCAAAAGGAACCGGAACCGGTGTCGGGGAGATTCTTCTTAAGACATTGTTGTTCTTTGTTGCAGCAGCGGTTATAGGATTTGGACTTTATAAACTGTTCTCATTTCTCGATAAGAGATATCCTCATATGAGACGTATAACTATATTTAGTATCGCTCTCTGTTTTGCGCTTGCATATGTTGCCGAGAAATATTTCGGAATAGCAGATATTACGGGTGCATATGTTGCTGGTGTAATTCTTTGCAATATTAATGATTCCAATTATGTTGACAGAAGGGTCAACATAAGTTCATATATGTTCTTTGGACCTATTTTCTTTGCAAGCATTGGACTTAAGACCGATGTGTCGGGAATGACATGGGGACTTTTGGCATTCTCAGTTGCGTTTGTGTTAGTTGCGCTGGTGGGAAAAATTATCGGATGCGGACTTGCAGCTAAAATTACCAGACACACATGGAAAGAGTCACTCATATGCGGAATAGGAATGATGACGAGAGGCGAGGTTGCGCTTATAGTATCTCAGAAAGGCCTGGATGCGGGACTTATTACGGCGGAGGATTTCACGCCTGTAATTCTTCTTATAATTACGTCATCGGTTATAGTTCCTATCCTTTTAAAAGTTCTTTTTAAGAACAAAAAAGGGCTTTCGGAAGCAAAGATGGCCGAAATAACAAATAATTAATTGACAACTGTTTTCAATGTGCTACAATAATTCCTAAGGGATTGGTAAAATACGAATTTTGAAGGTGTAATATGAGAAAGATGGTTTTATCACTGCTTGTACATAACAGGGCAGGAGTTACCAGCCGGATTGCAGGGTTATTCAGCAGACGCGGCTATAATATGGACAGTATTACAGGAGGCGTTACGGAAAACCCGGATATCACCAGAGTGACAGTTGTGGTTCATGGAGAGGAAGCGGTACTTGAGCAGGTTACCAAACAGCTTTCCAAGCTTGAGGACGTTATAGAGATAGAAGAACTTGAGCCGGGAACATCAGTGTGCCGTGAGCTTATTCTTGTAAGAGTGGCGGTTAATGAGATTCAGAGACCGGAAGTGGTATCGGTAGCAGACATATTCAGGGCGAATGTCGTTGATGTTGCTAAGAATTCACTTATGATTGAACTCACAGGCGATGCATCCAAGCTTGATGCATTCCTTGAATTACTTACAGGATATGAGATACTTGGAATAGCCAGAACCGGACTTACGGGATTGTGCAGAGGAAGTGCGGTAAAGAAATAAGTTTTTTATTGGCGATGCCAATTAAAATATATGATTTTTTCAGGAGGATAAAAACAATGGCAGCAAAAATTTTCTATCAGGAAGACTGCAATCTTTCATTACTTGAAGGAAAGAAGATAGCTATTATCGGCTACGGAAGTCAGGGACATGCTCATGCATTGAACCTTAAGGATTCAGGATGCGATGTCATCGTCGGTCTTTACGAAGGCAGTAAGTCATGGGCTAAAGCAGAAGCTCAGGGACTTAAAGTATATACAGCAGCAGAGGCAGCTAAGCAGGCTGATATTATTATGATTCTTATTAATGATGAGAAGCAGGCAGCAATGTATAAGAAAGATATCGAACCGAACCTTGAGCCTGGTAACATGCTTATGTTCGCTCATGGTTTTGCTATTCATTTCGGACAGATTATACCGCCTAAGGATGTCGATGTAACAATGATCGCACCTAAGGGACCTGGACATACAGTAAGAAGCGAATACCTTGCAGGTAAGGGTGTTCCTTGTCTTGTAGCTGTAGAGCAGAATGCAACAGGTAAGGCTCAGGAACTTGCACTTGCATATGCACTTGGTATCGGTGGAGCAAGAGCTGGCGTACTTGAGACAACATTCAGAACAGAGACAGAGACAGACCTCTTTGGTGAGCAGGCAGTTCTTTGCGGCGGTGTTTGCAAACTTATGCAGACAGGTTTCGAAGTTCTTTGCGAAGCAGGATATGATCCTAGAAATGCTTACTTCGAATGTATCCATGAGATGAAGCTTATCGTTGACCTTATTTACCAGTCAGGTTTTGCAGGAATGAGATATTCTATTTCCAACACAGCAGAATATGGTGATTATGTAACAGGACCTAAGATTATCACAGAAGATACTAAGAAGGCTATGAAGAAAGTCCTTTCTGATATTCAGGATGGTACATTCGCTAAAGACTTCCTTCTTGATATGTCACCGGCAGGCGGACAGGCTCACTTCAGAGCACTCAGAAAGATTGCATCAGAGCATCCGTCAGAGAAGGTTGGTGAAGAAGTTCGTAAGCTTTACAGCTGGAACGATGAAAGCGGAAAGCTCATCAATAACTAATTACGATTTTGCTACCCCGGCGTTGCGCCGGGGTTTTTTAAAATCATGCAGGAGATATTTATGACCGACGAATTAATTATTAGGACAACAGAGTTTTTCAGAGGAGATGCCAGAAGGATACAGCATTTTATGAAAGTATATACCTATGCGGCACTTATCGGCCGAATGGAAGGACTTGATGATGACACAATGTGTGTCCTTGAAGCAGCAGCGGTTGTACATGATACGGGAATTAAGAAAGCCGAGGAATTGTATGGATATAATAACGGAAAACTGCAGGAACAATACGGCCCGGAGGCTGCTGATGCGTTATTGAAGGAATGTGGATATGGCCTGAAGGACAGGGAGAGAGTGTGCTACCTCGTGGCACATCATCATACATATACGGGAATGGATGGCGCAGATTACAGGATACTTGTCGAAGCGGATTTTCTCGTTAATATGTATGAAGATGATGCAGACATTAATGCGGTACGGACCGCTTATGATAAGATTTTTACAACAGAGAGCGGCAAAAGAATATGCCGTACCATGTATGACCTAAATTAGGATATTAAGTTCCGGATTAGCCCGGTTGCTGCTTATGAAGTCGAGAAAATCCCTGACCGGTACGGAAACAGGAGCGCCCTTGCAGATGACGAAGCAGACCTCACGGCGAGGGAGCTTTAATAATCCTTTCTTATATTCAACCAGGGAGCCGGATGTGAGTTCATCACGGATAAATTCCTTAATGATACAACCTATGCCTATTCCGGCTTTGGCAAAATCTATCAATAGATTCATATTATCAACTTCAAGTATATTTTTGCCGGCAAGGAACTCTGCCGGTATGTGACTGTCTACAAATTGTCTTGTTGCATTCATACGGTTTAATAGAATAAGATTGGCAAGCGGGTTGTGTGAACCGAGGTTATCTATGTATCCGGGAGATGCCGCAAAAATATCATGTATATTGCCAAGGGTGTGGCATGTGAAGTCGGAAAGTCCCGGTGTTCCGGCGATTAATCCGATGTCGATGGCGTTGTCGCGCAGCATAGTTATTGTGTCATTGCTTGACTGACATTCAATTGAGATATTAATCTGCGGATGCGATGTTGTATATTTTCCAAGGTATGGAAGCAATATATATTTGCATAATGTTGTGCTGGCGCCGATGCGGATATGACCGGTCTGTGGACTGTTGTGTGATGTGACACCATTTTCTCCGGCTTCAATATATTCAAATGCATTTTTGATATTCTCATATAAGATATATCCACTTTCCGTGAGCTGGATTCCCCTTGATGAGCGGATGAAAAGAGTTGTTCCGAGGTTGGTTTCCAGCTTATGGACAGCCTTGCTGACGGCCGGCTGGCTTATATATAATTGTCTGGAAGCTTCAAGTATGCTTCCTGCACGCACAACTGCGAGAAATGCCGTATATAATGGCAGATTATCATTATTCATATACACTCCGTTATATAACTATAAGTTATAATAAATATGTTTAATATGTATTTCAATTATATCGCTAAATATGGTAAAATTCAATAAATAATATTTTAGGAGAAATTATACTATGGGAATGACAATGACTCAGAAAATTCTGGCTGCGCATGCAGGTCTTGATTCGGTAGAAGCAGGACAGCTTATAGAAGCCAGACTTGATCTTGTGCTTGGCAACGATATCACATCACCGGTTGCTATTCATGAGATGGATAAGATGAAGGTCGAAGGTGTTTTCGACAAAGACAAAATAGCACTTGTGCCGGATCATTTTGTACCGAATAAGGACATTAAATCGGCGGAGCATTGCAAATGTGTAAGAGAATTTGCAAAGAGAAATAAGATTACGAATTATTTTGAAGTGGGACAGATGGGTATCGAGCATGCACTTCTCCCTGAAAAAGGACTTACGGTTGCAGGTGATGTAGTAATAGGTGCGGATTCGCACACATGTACATACGGTGCACTTGGAGCGTTCTCTACAGGTGTC
>FR889220.1:0-6486 GCA_000431815.1 Butyrivibrio sp. CAG:318 | reverse complement strand
AGCAGGAATGGCAACGGGACTTGCATGGTTTAAAGTTCCTTCGGCAATTAAGTTCGTACTTACCGGCAAACCTGCCAAGTGGATCAGCGGTAAAGATATCATATTACATATTATCGGAATGATAGGTGTTGACGGAGCTCTTTACAAATCAATGGAATTCGTTGGTGACGGAATACAATATCTTAGCATGGATGACAGATTTACAATAGCTAATATGGCTATCGAGGCCGGCGGAAAGAATGGTATTTTTCCGGTTGACGATCTCGCAGTCGCATATATGAAGGAACATTCAGTTAAAGAATATAAGGTATATGAAGCTGATGAGGATGCAATTTATGATGAGGAATATGTTATTGAGCTTGATAAATTAAAGCCTACCGTGGCATTTCCGCATCTTCCGGAGAATACACATACAATAGATGAAGTAGGAGATATTGCGATAGACCAGGTTGTTATCGGATCCTGTACTAACGGACGCCTTGACGATTTACGCATCGCGGCCAAGATCCTTGACGGCCATAAAGTTAAAGAAGGCATCAGGACAATAATAATTCCGGCGACCCAGAAGATATATCTTCAGGCAATGGAAGAAGGGCTTTTAAAGATATTTATCGAGGCCGGTGCAGTAGTGAGTACACCTACATGCGGACCTTGTCTTGGCGGATACATGGGAATTCTGGCCGAGGGCGAAAGATGTGTGTCGACAACGAATCGTAATTTCGTAGGAAGAATGGGACATGTTAATTCAGAGGTATATCTTGCAAGTCCTGCAGTGGCTGCAGCAAGCGCAATAACAGGCAAAATCAGTTCACCTGAGGAGGTAATGTAATGAAAGCACATGGTAGAGTTTTCAGATATGGAGATAATGTTGATACGGATGTAATTATTCCGGCAAGATATCTTAATTCATCGGATCCGGCAGAACTTGCCACACACTGTATGGAAGATATTGATAAAGACTTTGTAAAAAAAGTACAAAAAGGCGACATAATAGTAGCAGATAAGAACTTTGGATGCGGTTCATCCAGAGAACATGCACCGATTGCCATTAAGGCAGCGGGTGTAAGCTGTGTAATAGCAGAGACCTTTGCACGTATTTTCTACAGAAATGCGATCAATATAGGACTCCCGATTATTGAATGTCCGGAAGCTTCCAAAGGAATCGAGGCCGGGGATGAGGTAGAGGTGGATTTCGACAGCGGTATGATATATAATCTCACCAGGAATACACAGTTCAAGGGACAGGCGTTCCCTGAATTCATGCAGAAAATCATTGCTGCAGAGGGTCTTGTGAATTATATTAATAATAAGAACAATTAATAATTCATAGGATATAGTGGGTGAAAAAATGGTTGTTGGCATATGTCAGACAGATGTTATAATGGGCGATACGAAACACAACCTTATCGCAGCAGAGGATTATATCCACCAATGCAGCGATAAGGGTGTTGAACTTGCCTTGTTTCCTGAGATGAGCATGACCGGATTTGGACTTGATCCTGAGAATGTTGCTGAGAAATACGGAAACGGCATTACAGTACATACAATGACTCGATTTGCCATGCAATACGGTATTGCGCTTGGCTTTGGATATACGGCCTGCTCGGCCGGCAAATATACCAACAGATATGTTGTGGTGGATAGCAATGGCAGAATTATAAGCGATTATGCCAAAATTCATCCGTTTTCATACTCAGGAGAGAACCTTAAGTATTCTGCCGGTAATTCGCTGTCCCAATTTGAATTTGACGGAACCGTAATCAGCACATTTATATGTTATGATTTACGCTTTCCGGAGATATTTCAGGCGGTGTCGGATGAGACGGAAGTGATTGTCGTGGCAGCTAACTGGCCTGCATCAAGGCGGGATGACTGGAAACTGCTTTTAAGAGCGAGAGCGCTTGAGAACCAGTCCTATGTTCTGGGAATCAACAGATATGGCTGGGGAGGAGAACTGTACTATTCCGGAGATTCCATGGTTGTCAGTCCTAAGGGTGAGATGCTGAATGTTTTGTCAGACGGACCCGGAATTATAATAGAAGATATCGATATCGGCGCTGTGCGTGAATACAGAGCCGGATTTCCGGTGAAGAGCGACAGAAGGCCTGAATTGTACCGGTATTTATATTAAATGAAAAGGGAATGCACGTTTTTGATTATCAGAAACGGCATTCCCTTATTTTTGATGAAATTCGTATGGAATTATATATTGACGCATATGAAATAGCGGATATGTTTTCCGGATAATTTTCCGGATAATTAATGGTACATCCCGCGGCATGCAATATGTCAGCGGCTTTATTATATGCTATTGCGGCTTCGACAGCAGTCGGATATGTACCTACGACATAGTCGCCGTTTATGTGGATCTTGACCTTATAATAATCACGCCCGTTCTTGATATAATGAAATACACCGTGGTATGGATTTATGATAATGATATTGCCGTAACGGTAGTCGGTCCGGTCACCGTTGGCAAATAAGTAATCGCGTCCACATACGGAATGTTCACGGATACCGTAACGCGAAAGAATATTGACCTGCATGCCGTAATCAGCAACGAAGAGGTGGCCTCCGCGACGCATTATAGAGTGTGTTGTGTAATAGAATAGATCATCAACACTGAACTTCAGAAAATCTGTTTCTTCTATATAATATGTAAAATAACGCTTCGACAGGTAAACAGGCGTTTTGAAATAAATCTTATTATCCCTGTAATTTATAAGTACGACATATTTGCGGAATGGAATGTTAAAATTGTGCATAGCATAATCATCAATACCATATCCGGAATTCATAATCTGACCGGCTTCGGTATATACGGCACCGGCAGTGCTGATGTCATCATAGCTTCCGAGACTTATATGCCGGCCGCCTATGGTAATGCTTACACGGTAATATGTGGAACCGTCTTTGCGTTTCGTTGTATATACACCTGCGGGATTCGGCATATAAGTCTCCTTTCTGATAAGATACAATCATTATAACCGAAAATGTAAGAAAGTTCAATCTCTTACATTTTGCATTTTTAACAGATTGAAAAAGCATACGAAAATGCATCTGAATTGTGTCTGTTCCCCACTTTTCAAGCTTTTTTACCGGCAAAAATGGGATTTGAATGATAACATTAACTAAATAAGAATCATTCTCAGGACCTGAAAAATAAAAGTAAAGCGACAACATGCACAAAAATATTATAAAATCAAACGAAAAGATATGCGCTTTTATAAAATAAATTTTTACGAAAACGTTATCCGGGCAAAAAGTAACAAAAATCGGCGGTTTGATTGACAGCAAATTGAAGACTGGAAGATAATGGCAACATGCTTTTGAAAGCAAACAAAAATTTTGAAGCGAGGTAAATATGTCCGGTATGAATTCAAAGCTGTCAGTGATAATTGCTGCAGTAATGGTTTTTGCTGGTGTGACAACGGAAGGTTTTGCCGGAGCGGCCGACAGTAATACGGAGCCGCAGGTTGTCGCTGAGGCAGAAATTGATGATATAAGCGAACCGGTTGAAGAAGTTGTCGAGGTACGGGATGAATACATATTCCGTGTAATGTCTGCATCATCTGCAATTGAAGATATGACAACAGCCGATAATACACAGGAAGAAACACAGACTACAGAGACTCAGACGGAAACCGAAACAGAAACCGAAACGGAAACTGAAACAGAGACGGTACAGGCGATGGTTGTGCCTTGTACGGATAATGATTATAATAATTTTCTCAGAATAGTTGAGGCGGAAGCTACCGGTGGAGATATTAAATCCAAGATACTTGTAGCGGATGTAATTATCAACAGAGTAAGGAGAAATGATTTTCCGAATACAATAACGGATGTGATCTTTCAGGGAAACGGGCAGCAGTTCCAGCCTGTTATGGACGGAAGGTTCTACACTGTAAATGTTACGGAATCAACAGTAGAGGCTGTTGACAGAGCTCTTTACGGAGAAGACTATTCACAGGGAGCCACTTTTTTTGCGGCCAAAGCGAGTGCCGGCGCAGGAAGCTGGCATGCAAGCGCATTAACAAGGCTTTTTGAATATGGCGGTCACGTATATTTCATCAATTAAAACAAAACTCCTGTATTCTTAAAAACGTTTTTAAGAATTGCGGGAGTTTTTTGATTATTTATGTGTATGATGCTTGTATTTTGATATTGAGTTATGGTAATATAGATACAATTAAGAATTTGATGAAAAAGGTGGTACTCACAGATGGATCTTTATTACAGAAGTACAAGAAGCGATGATGTCAGAGTTACGGCTTCGCAGGCTATTCTTAAAGGACTTGCGGATGACGGCGGATTATATGTACCGGAGAGTATTCCGGCACTTGATGCCAGCTTTGAAGAATTATCGGGAATGGATTACAGACAGGTTGCTTATGAAGTTATGAAGCTTTTCCTTACGGATTTCACTGAAGAGGAACTTAAGGCCTGCATCAATAAAGCATATGATTCCAAGTTTGATACAGATGAGATAGCACCGCTTGTGAAAGCAGACGGAGCTTATTTCCTTGAACTGTTCCACGGTTCAACAATAGCATTTAAGGATATGGCACTTTCCATATTGCCGCACCTTATGATTACGAGTGCCCGTAAGAATAATATAAAGAATGATATAGTTATCCTCACTGCAACATCAGGAGATACAGGTAAAGCTGCTCTTGCAGGATTTGCGGATGTTGAGGGAACGAAGATCATAGTATTCTATCCTAAGAATGGTGTAAGCCCTATCCAGGAGAAGCAGATGGTTACGCAGAAGGGTAAGAATACATATGTTGTAGGAATACATGGTAATTTTGATGATGCCCAGACCGGCGTCAAGAATATGTTCGGAGATAAGGTTCTTAATGAAGAACTTAATACTGGAGGATACCAGTTTTCATCAGCCAATTCCATTAATATCGGAAGACTTGTTCCGCAGATTGTATATTATGTATATGCATATACGAGACTTCTTGCAGACGGTGAGATATCAAAGGATGAGAAGATCAATATCGTTGTTCCTACAGGTAATTTCGGTAATATACTTGCAGCTTATTTTGCAATGCATATGGGTGTCCCTGTTAATAAGCTTATATGTGCATCCAATGAGAACAAGGTGCTCTATGACTTCTTCGCAACAGGAACATATGACAGGAACAGAGAGTTTGTGCTTACATCATCTCCGTCAATGGACATTCTTATATCAAGTAACCTTGAGAGACTTATATATATGATTGCAGGCGATGATGCGGCCAGAAATAAAGAGCTTATGGACAGCCTTAAGACGGAAGGACGTTATAGTATTACACCGCAGATGAGAGAGAAACTTGGTGATTTCTACGGTAATTACGCCAGTGAGAAGGAAACAGCAGATGTCATCAAGGCGATTTATGAGGATACCGGTTATGTAATAGATACACATACAGCTGTTGCAGCATGTGTATATAAGAAATATGTTTCCGATACATCTGATAAGACAGCTACGGTAATAGCATCAACAGCAAGTCCGTTTAAGTTTACGAGAAGTGTTATGGATGCAATCGACAAGGCTAAATACGATTCAATGACGGATTTTGAACTTGTTGATGAACTCAGCAGAATTGCCAATGTAACAGTTCCGCAGGCAATTGAAGACATAAGAACAGCTCCTGTTCTTCATGATACTGTATGTGATAAGACACAGATGAAGGATGTTGTCAAAAAAATACTTAATCTTAACTAATCTGACACCTTATTGTCACATTTGTATTTTATATTAGTCATATAGAATACAAATGTGACTTTTTTAATTTATAGATTTTGAATGGAGGAAATAAATGAGCCGATTATTAATAGTTGATGATGAGGAAAGAATCAGGGTCATACTGAAGAAGTATGCAGAGTTTGAAGGATATGATACGGATGAAGCCGCCGACGGAATGGAGGCTGTGCTCAAAGTGCGTGCAAATGATTACGATCTCATCATAATGGATGTTATGATGCCTGAACTGGACGGATTTACAGCATGCCGGGAGATTTTTAAGATAAAACAGATTCCGGTAATCATGTTGTCTGCAAGGGGTGAAGAGTATGATAAAATACATGGATTTGAACTTGGAATAGATGATTACGTGGTAAAACCTTTTTCGCCGAGAGAACTTATGATGAGAGTTAAAGCAGTTCTTGGAAGGCGTGGTAATCCGGCTGCGGACCAGGGCGAAGATGGTAAGGAAATATACAGGATAGACGGACTTGTTATTGATTGCACAGCGCGGACGGTTATGGTTGACGGCGAGCGCGTCAATATGACACCAAAAGAATATGATTTACTGTTTTATATGATACGAAACCGAGGCGTAGCCCTTTCAAGGGAAAAACTTATAACTGAGGTATGGGGATATGATTATTACGGTGATGACAGGACTCTTGATACTCATATTAAATTATTAAGAAGCAGTCTGGGACAGTACAGGAGTTACCTTGTTATAGGTAATTGCGAAACTCGCGATGCTC
>FR889219.1:69035-80963 GCA_000431815.1 Butyrivibrio sp. CAG:318 | reverse complement strand
CCCATGGCGCGCAAACTAAAAAAGAGCCCTGTTTCCATAACGGAACAGGGCTCCCAATTTAATCGCTAGTATATATAGAAGCAATGATTATTTATTATTGTATAGCTTGTATACTTATTGTAATTAGCTTTACGAACGTTAATGAAGAATAACAAATCACCGATATTATTCTGTCCTGACAACGCCGTTACCGCTGCGTCATAACAGCCTCTCTGATTAAGCTGTTCATTGCTCATATTGAGTACCGCCTGGAACCTTGCCGATGGAGCACCATTCTCTGCCACTCCGCTGAACTGTCCCGGCGCATATATTACACTTGCTATTGTATTCTGTGAAAATCTTGATGAAAGCACTCTGTTGAGAACAACATTAGCTACCGCTAACTGACCATTGGCCGGTTCCCAGCCTGATTCCCAATATACAATCGCTGCCAGAAGGTGTATCTCATCCGCTGAAGCACTGTATGATGACCTCGCTGTCGTCGATACGCTTGCGTACTTCTCCTTCGCTGCTGCCGCTGCCTTGGCTGCTGCTTCTTCTGCTGCTTTCTTGGCTGCCGCTGCCGCTTCTTCTGCCTGGCGCTTCTTCTCTTCTTCTATCGATATTGCACTGTCAAGTCCGTATGAAATGCTTACTCCGTCTGCTTTGACATATCCGTATCCGCCTTCATGCGAAATCATGACATAACCATCGCACTCCTCATATGCACCAACCGACTCTCCCTTGGAAAGCTCAGCCACCTGTGACGAGGATGCAGACGCTTCGGAGTATACCACAAGTCCGTCTGATTTGGCTACGGCTTCCTTGTCTCCGATAGTCTCGGCTAACTTCTGCGCTTCTTCGCCAAAAAGCACATCCGTATTCTTAATGTAACCGGTAACACCACCCGATGTAACCTCTGTCCATTCTGAACCACGCTTGACAATGTCCGCTTCAGTTCCGGAATACATAACACCGACTACATCGGATGTATATTCCGGCTCTGCATACATGCAAAGTCTTTCATTAGTATAAGATATTATCTTATTACTGTAATCACTGTTGTCAATACTGCTTTCAAATTCATCGACAACCGCTGTCGAAGTCAGTGTACTTCTGTACACTACGTTCAGGTCTGCTGAAACAACTTCTTCTTCGGTGATTGGAGCGGTACTTTCCTCCGTGACCGCTGCCGCATCCGTTGTATCAGATGCCGCCAACTTCTGTTCCTGCGCAGGTTCACTGTTTCCTGCCACAACAGTCGTACGGGTCTTCGAAGATCCTATACCGGCAAAAACTATCTGTACTACCATTAAGAGTAACATAACGACAGCAACAGAAGCTTTCCTGCTTTTGAATCTCATATTAACCTCCATTTTTCTTCGTCAGAAACAAATTGTTACGAAATTGTTACATTTGCTAAAGGCAATTCTAGCACATATACCACTCTTTGTCAAATCAGGCACCCTTTAAGGGTGCCCGGTTATCTCAAAAAGCCTTATTTTAAAGTGTTTTTTCGTGTCTTTGTCTTGCCGCTTCATACATGATTACCGACGCACTTACTGCGGCGTTTAATGATTCGAGGCTGCCTTCCATTGGAATCCTGATATATTTATCGGCGCACGATGAGAGCTTATCCGTAAGCCCGTTGCCTTCATTGCCTATCATCACCGCGCACGGACCGCAATAATTTTCCCTGTAATATTCATTGCTTCCGTCAAGACGGGCCGCATATATTTTAACACCTTCGTCCTTCAGGCCGCACACCGTCTTATATATATCATCCGATATGATAAAAGGAACCCTGAAAAGTGAACCCATCGTAGAACGTATCGTCTTGGGATTATATATATCAACCGTGTCACGCGACATGATGACGCCCGCTGCGCCTGCTCCCTCGGCACTCCGCATTATCGTTCCGAGATTGCCCGGATCCTGTATATTTTCCAATACTATTATCATAGGATTCTTAGCTGAGGTAATATCCGGTATATTATATGCCGGCATCTTCATTATTGCCAGTATTCCCTGAGGAGTCCTTGTATCGGACATCTGTCTGAATACATTATCCGACACAGTCTCATATTCAAATCCGTCAAGCAGTTTTCCGTGCGCTGCAATAAAACTCTCGGATGCGTATATTCTGTGCACCAGAGCAGCCTGAGCCTCCATAAATATTCTTAATCCTTCTATCACAAAAAGTCCGGATTTCTTACGTTCACCGGACTTTTTGAGAAGATTGATCACTGTCTTAACCTGTATGTTGGATGTGCTTGTAATCAAAGTATCTCCTATCTGCACAGAAGCTTGCTGACTTCATACATATGTTCATCAACATCTTTCTGCATTGCAAGTGCTTCATCTATATCATAATCAACGAACTTTCCGTCCTTATATGCAACTACTCTGTTGGACTTACCGTCGCAGAGCAGATCTGCGGCATATGAGCCCATCATTGATGCGTATACCCTGTCCTTACATGACGGGCTTCCGCCTCTTTGCATATGGCCGAGTATGGTTGCTCTGGTCTCAATTCCTGTTGCTTTCTCTATCTCAGCTGCCATCTCTGCCGAATGACCGATTCCCTCGGCATTGACAATAATATAATGTTTCTTTCCGCGTCGCTTGTTATCTATTATCTTTTCGATAAGTTTCTTCAGATCATAGTCGTATTTGCCCGGAAGAAGAATATCCTCCGCTCCGTTGGCTATACCGCACCACAATGCGATATGTCCGGCATTACGACCCATAACTTCTATTATCGAACATCTCTCATGGGATGTTGATGTGTCTCTTATTTTATCAATTGCACTCATTGCCGTATTGATTGCTGTATCAAATCCGATAGTATAATCAGTACATGCAATATCAAGGTCAATTGTTCCCGGAACACCGATCGTATTGATTCCGAGTGCCGAAAGCTTCTGCGCTCCCTTAAATGAACCGTCACCGCCTATTACCACAAGACCGTTGATTCCATGCTTGCGGCAGATCTCAGCACCTTTTTTCTGGTACTCAGGGTCTACAAATTCAAGGCATCTTGCCGTATAAAGAATAGTTCCGCCCCTGTCAATCGTATCAGAAACGCTTGTGGCTGTCATATCAATTATCTCTTCATTAAGAAGTCCGTTATAACCTTTTAAAATACCCTTTACGTTAAGGCCGCGGGCAATCGCTGTTCTTACGACGGCTCTGATAGCCACATTCATTCCCGGTGCATCTCCACCGCTTGTGAGCACACCGATGGTTTTCATTTCTGCCATAAAAATAATCCTCCAAATTACAATAATACACTATATATTTACATTTTATGATAATTATTACTATTTTTCAATAGCTTTCTCTACTACTTTGACATTTTTCTCACCGAACGCCTGTCTTAATTTCTCAAGCGTAGCGGCATCTGCGTTTATGGACATGGACGCCGGAAGGATTTTCCTTGCCTTCTCAGCCTCGCAGTACACTATGACCAAATCATTGCCATCGGAATCCTTTATTATATTATAAAGCTGTTTTTCCGAATCCAGATAGGTCTGTTTGTCAGGGAATTTTATCCAGCAGTCGCGTGGGATTGATGAAAACGGGATTATTTTATTGCATAAGAGTTTACCGTTCTCTTCGTCGCGCAGGTCTACCGTTCCGCAGACAAATACTTTGTTATCCTCTGTGATATCTTTTCGGTAATCCATATAAGGACGCGGAAATACGACAACTTCCACATGTCCTCCAAGGTCATCCAGGTCAAAATAAGCCATGCTCTTGCCGTTTCTGGTCATCTTGACTTTGATTCCGGATATTATCCCGCCTGCAATGACTTTCTCGGCATCATTTACCTTTGCCTGTCCGGTTTCATCATCACGTTCAAAGTCCGAGCACATATTGGTTATATTTTTCTCCCAGAGTGCCTTATATTCGTCAAGCGGATGTCCGCTTATGTAGACACCGAGAACTTCTTTTTCCATCACAAGGACTTCATCACGGCTGTATTCCGGCACATCAGGAACAATTATTTCGTCCGGTTTATCCTCCGGTTCAAACATATCAAACAGTGACATCTGGCCCGACACGGATTCCTTGCGTTCATGCGCAACATGCTCCATGACATCCGAATATACTAGCATCATCTGTCTCCGGTTCAGCCCGAAACTGTCAAAAGCACCTGATTTAATAAGGCTTTCAATCGTACGTTTGTTAACCTCCCGGCCGGACAGTCTTGTGATAAAATCTCTCAGATCCCTATATATGCCGTGAGCCTGACGTTCTGCAACCACAGCCTCTATCACAGGACGTCCGAGGCTTTTGATTGCCGAAAGTCCGTAACGTATCGCATTGTCACCGGCTGTAAAATTACCCTCGCCGAGATTAATGTCAGGTGACAGAATTTCTATTCCCATCTGCCTGCTGGCGAATATATATTGTGATACTTTACTTACATTATCCATTACGCTTGTCATAAGCGCTGCCATAAATTCCACCGGATAATATTTCTTAAGATATGCCGTCTGGAAGGCTACATATGCATAGCAAGCGGCATGTGATTTATTAAATGCATATTTGGCAAAATCCATCATTGTATCATATATGGCAGATGCAGTTTCCGCAGGTATTCCGTTGGCCACACATCCCGGAACATTCTCCTCTTCATTGCCGTATATGAAATTCTGACGTTCTTTTTCCATAACGTACTGTTTTTTCTTGGACATTGCACGGCGGACAAGGTCACTTCGTCCCAGTGTATATCCCGCCAGATCACGGACTATCTGCATAACCTGCTCCTGATACACGATACATCCATACGTCGGTGCAAGGATATGCTCCAACTGCGGGCATGCATAGGTAATGGCATCCGGATTATTCTTACCCTTGATGTATTTGGGAATAAAATCCATCGGACCCGGCCTGTAAAGAGATATTCCGGCTATCATGTCCTCTAAGCTGTCAGGCTTGAGTTCCTTCATGAAATTCTTCATTCCGCCGCTTTCAAGCTGGAATACGCCTTCCGTTCTTCCGAGGCCTATCATGTCAAGTACGCCTCTGTCATTGTAATCTATTTTGCTGATATCAAAATCATTAACTTTGCGCCGTATTAATTTCTCTGCATTCTGTATGACCGTAAGTGTCCTAAGGCCCAAAAAATCCATCTTAAGAAGGCCCAGTTCTTCTATGGTCGTCATGGTAAACTGTGTAACCAGCGTACCGTCGGATGCCCTTGATAAAGGCACGAACTCATCAATCGGTCTGGAGCCGATAACTACTCCGGCAGCATGCATAGACGTATGTCTCGGAAGACCTTCAAGTCTCTTACATGTATCGATAAGTGTCCTGACTTCCGGATCACTTTCATAAAGTGTCTTAAATTCATTATTGGCTTCAAGTGCTTTGTCAATCGTCATTCCGATGTCATTTGGTATCATTTTAGATATGGAGTCCGTTTTGGAATATGGGATATCCATAACCCTTCCAACATCTTTTATTACACCTTTTGCGGCAAGTGTACCGAATGTAACTATCTGTACCACTCTGTCCTTGCCATATTTGCGCATTACGTAATCAATCACTTCCGGGCGTCTCTCATAGCAGAAATCGACGTCAATATCAGGCATCGATACACGTTCCGGATTAAGAAAACGTTCAAAAAGCAGATTATATCTTATCGGATCGATATCCGTTATTTCCAGGACATATGAGACAATGGCTCCTGCTGCCGAGCCTCGTCCCGGGCCGACGGCAATTCCGTTTCTCTTAGCATAATTTATAAAATCCCAGACTATCAGGAAATAATCGACATAGCCCATTTTCCTGATAACACCGAGCTCATAATCAAGTCTTTCCCTGAGTTCGTCCGCCTTGTCTGCGTAACGCTTAACAAGACCTTCATCACACAGATGGTTAAGATATGTCCACGAGTCATAACCTTCCGGAACTTCATAGTGCGGGAGTTTCGTTACACCGAATTCTATTTCTACATTGCATCTCTCTGCTATTTTGTGAGTATTATCCAGTGCCTGCGGCGCATATGGAAAAAGAGCACGCATCTCTTCCTCGGATTTACAGTAATACTGGCCGCCTTCATATCTCATTCTGTCGGTGTCCGATACTTTTTTCCCTGTCTGTATGCATAATAATACATCATGCGCCGCTGCATCATCCGCATATGTGTAATGTATATCATTGGTTGCCACGAGTTCAATTCCGAGTTCCTTACTCATTCTTATGAGCTGCTGGTTTACAAAACCCTGTTCCGGTATCCCGTGATCCTGTAATTCGAGGAAATAATTTCCTTTTCCGAATATCTCCTGATAGTGCAGTGCTGACTTGCATGCCTCTTCATAAAGGCCTCTCTGAAGATATTTCTGGACTTCTCCGGCCAGACATGCGCTGAGGCATATAATTCCCTCGTGATATTCGCTTAGCACCTCATAGTCCACACGGGGTTTATAATAAAATCCATCAACAAAGCCTTTGGATACTATTTTCATGAGATTAGCGTATCCTGTATTGTTCTCGGCCAGCAGTACCAGATGATAGTATCTGTCCTCGCTCATCCCTGCCTCTTTGTCGAAGCGTGATCCTGGCGCAACATACACCTCGCATCCGAGAATCGGCTTAATTCCTATATTCTTAGCCGCTCTGTAGAAATCAATAACACCATACATAACTCCGTGATCGGTAATTGCTATGCTGTCCATTCCGAGTTCCTTGGCTCTCGCCGTTATTTCATTTATTTTGCTTGAGCCGTCAAGCAGACTGTATTCAGTATGCACATGAAGATGTGTAAATGCCATTGAATTTCCTCCGGTTTAATTCAGTAACAGCACTGCGGTTACGCGTCCGCAGTGCTGTCCTTTTCAGATAAGTTATTTACCTGCTGCAAGATATTTTTCGATTTCCGCAATCGCTTTTTCTTCATCGGCACCGTCAGCGCTGACTACAACTGATTCGCCTACATCAAGTCCGAGTGTCATCATTCCCATTATACTCTTGGCATTGACTTTCTTCGTTCCGACTTCTACATAAATCGAACTGTCAAACTGACTTGCTACCTGAACGAATACTGCTACAGGTCTGGCCTCAAGGCCCGTTGAAATGTTAATGGTCATCTTTTTCTGAATCATAATTCTTCCTCCGCTAATTGCTGTACAATCATCCTTTTTCGCCGCGAAGCTCTTCGGCTATCCGGCTTATTTTTCTCAATCTATGGTTAACTCCTGACTTGCCCACAGGTGGGGAAAGCATCTGCCCGAGCTGTGCAAGCGGCGTATCAGGATATTTTACCCTGAGTTCGGCTATTTCTTCCAGACCTTCACTAAGTGTGTTAAGCCCGGCATTTTCACGGATATATTCTATATCTTCTATCTGTTTAACGGCCGCATTGACCGTTTTACTTAAATTGGCAGTCTCACAGTTGACCTTACGGTTTACCGAATTACGGACTTCCTTCACAACGCGCACATTCTCAAGTTCCATCAGTGAACGGTGTGCACCCATGACATTCAGGATGTCCACTATCTGCGCGCCTTCTTTCAGGTATACGACATGGCATCGTCTTCTTTCAATCATTCTCGCATCAAGTTCAAACATCTTCATGGCATCCATGATCTGCACGGCTTTCGCTTCCCCGTATGAAACTATTTCAAAATGATATGATTTTTCAGGGTCGCTTATTGAGCCTCCTGCCAGGAATGCGCCACGCAGAAAAGCTCTCTTGCAGCACATATTGCTTATGCCGACCGTACTCACAAGTGACATGTCACGGTTAATGCTTCCGTCCGGTTCCATAAGCCTGGTGGCAAGAAGTATTTTGATTGCCATATCCGAATCCATCACTGACATTATATATGTTCTGTTTCCGGTATCTTTATTATACCTCACTGATACATCCGGTTCATATTCAAATGTCTTATATATTATATGTTGGCACTTGGACACCGCATAAGGTGTTTCAGAATGAAATCTGATATAATGCCGTCCATCATCTGTAGTATATATATGACCGCCGGCGCTTATTATCGCGGCGAGTTCCGCCAGTCTGCAATGTCTTGCCGGCGGAAGCACGGATGCGAGTTCTTCTTTAACTTTAAGTGAAAAAGACATATAACTACCGCCTATTTCCTATTTCTGGCATCAAGGTCTATGTCCCTGTGCTCTATCTTAAGACCATAATCATTGCCGGAAAGTCTGGCATACAATTCATTGGCCAATGTAACCGAACGGTGTTTACCTCCGGTACATCCGATTGCGATTACCAGTCTGTTCTTACCTTCGATTATGTAATTCGGTATCAGAAATTCAATCATATCCGTAAGCTTGTCCAGAAAAATTCCCGACTGCGGCCATTTCATGACAAATTCCTTAATAGGTGCGTCATTTCCGGTAAGCGGCTTAAGTTCATCTATATAATATGGATTCGGCAGAAAACGTACGTCAAATACAAGATCTGCGTCTTCCGGTATTCCGTATTTAAATCCGAATGAGAGAATGGTTACAACAAGATTATTGAAGTTCTCGTCATCCACAAATATTTTCTCAATCTCCTGCTTAAGTTCCCTGGTAAGCAGTGTTGTAGTATCTATAATATAATCAGCGCGTTTCTTAAGGAATGAAATTTCCTCGCGTTCCCGCGCAATTCCTTCCATAATCCTGTTATCTCCGGCAAGCGGATGATTACGTCTGGTCTCCTTATAACGCTTTACAAGTGTCTCATCCTCAGCCTCAAGAAAGAGTATCTCGTAATTATAATTCATGGCTGTCATATTATCAAGCACGGCCTCAAGACCCACAAAAGTCTCACCGCTTCTGACATCAACGCCCATCGCTATATTGTCTATAGCCTTGCCATCCTTCTTCTGTCCCGAACTTGATGCTGCAAGTTCGACAAACTTCATGACTAATGCCACCGGAAGGTTATCAACACAATAATATCCGGCATCCTCAAAAACCTTGAGTGCCGTCCTTTTACCCGCACCGGACATGCCGGTTACAAAAACAATTCTCATCGACTTACTGCCTTTCCCATCGTCCCGGTTCAAAATCTATTATTACTACACATTCCGGTTTACGTCAAGCAAATCTGCTAAAATTCACCGATTATCCTTACTTCCGGTTCCAGAATTACACCTTTTTGTTTCTTAACCTCGGATATGACAAGCTGTATCGTATCATATATATCTTTTGCAGATGCCTTACCTTTATTTATTACAAAACCGGCATGTTTATCGGATACACATGCATCACCGACACCGCGTCCTTTAAGACCGCTTTCTTCGATAAGCTGTCCCGCAAACATTCCCTCCGGACGTTTAAATGTACTTCCGGCACTTGGGTATTCGAGCGGCTGTTTAAGCCTTCTCTTATAAGCAAGTTCATCCATGCAGGCTTTGATATCATCATAGCTGCCGCGGTGAAGTCTCATCAACGCGCCCACGATTACATATCCGCCCTTTGTGAATATGCTTGTTCTGTATCCCAGACCAAGTTCTTCCACATTAAAGGTCCTGACCGTTCCATCCGGTGTAACCGCATCGACACTTACCAGAATATCTTTCATCTCTCCGCCGTATGCACCTGCATTCATAAAACATGCTCCTCCGAGAGTTCCGGGTATTCCACATGCAAATTCAAATCCTGCAAGTCCGGCATTCAGTGCCTTGCTTCCGATTGCAGAGAGAAGGGCTCCGGCTCCTGCCCTGATTGTTTCACCTTCCACAGATATCTCCGACATATTACGACCGATTATGATCATCAGGCCGTCATATCCCTTGTCGGATATAAGGACATTGCTTCCGTTGCCAACGATGTAATATTGTACATTATTATCGTTGCACAATTTAATAAGTGATTCTATTTCGGATGCGGTTGAGACGAAAGCGGCATATTTTGCCGCTCCGCCGACCCTGAATGTTGTATGTTTTGCCATCGGCTCATCTGCCACGGCATTATTCTTACCTGTAATTGCCTGTATATCAGCCAAAAAATCCATACATACCTCGCATTACTCGGAAATTACAAGCTTTGCTGCTCCATAAATTCCCGCACTGTTTCCGAGTGTCGCTAACTTGATAGGTGTCTTCCTGCACTGATGATATGTTTTCTCAACATAATATTTCTCAATCGTGTCAATAAGGAAGTCGCCTGCTTTGGATACTCCTCCGCCGATTATAAATACATCCGGATCAATGACACATGCGATATGTCCGAGTGCTATTCCAAGATATTCTCCAAGCCTGTTAACTGTCTTAAGTGAAATCTCATCACCTTTTTTGGCCTCATCAAATACATCCTTGGCTGTAAATCCATCAATGTTTCTCAATGTTGAAGGAGTGTCATCGGCTGCAAGGAATTTCTTTGCTTCCTTGACAATTCCGGTTGCCGATGCGACCTGCTCAAGACATCCTTTTTTGCCGCAGTTGCAGGTTGCTGTCTCATCATATACAACTGACATATGTCCTATTTCTCCGGCTGCTCCGTGTGTTCCCTTTACAATCTTACCGTCGAGCACGATTCCGCCGCCGACACCGGTTCCGAGTGTTACCATAACGAGGCTGTTGTTGCCCTTACCGCCGCCCTGCCATAATTCTCCGAGAGCCGCTACATTCGCATCATTACCGGCTTTAACGATAAATCCGGTCTTATCCTTAAGCGTCTCTTCAACAGGGGTATCTCCCCAGCCGATATTGACACAGCCTTTAACGATTCCCGATGGGGTAACAGGTCCCGGAACGCCGATTCCCACACCAACCACATCTTCAGGATTGATATTTTCATCACTGACTTTCTTATTAATGGAAGCTGCTATATCATCTAATATATATGCTCCCTTGTCCTCCTTGCGGGTTGGAATCTCCCAATCTTCGAGAAGTGAACCTTCCACCGTAAAAATACCCATTTTGACGGTAGTTCCGCCAAGATCAACACCAAAACATAATTTTCCCATTCTTGTCTGTCTCCTTAGAATTTATGATTAATATTATTCTGAACCCTGTTATAAAGTTCTCTTGCCGCGTTGTAACCCATCTTTTTCTGTCTCCAGTTGACAGCTGCCGACTCTACTATAACGGCGAGGTTACGTCCCGGTCTTACCGGGAGATTATGACATACGACTTTATTGCCAAGAATTTCGGTATATTCTTCCTCAAGTCCGAATCTGTCATATTCTTTATCTTTGTCCCAGTCCTCAAGGTGGATAACCATATCTATTCCCTGTGTCTCTTTAACACTTTCAACACCGAAAAGTGTCTTGACATCTATAATACCTATTCCTCGAAGTTCTATAAAATGTCTTGTAATTTCAGGGGCAGTTCCGATAAGTGTCTCATCACTGACCTTGCTGATTTGAACTACGTCATCCGTTACAAGACGGTGTCCTCTTTTTATAAGTTCAAGCGCCGCTTCACTCTTACCTATTCCGCTTTCGCCCGTAATAAGCACGCCTTCGCCGTACACATCGACGAGAACTCCGTGAATTGATATCGTCGGTGCCAGCATAACCTTCATCCATCTGATTATCTCAGCTTCAAAAGAAGATGTGGCTTTATCGGTCTGCAGAAGCGGTATCTGATATTCTCTCGCGGCCTCGATCATCTGCGCATCCGGCATCATGCTACGGCAGAACACTATACACGGTATATTATATGACATAAGCTGTTCGTACCTGTCTTTACGGGTCTCCTCGTCAAGCGTCTCCATATACGCAGCCTCCACATGTCCGATTACCTGGACACGTTCGCTGTCAAAATGGTCAAAGAAACCTGTCAGCTGCAATGCAGGCCTGTTAATATCAGGCACTGTTACTACCTTGTCTCCGGTCTCAATATCCGGTGTGAGAAGTTTAAGCTCCATTTTCTCAATAATCTTGTCAATTTTCAATTCTTCCGGCATAATCATTCCCCTTTCAGGTTGTTATTTTTTGTATGAAAAAATTCATATACTTTCTCTGCGGCATTCCTGTTC
>FR889219.1:65727-69015 GCA_000431815.1 Butyrivibrio sp. CAG:318 | reverse complement strand
CTGTTCATGGCAGGTGCCTCTGCCAATTCATCCACACCCGCGGCGCGTATCCCTTCCACATCCTTGAACTGCTTCATAAGGCCCTTGCGTCTGGCAGGTCCTATTCCTTCAATATCATCCAGAACCGAATGTATCTGTGCTTTGCCTCTTAGGCTGCGGTGATATTCTATAGCAAACCGGTGTGCTTCATCCTGTATTCTGGTAACGAGTTTAAATTCCTCACCGTTCTTACTTATATCAATCTCATGGTCATTATACCATAATGCGCGTGTTCTGTGGTTATCATCTTTAACCATTCCGCATACAGGAATGGAAAGTCCCAATTCTTTGACAACGGACAATGCTATGTTCACCTGTCCGCGTCCGCCGTCCATCATTATAAGATCCGGCATAACATCGAACCCATCCGTCGTATGTGTCAGCCTTCTGGTCAGCACTTCGCGCATGGATGCATAATCATCAGGGCCGACAACTGTCTTTATCCGGAATTTCCGGTAATCATTACGTCTCGGAAGTCCGTCATAAAACACAACCATTGAGCCGACCGACTGCACGCCGCTTATATTGGAGATATCAAAAGCTTCCATACGATGTATATCCGGAACTCCTATTTTCTCGCCGATTGATTTCACGGCTCCGATTGTCCTTGCTTTCTCACGCATTATTTTGTCTTTATCCTGCGTAAGTACATTAAGCGCGTTCTTCTCTGCGAGTTTCACTAATTTTTCTTTGGTCCCGCGCTTCGGTGTAACAAAACGTACGGTATGTCCGGAATGTTTTGTGAGCCATCCGGATATCAGTTCTTCCTCCGTAAGCGGCTCCTGCAGCATAATTGTAGACGGAATATACGGTGTTCCCACATAGTATTGTTTTACAAAATCATTAATCACATCGGACCGCGTCTCATCACCCGTAAGGGTCATATGATAATGTTCCCTTCCGATAAGCTTGCCGCCTCTTATAAAAAATACCTGTACAACACAGTCAGTATCATCAATGGCAGCTGCCACGATGTCTTTATCCTGCATATCACTGTTGGTTATTTTCTGCTTCTGTGAGATGTATCTGACGCTCTCAAGCATATCGCGGTATTGTGCCGCACGTTCAAAATCCAGTCTGTCCGATGCCTCTTTCATCTGTTCCCTGAGCCTTGTGGTTATGCCATTATATCTTCCTTCAAGGAAATCTATCGCTTTATCGACCAGCTCATTATATTCCCCGGCACTTATAAATCCCTGGCACGGGGCCGTGCATTGTCCTATATGATAATTGAGGCACGGTCTGTCATTGCCTGTATCTTTGGGAAGGCTTTTACGACACGTTCTGAGTCCATATGTTTTATTGAGCAATTCTATAATATCATTGACCGCCTTGCCGCTTGTAAACGGTCCGAAGTACCTGCATTTATCTTTCTTCAGTTCCCTTGTGGAAAGAATCCTGGGGAAAGTTTCATTCGTGGTAATTTTGATAAAAGGGTAAGTCTTGTCATCCTTAAGCATTGTATTATAACGCGGCTTATGGAGCTTTATAAGATTACATTCAAGAACCAGCGCCTCCAGTTCCGAATCAGTTATAATATATTCAAACCGCTGTACATTTGAAACCATCTGCCTTATCTTGGAACTTAAATTCCGTGATGATTGAAAATACTGGCGCACGCGGTTCTTAAGACTGATTGCTTTACCGACATATATAATCTCATCAGTCTTATCATGCATTATATATACGCCCGGCTTGCCGGGGAGTTTCTTCAATTCTTCTTCGATATCAAAAAATCCCTCGTACACCTTTGCCTCCTGCCGTTATATGTATTATATTATCTGGATTGCAGGAAACGTGCCTCGTACGAATACTCTTCCATCAAAGCAATATCATCTTTGGTTATATCGCAGTATTTAAGCAGTTTCTTGCGTTCCTTCTTAAGGTTCGTGCCGCTGACGGTCATATTGTCAGTGTTGACTGTGACATGCACTCCACGCAGAAGAAGTTCTTTAACCGGGTATTCATCATAGTTCTGATACACCTTTGTCTGTATATTACTTGTAGGACATATCTCAAGAGGAATCTTATGCCTTGCAAGATAATCTACCAGTGCCCCATCCTCCAGGCACCTTATTCCATGTCCTATTCTTGAGGCTCCGAACTCAAGTGCACGCCAGATGCTCTCAGGTCCGGCTGCTTCTCCGGCATGTATCGTAAATGGTATTTCTTCTGCTTTCGCGAGTTCAAATTCTTTGTTGAACAAATCTGTCGGGTACAACGCTTCCGCTCCAGCCAGGTCAAGCGCACATACATAATTTCCATAGTATTTCGATGCCACCCTTACAGTTTCAATATTAGCCTCATGGTCTTCGCCTCTCATGCAACATAATATCAATCCTATCCTGATATCATCGAATTCCATCTCAGCTTCTTTCGCTCCCTCAATTGCCGCTTTAACGGCTTCCTCCTGAGTGAGGCCTTCCTTCGTAGACAACTGTGGCGCAAAACGAATTTCCGCATATGTCACATCCTGATGTACCAGATCTTCCGCAAGTTCGTAAACAGCTCTCTCTATTGCTCCGGAGGTCTGCAATACCATACACGGATACTCAAACTTTGTAAGATAATCATTAAGGTCAGCGCAGTCATCGCCGACCCTTAACGCTCGGGCAGCATCATCATCGCTGTCCCATGGAGAAATTCCCTTCTGCTCAAGCAGCTCCCTTACCGTCTCCGGTCTCATTGAGCCGTCGAGATGCAAATGTAAATCAATCATGTTAACCTAATTCACCCACACCTTTTACTCTGTTGACAATATCCATAAATTCCTTACCGGTTATTGTCTCCTTATCTATAAGATATTCTGCTACGCTGTCAAGACATTCCATATTCTCACTGAGAAGTTCTTTAGCCTTGGCATAGTATTCTTTAAGCATTTTATTGACTTCATCATCCAGCTTGGCTGCCGTCTGATCGGAGCAGTTGAGCACCGAACGGCCGTCAAGATACTGGCTCTCAACGCTTTCAAGTCCCATAAGTCCGAATGTCTCTGACATACCGTACTGTGAAACCATTGTTCTTGCCAGCTTGGTCGCACGCTCAATATCATTGGATGCGCCTGTGGTAACCGTATGGAATACAACCTCTTCGGCTGCACGTCCGCCAAGAAGTGTCACAATCTTGGTGATAAGTTCATCCTTAGTAAGAAGATATTTTTCTTCCTCCGGAACCTGCATCGTATATCCAAGAGAACCCATGGTTCTCGGAACTATAGTTATTTTCTGTACCGGCTCGGCGTTTTTTTTA
>FR889219.1:0-65716 GCA_000431815.1 Butyrivibrio sp. CAG:318 | reverse complement strand
GGCATTCTTCATAAGGCATGTTATAAGGGCATGTCCAACTTCATGATAAGCAACCATGCGTTTCTCTTCTTTGCCGAGGATACGGTCTTTCTTCTCTTTGCCTGCTATTACGACCTCAACCGATTCAAAAAGATCCTGCTGTGTAACTGCACGCCTTCCGTTCTTGACTGCATTGATGGCAGCCTCGTTAATAATATTGGCAAGATCCGAACCAACCGCGCCCGCCGTTGCGAGAGCTATTGCATCAAGATCTACTGAATCATCCATAAGAACATCCTTCGAGTGAACTTTAAGCGTCTCAAGACGTCCTTTAAGGTCCGGCTTATCAACTATGATACGTCTGTCAAAACGTCCCGGACGTAACAGCGCTTTATCAAGGACTTCCGGTCTGTTGGTTGCCGCAAGAATAAGCACTCCCTTGGATGAATCAAAACCGTCCATCTCGGCAAGGAGCTGGTTAAGTGTCTGCTCGCGTTCATCATTACCGCCGCCGTATCTGGAATCACGGCTCTTACCTATCGCATCAATCTCATCTATAAATATAATACACGGTGCCGACTGCTGAGCCTGTTTGAACAGATCTCTTACTCTTGATGCTCCGACTCCGACAAACATCTCAACGAAATCCGAACCGGAAAGTGAGAAAAACGGAACTCCCGCTTCACCGGCAACCGCCTTGGCAAGCAATGTCTTACCTGTTCCCGGAGGGCCTACAAGCAGTGCGCCCTTAGGAAGCTTGGCTCCGATTGACGTATATTTGCCCGGATTATGAAGGAAATCAACAATCTCCCTGACGGACTCCTTCGCCTCATCCTGTCCGGCTACATCCCTGAATGTAACTCCGGTCTTCTGTTCCATATATACCTTGGCATTACTCTTTCCGACACCCAGCATGCCGCCTCCGCCGGACATCTTACGGAATATAAATCCCATTACAAGATATATTAATAGGAAAGGAAGCACATAAACCAATATGAAATCGAATATCGATGAACCGGTATCCTCAATGACCGCGGACACCTCAACTCCGTCAAGAGTCTTTAATTTGTTAAATGTGTCCTCATCATAGATGTATCCTGTATAATACGTCATCTTAATTCCGCTTACCGGCTGTTTCTTCGGAGTGATGACAATCTTCGATGAACTGTATTCAACCGCTGAAATCTCGTCCTTGTCAATCATGTCGAGGAATGCGGAATAACTTATCTCGGTGCTCGTATATTTGTTAAAAATGCTTCTGAAAAATGTAACTCCGAGATATGTTATCACAATAGCGATTATAAGCCCTATGATTATATGTCCCGGCCTTAATCCACGCTTGTTATTATTGTTTCCGTTATTGTTGCCACGGTTATTGTAACCATCATTGCCACGGTTGTTATAGCCGTTATTATTATAACCGCCGCCGTTGTTGTTATAATTGTTATTATCCATTAGCGCTCCTTATAAAAATATGTCACTGCCACCACGGCGGTGCCGTGATAGATATAAGATTACCTACATTATAGTTATTTTGGCGTTATAAATCAATAAATATAATTGATAAATTTCCATAACCTTTATTAAATAAATATAAACTGAATAAATGCTTTCTATTTTTTTGCAATTTCTTATGGAATTATTCATCAAATCGTGCTAGTATTAAACATTATTGAATAATACGTCAGGAGGAAAATAAGATGCCAGTCAAATATGTCTTCGTAACGGGCGGAGTTGTTTCGGGTCTCGGTAAAGGAATCACCGCAGCTTCCCTCGGCAGACTGTTAAAAGCAAGAGGTTACAAGGTAACCATGCAGAAGTTCGATCCATACATCAACATCGATCCGGGTACAATGAATCCTATCCAGCATGGTGAGGTATTTGTAACAGATGATGGCGCAGAAACGGACCTTGATCTCGGCCATTATGAGAGATTCATAGATGAAAGCCTTGACAAGAATTCCAATGTGACAACCGGTAAGGTATACTGGTCTGTCCTGCAGAAAGAGCGCCGCGGAGACTACGGCGGCGGAACCGTTCAGGTCATTCCTCATATAACGAATGAAATAAAGAGCAGATTCTATCGTAATTTTACAGATGACGATACAAGAATCGCAATTATCGAGGTCGGCGGTACAGTCGGTGATATCGAAAGCCAGCCGTTCCTCGAATCAATACGTCAGTTCCAGCATGAAGTCGGCCATGAGAATGCAATTCTTATTCATGTAACCCTCATCCCATACCTCAGTGCTTCGCAGGAGCTTAAGACAAAGCCTACGCAGGCCAGTGTCAAGGATCTCCAGAGCATGGGTATCCAGCCCGACATCATAGTGTGCAGAAGCGAGCATCCTCTCGATCAGGGTATCAAGGACAAAATTGCTTTATTTTGTAATGTTCCGAGTGACCATGTATTGCAGAACCTTGATGTTGAATACCTCTACGAGGCTCCTCTTGCAATGGAGAAAGAGCATCTCGCGCAGGTCGCATGTGAAAGCCTGCACCTTAACTGCCCTGAACCGGATCTTGATGACTGGCATAAGATGGTTGATGATTTAAGACATCCTACCAGCAAGGTAACCATCGCACTCGTCGGTAAATATGTCCAGCTTCACGATGCTTACATCAGTGTTGTTGAAGCACTTAAACATGGCGGAATAACCAATCACGCCACAATAGATATCAAATGGGTTGACTCCGAGACCGTAACGGAAGATAATGTAGACGAGCTTCTCGGCGAGGTTGATGGTATTCTTGTACCGGGTGGTTTCGGAACAAGAGGAATCGAAGGCATGATAACTGCAATCAGATATGCAAGGGAAAATAAGATTCCATTCCTCGGTCTGTGCCTCGGAATGCAGCTTACGATTGTTGAATATGCACGTAATGTTGTAGGTTTCCGTGATGCCCACAGCATCGAGATGAATCCTAATACGACCCATCCTGTGATCGCACTTATGCCTGACCAGAACGGCATTGAAGACATAGGCGGAACATTAAGGCTCGGTGCATACCCATGCGTACTTGCCAAAAATTCTCTCGCCCACAGTCTTTACGGAACAGATAATATTTCCGAGCGTCACAGACACCGCTATGAAGTTAATAATGATTTTCGTGCTGTTCTTACAGAGAAAGGACTTCTGCTTTCGGGAACATCTCCTGACAACAGGATAGTTGAGATGTGTGAACTTCCGGGACATCCTTTCTACATCGCAACGCAGGGACATCCGGAACTCAAATCAAGGCCTAACAGACCTCATCCTCTTTTCAGAGGACTTATTGAGGCGGCACTTAAGCACAAGGATAATAAGGATAAATAATTTCTTATGGGAAACAAACGATCGGATTCCAATAATTTTATAAAACAGGGTTCTATACTGGCCGCTGCATCCGTCCTTTCACGCGTTATCGGACTTCTTTACAGAAGCCCGATGACAGCGATAATCGGCGATAAGAGCAACGGTCTTTACAGTTATGCCTTTGAGATCTACTCTTTTGCCCTGATTCTGTCATCATACAGTATGCCTTTGGCAGTATCCAAGCTCTTATCAGGTAAATTTGCCCGCAAAGAATATCACAACGGATACAGAATTTTCAAATATGCGCTGGCTTTTGCTTCGACTGCCGGTTTTGTCATGATGGCAATAATATTTTTTGCTGCGCCGGCAATAGAACGGTTCACAGGTTATGAAGGGCTTACCATACCGCTGCGTGTACTCTCACCGACTATATTCGTTGTAGCCGTTGCGGGAACCATGCGAGGTTTCTTCCAAAGCCGCAAAACCATGATACCTACCGCAGTGTCACAGATTGTTGAACAGATATTCAATGCTGCCGTGAGCATATTCGCTGCATGGCTTTTCGTTAAGGTTTCCACGGATTCCAACCGTGCCGGAATGGGGGCAGCCGGAGGAACGCTCGGAACACTGGTCGGTGCCATTGCCGGACTTGCTTTCCTTATATTTCTTTTTATCGCATACAGACCGCGTATGCATGTCCATCTCACACATGACAGGGCAACACATGATGATACTCCGCGTGAGATAGGTCACATGCTTGCAATTACTATAATTCCAATCATTTTAAGCCAGACTGTATACCAGGCAAGCGGAATAATTGACGGAACGCTTTTTGGAAAACTTTATGCCGGTGATGACCGTTCGGTAATGGTAGGAATTTTTTCCAAATATCGGACACTGATCAATGTGCCCGTTGCAATTTCGTCGGCTATGGCATCTTCTATGATACCTACGCTCGTATCATTGCGTGCCGTCGGCAATAATGACAGTTTCCGCGCGAAGCTTGCTACCTCCGTCAAGGTAAATATGTTTGTCGCCATCCCATGTGCTGTCGGACTTATGGTTCTCGGCAAACCTATTATGAAAATGCTTTTTCCTTCAACCGATTATGTGATTTCAGGACGGATGCTTTTCTACGGGGGCGCAGCAGTCATATTCTATGCTCTGTCAACTATAACCAATGCCGCCCTTCAGGGGCTTGACAAGATGAATCTTCCGGTAAGGCATTCGGCGATATCTCTTGCAATACATGTCGTGCTTGTAGTTGTGCTTCTTAAATTCACAAATCTCGGCGTGTATGTCCTCATGATAGGAACCGTCACATACCCGCTGGTCGTATGTATACTGAACTGGATTTCAGTCAACAAGTATGCACGATATAAGCAGGAAATAACAAAATCGTTCCTTCTGCCGCTCGCAGCATCGGCTGTTATGGGCGGTGTGATTGCCCTTATCAGGCTTCCGTTCGGAGATGTAACAAATCTCTCTTATGTAGTCAACTTTGTATCCGCCGGAATGTGTATCCTGATCGGAATATTGATTTATTTTGCCGTGATTTTCCTTATGAAAGGGCTTACGCACGAAGATTTACTGGATTTCCCAATGGGGCTGAGAATAGAAAGAATCGCGCGCAAGCTGCATCTTATGAAATAGTTTATTCACATATTGATAATATATCGGCAAACTTATCAATTCTGCCTTCGTAATTATCCGAATGGCCGAATCCATATGATGCCCATATGAAATCAACACCGGCTGCATGTGCCGCTTCGCAATCGCCTTTGGTGTCCCCTATATATACCGGGGAATTAAGGTTATTGCGACGGGCAAGCAGCCTTATATTATGGTCTTTTAATTCTCCCGTGTCTCCAAAGCACAGATAATCCTTAAAATACCCGGCTGTATCATATGCCTTAAAAAAAGCCTCGATATATCCCGACTGGCAGTTGCTGACTATAAAGAGCGGTATTTTTGTATACATCTGTTTCAGCGTATTTATTAAATCAGGATATAATGTTGCTCCATGTTTTGCAATATATTCGTTTTCGTACTGCATGCAGCGTCCAAAAAGTTCTGCCACACTGTCGTAATTATCCGTGCCAAACATCCGCTTCGCAATCTCAGTCATCGGAAGCCCCATATATCCGGCCAGTTCATCACCAGTTACACGTTTGGGATGTCCGGCATCGGCAAGTACCTTGTTCCATGCCAGACAGACTTCTTTTTCCGTATTCCATATTGTGTCATCCATATCAAATATAATACCGTCATATTTCATTACACTTACCTCGTGACATATTTTCTTATAAAATCCAAAACTATCTTACGTGTCTCTTCCTGCGCATTTTCCGTTTCAAACCGGCGTTCCGGATGCCACTGGAGACCGAGAATTTTCATTTCTTCAGAGACAAAGGCCTCAACCACGCCGTTATCGCGGTCTATCGCAACCGGAGTAAGGCACGGTGCCAGGTCTTTTTCAAATATGCAGTCCTGATGATAATTATTCACATAAATTTCCCTGTCTTCACGCACAAGATAGACTTTATGGTCCTCTCCTCTCGGTCTTTTGACTTTAAGCTTAGGGTGATATGCGAGTTTGCCGCCGAAAAGCACATTCACATATTGCATTCCCCTGCATGTTGCTATAATAGGCATGCCGTGCGCGGTGCAATATCTTATCATTTTCTCTTCCGTTGCATCTCTGTGCGGCTGTAATTCATCATTATGCATTCTGTCATAATGTTTCGGATTCAGTGAGCCTCCGCCTACTACAATCAGTAAATCCACTCTCTCGTCAAAAAGTTTCTCATAATTTTTGGTATGATTTGACACTGGAACCGGGATAAATCCCAGAAGTTCGTAAAATCTTATATATGCAGCTTCAAGAACATCAGTCGGATCGCCATACTGGTTTACGCCTTCACGCTGTGTTATCAATGCACGGAGATTCTTATACTGAAGTCCTTCTTCTATTCTTCCGTTACGGCAGTCAAGATCTATATAACTCATTCCTGTCACATAATTATATATTTTCTCGCCGCATCCGATGGCCGCCGGTATTTCAAACTCCGCGCATCTTATAGCCATATGGGACGCCACGCCGCCGTACTGCGTTATGAATCCTTTTATTCCCTTGGTAAAAATCCATTCATACCCCGGATCTGCTTTGGGAATCGCCACTATTTTATCGGCAAGATCAGCTCCCGGCTCATCCTCCAGCACGATAAGTTCTCCCTCAACATGCTTGGAAGTTATAAAGTTCGGCCTTGCCTCCGAAACGGGTACTATACCAATATCGGAATCGCGGGTGATGACTTCCGGAAGTATTATCATGCGGTTAAGAATATACTCACTCTTACGGCGTTCAAATATGTTCTCGAGAACGTGCTTATACTCTTCGGTGTTGCCGATTGCGACGCATTTTCTCATATCATCAACATTCATCCATGACAATTCACGTCTCTTTATGTCAAGATCCTCGCCAACGCTTATCAGCAATTCCAGCACAAGGCTTAATGCTTTGGTAAATTCAAATTTAAAATACTCTCTCTGTTCTATGGCACTGCGCAAAAATGCCTGAAAGTCTGCCGGTGTAATCCTGAATCCGATATCAGCAAGTGCTTTCTTAAGCTTATCCTCATCGAGATCAACATTTCCCGATGCCGATGCAGTCCTTTTTCTGCCCGAAGCCGGTCTGAAGCTCATCCTGTCATATCTGTCCGTTCTGATATCATATGTACCACTTCTCAGATGCCCGTATTTGCTGTTAAATTCATCCCTTGACATCCTGCCGTCCGAAAACTTTTCAAAATCGCTGTCAAATCTTGATGAAACGGTATTAATGGATTTCATAAATCCATCCATCTCTTCATTGGTAAAATATCCCGCCTCCACAAGGGTGCGGCAGAATGTCCTCGCCATGAAGGCAAGTCTCGCCTGTCTCGTAAACTGCACGGTTCCGTAATGCGGTATTACGTCAATAAGATCAAGCGCACCCTTAAGCATTTCACTTGTGGACAGCGCGTCACATGAAAGTGCATATTCTATCGGTCGTCTTACATTCTCAAGCTGTTTAAGCGACATAAGGTCTTCTTGGAGAATTTTCTCATGATTATATAAGGCATTCTCGGTAAGCTCATACAATGCCTTAAGAAATTCCTCTCTCTCATTCTCTGAAAAACCCGATTCAAGCAATTCCAGACTTCCCTTTTCGGTACAGAAATCATATATGGTAAATGCTATTTCAAATTCTATCTTATCATGTGATGTTAAATCATGCTTTAATTTGTTGCAATAATATTTTACGAGCTTTATTGCAAGGTCTTCGTTCACCGACTGCGGTATCAGGCTGTAGAACGAATACTCAAGACATATATACGGCTTGTTGCCGAGCCTGTACATAAGTTTTCTGTCAAGCTTTCTATATCCAAGCCCGGCTATTCCGTAATTCCATGCATGGCTGGTTATTATCTCATCATAAAGCGAATATTCAAGTTCCCTTGGATTTGTTCCTATTATCTCAGACGGATTCCAAAATGCCATATCTGACAACATCATCGGTGTACCGGTAATTACATTGGTATCCGACAAATATTGATTTCTTATATTAGTACATCGCTCGAAAAAGTCTCTGTCATCAATTTCCTTGCCGTGTTTGTAACTTGCGACAAGCGGTCTTACCTGGAAAATAATAATTTCACCAGAGTAATTAACCGCAAATTCTATATCAAGTGCCATTCCGTTAAGAAAAAGCTCTATTTCCTGCACAGCTGCAATTAATGCACCCCACGGTGCGTCAACTCCCGTTATGTCGGTATTCTTGAGTATCCACAAGGTCTTGCCGCCGCGTCCGCTTGTGACGGAATCCGTTGACCCCTGATCATCATAATTAATCAGATAATAAGGTCTGTTTTCCTGAATATCCCTCGTAAATATAACGCCGCTGTAATGCACATTCTGTGCCTGCCGCTGCACGAGTATCTGTTCATTTTCTATATCTTCACTATCCTGCATATAAGAATGCATAACTTTGGCAATCGCTTTCCGTACCTGTTCCGGATCAGCAGAATTTATTCCCATTACGCTCTCATAATGTCCGGCATTTGAGGTTTTGAAACTGTCCTCCTTGGATGATGAACTTCTGACAATAATCATATCCCCACCAAACCGTTTTGCAATATCATCGATGATATCATCACTGTTTTTCTCATATTCAGCCACCGGAAGAATATACATCTTCTCGATTTTGGATTTGGTAATAACCTTACTGAGTGCATACAGCGTATTTGCTTTGGTTGAAACCATCTGATGTCCGTAACTGTTATTCATCATTATCCTCCTTGCCTGCTCATCCGTATTATTTATTATTGTATCATCTGCAAATACCTACCGCAATATTCTTATATTTAAAAAACGGATATCATAAAGATATCCGTAAAAAATAAAGTTACATCCGCTATCAGTTTCCTAAAAATACCATCCGGGTTAAAAAACTAATCCTCAAGCAGGACCCCGATTCCTATAAGACCCGGTCCGGTATGCACTGCCATTGACGCAGTGATTTGTTTATCAACAACAATCTCGCTGTTATGAACCTGTTCAGTAATTAAAGACTTTACCTGCGCTGCAACATCCTTAGCATCTCCATTCATAAGCGCAATCATGGCTTTCCCACGGTTAGCAAATTCCGTCGCAACTTCCGTAAGCTTACTGAGACCCTTATGGGATCCTCTTATCTTCGCCACGGTGTAATATACACCCTTCTCATTGCAGGAAATTATAGGCTTGAGATTCAATGCCTTACCTACAATGGCAACTGCCGGATTAATTCTTCCTCCCTTGCGGAGATAATCCAATGTATCCATGTAAAAGAATACTTTGGAATCGTATTTCTTGCGTTCAAGTCCTTCTGTTATATCCTTAAAACTCATGCCTTCATTAGCACGGTTGGCAGCCCACATCGCCAGAAGTCCGGCGCCGATTGATATATTTCTGGAATCAAAAGCATATGTATCGATGCCCTCAACATTATTAAATGTCATTGCCACAGTATTGTATGTTCCGCTTAAGCCGCTTGAAATCGTAACCGCAATAATACTCTCATATCCCTCTGACTTAATCTCATCAACAACATCCAGAACTTCCTGCATATTCGGTGTGGAAGTCTTAGGAATCTCATTCGGGAAACGTCTGTAAACCTCCATCGGATCCAGTTCAAGTCCGTCGGAATATACAGTGTCCCCATACATAACCTTAAGTCTGAGTACCTTAATATCGTTCTGTTCTATGAACTCTTCCGGGATATCACATCCGGAATCAACAAGTATTGCAACCTTCGAAGCATTCATATTATCAATCTCCTTAACACGTAGTATTCATTACTACATGTAATAGTATAGAACGCGCATATATCATTGTCAACAAGTTTATAAACATTTAATATTTAAGTCGTCAGTCTTGCCAGAAATCTTTTTTAGGCTTATAATTTTATAAGCAAATTTTTACAAGAGGTTGTATTATAATGAACAAAAAAGAAATATCCGAAATCAAGAAACTTTTTACCAACGATAAATGCTGCATTTCCCGTATATGCGGCTGCTATGTTGACGGTAACAAGACAAAGGTCACCACTTTCCGCGAGGCATTTCTTTCGCTCCCGGAAGAAGAGATTTTTAAATATTTTTCGCTTTTCCGTCATTCAATGTCAGGAACGCTTGGCAAGAACATGTTGAATATGGCTTTCCCGACGGACACCGAAGCAGACGGCGGAACGCAGGATTTTCTTATGAAACTCCGTGCCTGCAAACTTATGGATGATGAACTGCTTGAGCTTTTCTACAATAAGGTCATCGATAATTATGTATATGGCGAAAATTATCTTATATTACTTATTCATGCATCATATGATGTCCCGGGCAAATCATCCGATGGGCTTGATATGGACGATTCTTCGGATTATGTTTACGAACACATATTATGCAGCATATGTCCGGTCAAATTATCCAAAGAAGGGCTTTGTTACAACGCAGAGACCGGAAGGGTCGAGAACCGCATCCGTGACTGGATTGTGGAAGCTCCGGAACACGCTTTTCTCTTTCCGGCATTTAACGACCGCAATACCGATATTCATAATCTATTATATTATACTAAAAATTCCGAAAATATCCAGCCCGATTTTATAGGCGGTATGCTCGGATGCGTCGCGCCGCTTACATTCAAGAGTCAGAAAGATGTTTTTTCGGAAATCATTGAAGAGACGCTCGGCGAACAATGCAATTTTGAAACTGTGAAGAACCTTCATGAAAATCTTACCGCTTACGTCGATGAACACAAAGACGAGCCCGATCCTGTAGCATTTGATAAATCGGATGTACGACGTGCACTTGAACAAAGCGGAGTTGAAAGCGAACACATAGAAACTTTCAGTGATAATTATGATGATGCTGCCGGCAGCAGAACAAGCTTTATGGCATCCAATGTAGTCAATCCACGTACATTTGAAGTCAAGGCGCCGGACGTGGTAATCAAGGTTTCGCCTGACCGCACGGATCTGTTAGAGACCCGACAAATTGACGGAAAGACATATCTTATGGTTGAGCTTACCGACAATGTGGAAGTAAATGGAATTAATGTAAAACCATTATAATCAAAAAGCCATCCGGTGATATCTGATATGTTCCCTGTCAGGCAGACAGGGGAATATCAAATTACCGGGTGGCTTTATTGTGATTATCTTAACAAATCTTCAAGTTCATCACCTGAAATAAGTCCGATGGACTTATTAACTTCCTCGCCATTCTCAAACACGATCAGCGTCGGAATGCTCATAACGCGGAATTTTCTTGCGATATCCATTGCATTATCAATGTTGAGCCTGTAGAAGTTCACATCGGTATGTTTCTCCGATGCAGTCTCAACAGCCGGTGCAAGCATCTTGCATGGATTACACCAGTCTGCATAGAAATCTACGAGTGATTTACCATTAGCGATTGCTTCATCAAAATTCTGTGAATTTAAATCTTTAACTGCCATAGTGCGCTCCTTCTACACCGGATATGCGCCATCCTTGCCCATAGCCGGGTCTATTTTACTCTGCTGGGCCTCTCTGTACTTAAAGAAGTCTGTTGCAACCTGTGGGAAAAGTGCATATGAAAGAACATCCTCATCCTGCTGTTTCCACTGCTTCATCTCTGCTTCAATCTTATCAAGCTCCGGCTCAAGTGTATCAGCAAATCTGCATGTTATAGGCTGCTCGCCCGTAAGTTCGATTGCCTTCTTCTGAACTTCCGGATTGAAAGGCTTAACCGTCTTACCATATTTGCCAAGGAGAAGATCTCTTGATTCCTTGGTAAGGCTCTTGTATCTCTCGCCGAGAACAACGTTAAGAACTGCCTGTGTTCCGACAATCTGGCTTGAAGGTGTTACAAGAGGCGGTTCACCGAAGTCCTTACGAACTCTTGGTACTTCCTCAAGAACGGCATCGTACTTGTCCTCTGCCTTCATTTCCTTAAGCTGTGATACGAGGTTACTGAGCATTCCGCCCGGTACCTGATAGAGAAGAGTCTTGATATTAACGCCCATTACCTTCGGATCAAGACGTCCGCTCTTTATCCATTCTTCCCTTAACGGTCTGAAATAATCAGCAATTTCTGCAAGAAGTTTCTGATCAAGTCCTGTGTCATATTCTGTTCCTTCAAAAGCCTTAACCATAACTTCTGTTGCCGGCTGGCTTGTACCCATTGAAAGAGGTGACATTGCTGTATCAATAATATCGCAGCCTGCTTCTACTGCCTTCATATATGTCATCGAAGCAACACCTGATGTGTAATGTGTATGAAGTTCGATAGGAAGCTTTGTTCCTGCCTTAAGAGCCTTAACAAGCTTGGTTGCCTCGTTAGGAACGAGAAGTCCTGCCATATCCTTAATGCAAAGGGAATCAGCACCCATCTCCTCAACCTGTCTTGCCATATTCTCCCAATATTCAAGAGTATATGCATCACCAAGTGTATATGAAAGAGCTACCTGTGCATGTCCTTTTTCCTTGTTGGCTGCTTTAACTGCTGTCTCAAGGTTACGGATATCATTGAGGCAGTCAAAAATACGGATGATATCAATTCCGTTAGCGATTGACTTCTGTACAAAATATTCTACAACATCATCTGCATACGGACGGTATCCGAGGATATTCTGTCCTCTGAAAAGCATCTGAAGCTTGGTATTTTTGAATCCGTCTCTTAACTTACGGAGTCTGTCCCACGGATC
Source organism: Butyrivibrio sp. CAG:318 (assembly GCA_000431815.1). GTDB lineage: Bacteria > Bacillota > Clostridia > Lachnospirales > Lachnospiraceae > Eshraghiella. The sequence continues at coordinate 53,180 of FR889219.1, read as the reverse complement.
CTCCTTAAGGAATCTTAAGCAGGCATCGAATGTAGCACCACCCCAGCATTCAACTGCGTTATATCCGACTTTATCCATCTTGTCAATTATCGGAAGCATCTGCTCTGTCGTCATTCTTGTGGCGATAAGTGACTGATGGGCATCTCTCAATATAGTTTCCGTTATTTTAAGCGGTTTTTTAACTGTATCTGCCATTGTTTATCTCCTTTTCTCCGCAGGGAATCCCTGCGGGTCCATTATCTAATATTAAACACCAAATATTGCCATGAATGTTCCGGCAACTACTGCTGTACCGATAACACCGGCAACGTTAGGTCCCATGGCATGCATGAGAAGGAAGTTGGTCGGATCCGTCTCGGCTCCAACCTTCTGCGAAACTCTCGCAGCCATCGGCACCGCCGAAACTCCGGCAGATCCGATAAGCGGATTAACCTTGCCCTTGGTAGCTTTACACATAATCTTACCAAACAGAACACCGCCTGCAGTACCGACTGCAAATGCCACAAGTCCAAGTACAACTATCTTAAGTGTATCTGCATTGAGGAAGTTCGATGCACTTGTCGAAGCACCGACTGATGTTCCGAGCAGGATAACTACAATATACATAAGTGCGTTTGAAGCTGTTTCCGAAAGCTGTTTAACAACGCCTGACTCCTTAAAGAGGTTACCAAGCATAAGCATTCCGACAAGCGGAGCTGTTGTAGGAAGAATAAGTACTACAACGATTGTTACAACTATAGGGAAAAGGATCTTCTCAAGCTTGGATACAGGTCTTAACTGTTCCATCTTGATTGCACGTTCCTTCTTCGTTGTGAGAAGTTTCATAATAGGCGGCTGTATGATCGGCACAAGTGACATGTACGAGTACGCCGCAACCGCAATCGGTCCCATAAGTTCCGACTGCTGGAGCTTTCCTGCAAGGAAAATAGAAGTAGGTCCGTCCGCACCACCGATGATTGATATTGCAGCGGCTGCCTTTCCGTTGAAACCAAGAATGATTGCAAGGAAATATGCCGAGAAAATACCAAGCTGTGCTGCCGCACCAAGGAGAAAGCTCTTCGGGTTCGCAATAAGCGGTCCAAAGTCCGTCATCGCTCCGACACCCAGGAATATGAGTGACGGCAAAATACTCCATTCATCAAGCAGGTAGAAATAATGGAAAAGTCCGCCGGCTGCATTGCCTGCTGCCTTGGCATCTTCGACTGACTGCATGATGTCCGGAAAAAGATTTACCAACAACATACCAAAAGAAATTGGAACAAGTAACAGAGGTTCAAATCCCTTGGCAATTGCCAGATACATAAATACTAATGCTACCAGAATCATAACGTAGTTACCCCAGTCAAGGGTGGCAAATCCGGTCTGATTCAGCAGATTCTGTAAAGTATCCAGAACCATTTTGATACCTCCAATACTAATTAAGTGTTGCCAGTGTCTCACCTGACTCTACGGAATTACCTGCTGCAGTATCAATGCTTGCGATTGTTCCGTCCTGAGGAGCTACAATATCGTTCTCCATCTTCATTGCCTCGAGCACGAAAATAACCTGGCCCTTGGTAACTTTATCACCTACGTTAGCCTTAACTGCAAGAATCTTGCCCGGCATAGGTGCGTTAACTTTAACTGAGCCTGCTGCGCCGCTCTTAGCAGGAGCTGCTGCCTTAGGTGCTGCTGCAGGTGCAGGAGCTGCTGCTTTAGGTGCTGCAACAGGAGCGCCTGTTGATGCTCCTTCTTCAACTGTTACATCATATACATTACCATTAACTGTAATAGTGTAATTCTTCATTATTAAAAATCCTCCTTGAGCTTATTATCTCTTAACTTTTCTGATTGATCTCACTACAAAACCATCCGGTGATGCTCCGGTCGATGCCGCAATTGCTGCCGCAATAACCGCTACAAGCTCAAGGTCGTCTGTAAGTTCTTTCTCTTCCTTGGCCTCAATCTGTGAAATCGTATTATCTATAGCCTCTGCAGATGCCGTTCCGGATTCTTTCTTTGCGGCTTTCTTAGCTGCTATGGCTGCCTCTGCCTTAGGTATAAAGCGAAACAGGCTTATTACAAATGAAATGAAGATCAAAACCACGAAAACAACGGCGATACACACAAGTGTATTAAGTCCGGCAGTTCCGAGTTTCTCACCCATTGATTCCATAACTATCATAGGTTCACCTCACTACACTGTTCCGTGTTTCTTATCTATAATACCGGCTTTCTTGGAATAAAGCATCTCGAAAGCTGCAACAACGTATTTACGTGTCTGCTCAGGATCTATAATACTGTCAACATATCCTCTCTGAGCTGCTGACACAACATTATTCTGAAGTGCTGCATACTCTGCTGCCTTCTCTGCTAAAAGTTCCGGCTTGTCAGCATACATAATCTTAGCTGCACTCTCTGCATTCATCATTCCGATTGATGCCTGAGGCCATGCATAAGTCACATCCGCACCGAGTGCTTTCGAGTTCATAACCGCATAAGCACTTCCGAATGCTTCTCCGATAATAACATTAACCTTAGGAACCGATGCTGAAGCAAAAGCGTATGTGAGCTTGGCTGCTGCCTTGGAAACTGTACGCTCACCTGCCATTGTTGCCGCAAATCCCTTAACATTGGTAAATGTGAGCACCGGTATTTCAAATGCATCACAGAAGTTAACGAATTCTGCTGCCTTATAGCTTCCGCCCGTTGTAAGGACATTATCGAATTCCTCAGCTACGGCGCCGTCTTCAAAACGTGCTGTTCTGTTGGCAACAACGCCTACTGTTGCACCGTTAAGCTTAATAAATCCCGTAACCATCTCTTTGGCAAATGACTTCTTGGTCTCTATGAAAACATTATCATCAGCGATTGATGCTGCTGCGTAAGCAGGATCTGCTGCCTCTGCTGCAAGATTCTCACATACTCTGTTAAGATCGTCTGTGCAGTCTGTAACATTCTCATCTTCATAATTAGCCGGGAGTACCGATACAAGGTCTCTGATTCCTGCAAGAATAGATGTCTCATCTCCTGTAAAATCAACTATTCCGGCCTGCTCAGCCTGAAAATCGGCTGCTGCGGTATTCTCTGTCTTGTTGCCTTCAATTGCATTAGGGCTGTTGACAAAGAGCTTACCGTTCTTCTCTTCCATAAATGTAAAATCAGTAAGTGAAGGCACGAGTGCAAGTCCACCGCCGCATGTACCAAAGATTGCTGTAATCTGCGGTATCACGCCTGATGCCTGTGTCTGCTTGAGATAAATCTCTCCAAATGCATTAAGTGCATCTGTCGCCTCCTGTAATCTTAATCCGGCACAGTCAATAAGTCCTATGACAGGTGCACCCATATTAAGTGCCATATCATATATATTAACTATTTTCTTAGCATGCATTTCGCCAACTGATCCTCCGAGAACCGATGAATCCTGGCTGTATACATACACGAGACTTCCATTAATGGTGCCGTATCCTGTAATAACACCATCTGCCGGAGTATCAATGTCTGTCATGTTGAAATCTGTGCTTCTTGCCTTTACAAGTGCTCCGATTTCGACAAAACTGCTGTCATCCAGAAGACTGTTAATTCTTCCGAGTGCCAACTTCTGTGTTGTAGTGCCCATATTTGAGACCTCCATAATTTATATTATCAAAATCGCAATTTTTACCAAATATATTGTAATATCTATTTTGAAAATAATCAAGGCTAATTTGTTATTTTTTTGACAATATCGGCTTATTTTTATTATGTGGAACCGGGCATTGATTGCAGCATCCGGTCACTGCTTCATATGGATGTTTTCATAAGGTATAATCGTCAATTATTTTATTAAGAAACCAGAGGTAATCCACCTCTTCGATGTCGTCTTTGATTTTAATCGGATAAGATATTTGATTTTGGTCATTTATTTTAATGTGTACATATCCCGCGACATCTCCCTTATGCACCGGAGCCTCAACATACTTGGGCATTTCGTAACTGATATCAATATTTTCCGCACTGCTTACAAGCATTTCCAACGAGTCCGTTATCTCCGTACCACACTCATCACTTACGCCTCCCATCACACATATTTTTCCAAAATCCGGATCCGGTACCAGAATTTTCTGGGGAAAAAAATTATTGATTCCATATGACATAAGTTTGCGTGTATCACTCCATTTATATGTTTTATGCGGCGGCCACCCGCACCCAAGCACAACAGTGACAAAAGTCCTTCCATCCTGTCTGACCGCTCCGACAAAACAGTAACCTGCTTTTCCGGTAAAACCGGTTTTCATTCCTATTGCGCCATCCATCATCGAAAGAAATGCATTGGCAGTCGTTATGCTTACATTTCTTCTGCCGTTGAGTTCATTACAGTTATACTTTCTTGCGGTACATATATCGGTAACATCGGTATTATGCAAGGCATATGACGCAATCACCGCCATATCATATGCCGAGGCAGAATGTACCCCGTTATCGTCTTCCGCATCAAGTCCGTTCGGCGTAATAAAATACGTATCCGCACAGCCGAGCTCACCGGCTTTTTCATTCATAAGGTGTGCAAAATTTGACACATACAGCCGGCTTTCTTCCTTCTTTCGTACAGTAATCTCATCCGCATCCTTCGTACCTCCGCCTCCATGCGCTTCGCCTATATGTTCCGCCACGGCTACGGCCACGTCATTATAAGAGCGCAGCATCATAATATACAGCAGGTCTTTCAGCCTGTACTGTTCTCCTGCCGCTGCATTAAGCTGCACATCCGGCTGGGCAGCCGCATAAGGAGAAAATGTTACGATATCATCCGGATTTCCGTATTCAAGTGCAATAACAAGCGTCATTATTTTGGTCGTGCTTGCCATCGGATATGCTTTTTTCGCATTATGCTCATATAAAATTCTGTTATTGGATGCATCAATAAGAACCGCAGCTGCTGCATAGAGTTCTTCTTCGAAACCGTTATCAGGCGGTTGGGAAATATCCTGCGATGCCGAGGCCACAGTACGGACCTCCGGCATCACCGATATTATAGATAATATTATACATATCACGAGTAAAATTTTCTTCATACAATCATCAGTCCAGTTAAAATCGTCTGTTAATTATATGATGCAGATGTCAAAAGTATAATCGGATTACTATGACAGATACTTGGAGACATACTGGCCTGTAAATGATTCGGGAACCGCTGCCACTTCCTCCGGCGTGCCTTTGGCAATTACCGTTCCGCCCCGGTCTCCGCCCTCAGGTCCTATGTCTATAATATAATCCGCCGTTTTGATCACGTCCAGATTATGTTCTATTACAACCACCGTATTTCCGCTCTCTGTCAGCTTATGGAGGATTTCCACAAGCTTGTGGACGTCCGCAAAATGCAATCCGGTCGTCGGCTCATCCAGTATATATATCGTCCTTCCGGTACTCCGTTTGCTCAGTTCGGCAGCAAGTTTGATACGCTGTGCTTCTCCGCCGGAAAGTTCTGTCGAAGGCTGTCCAAGTCTTATATATGACAGACCAACATCGTTAAGCGTCTCTATCTTACGCTTGATAGCAGGAACATTGTCAAAGAATTTCACTGCTTCTTCAACAGTCATATCAAGGACATCATATATGCTCTTTCCCTTGTATTTGACATCCAGTGTCTCCCTGTTATAACGCTTTCCGCCGCATACTTCGCACGGGACATACACATCCGGCAGGAAATGCATCTCAATCTTAAGTATTCCGTCTCCGGAACACGCCTCACATCTTCCGCCTTTGACATTGAAACTGAATCGGCCCTTCTTATAACCTTTGGCCTTGGCATCGGGGGTAGCCGCAAAAAGATCACGTATCAGATCAAATACTCCGGTATATGTCGCAGGATTAGAACGCGGTGTACGCCCTATCGGTGACTGGTCTATATTGATAACCTTATCAAGCTGATCGATTCCGGTTATATCGTCATGTTCTCCCGGAATACATCTTGCCCTGTTCAAATCTCTTGCAAGCGTCTTGTAAAGGATTTCATTTACAAGTGAACTCTTACCTGAGCCTGATACACCTGTAACGCAGGTCATTATTCCCAATGGGATATCAACATCGATATTTTTGAGGTTATTCTGTCTCGCGCCCCTGATCGTAATCCATCCGGCAGGTTCCTTACGTACCTTTGGTACCGGAATTTTCATTCGACCGCTTAGGTAAGCACCAGTAATTGATTTATCGCACTTCATTATATCTTCCGCGGTTCCGGTTGCTATAACTTCTCCGCCATGTTCTCCGGCTGCAGGTCCTATATCAACTATATAATCTGCCGCCCGCATTGTGTCTTCATCATGTTCAACCACGATAAGTGTATTGCCAAGATCCCTGAGTCTCATAAGCGCTGCCAGAAGCTTGTCGTTATCTCTCTGATGCAGGCCTATGCTCGGTTCATCAAGTATATAAGCCACGCCTACAAGGCCCGAACCGATCTGCGTAGCAAGTCTTATTCTCTGCGCTTCTCCGCCGGAAAGCGTTCCGGTCGCTCTGGACAGTGTAAGATAATCAAGTCCGACATTGTTGAGAAATCCTATACGGGATTTGATTTCTTTAAGAATCTGATCGCCAATCTTATGCTGCATCTCATTAAGTTCAAGTGTATCAAAATAATCCACCAGCTTAACAATCGACATATCCGTCACTTCGTATATATTCTTATCACCAACAGTAACCGCAAGCGATGAAGCTTTAAGCCTCTGTCCCTTACAGACCTTACAAGGTGTGATGCGCATAAATTCCTCATATTCCTGCTTCATGACATCCGAGCCGGTCTCACGATAACGGCGTTCCATGTTCTTAATTAATCCCTCAAATGCAACAGGGTAAACACCACTTCCCCTCTGTCCTGTGTAATGTACCTCGACCTCGCGGCCTCCGGTTCCATGTATAAGGACATTCTTAATCTCATCAGGATATTCTCCAAACGGTGTATCCAGTGAAAAATTATATGCTTTGGATAGTGCGTTTAAAATAGCATACGTGAAACTCTTCGGGTCATTGCAGGACTGCCATCCCATAGCCTGAATCGCACCTTCATTGATGGACAACTTCTTATCCGGAATCATAAGATCAACGTCAAATTCCATCTTATATCCAAGCCCGAAGCATTCCGGACACGCACCGTACGGATTGTTAAATGAGAAACTTCTCGGTTCAATCTCATCAATACTGATTCCACAGTCAGGGCAGGCAAAACTCATGCTGAAATTAATCGGTGTTCCACCGATTACATCCACTATCATAAGTCCGTCGGAAAGCTTCATGACATTCTCTATGGAATCCGCAAGACGTCTTTGCATTCCTTCCTTGACCGCAAGGCGGTCCACAACAATTTCTATATTATGCTTATTGTTTTTCTCAAGGTTAATGTCTTCGGACAATTCATATACATTGCCGTCAACTCTTACTCTCACATACCCGCTTTTACGCGCGCTCTCAAACACCTTCTTGTGCTCGCCCTTACGTCCGCGCACAACCGGTGCCAGAAGCTGGAACTTCGTTCTCTCAGGTAACATCATTATCTGGTCAACCATCTGGTCAATAGTCTGACGCTTAATCTCGCGTCCGCATTTCGGACAATGCGGGATGCCTATTCTGGCATAGAGAAGCCTCATGTAATCATATATCTCAGTAACGGTTCCAACCGTGGAACGCGGATTACGGTTAGTTGACTTCTGGTCGATTGAGATTGCCGGAGAAAGTCCCTGTATGCTCTCAACATCAGGCTTCTCCATCTGGCCGAGAAATTGTCTGGCATATGAAGACAACGATTCCATATACCTTCTCTGCCCTTCGGCATAAATCGTATCAAAAGCAAGTGAGGACTTGCCGGAACCGCTGAGTCCCGTAAGAACGGTAAAAGAATCTCTCGGTATATCAACATCTATATTCTTAAGATTATGTTCTCTTGCACCTCGTATTTTAATATATTGTCTTTGAAATTTATTCATTGTCATCCATCGTCTTTCTGATTTCTGTTATTCTGTCTCTTATCTGTGCCGCTTCCTCAAAATTCAGGTCTGCAGCTGCCTTATGCATCTTCTTAGTAAGTTCTTTGATAAGCTTCTCAAGTTCGCGGTGGTTCATCGATTCAATATCTTTCTCAAGATCCCTGCCGCTCTCCGATGCTGTCTTGGAAATTGCAATAAGGTCGCGGACAGCCTTCTTGATCGTCGTCGGTGTTATATTATGCGCTTCATTATATTCCTGCTGGATATGCCGTCTTCTCTCAGTCTCATCTATCGCTTTACGCATCGAATCCGTAATCGTATCGGCATACATGATAACTCTTCCGTCTGCATTACGTGCCGCCCTGCCGACCGTCTGTATAAGAGAGGTCTCAGAGCGCAGAAAACCTTCCTTATCTGCATCAAGAATAGCCACAAGCGTAATTTCCGGAATATCAAGGCCCTCACGCAGAAGATTGATACCGACAAGCACATCAAAAACATCCAGTCTCATATCCCTGATAATCTGCGCACGTTCAAGCGTGTCAATATCCGAATGCAGATATCTGACCCTGATTCCTGCTTCCTTCATATACGATGTCAGGTCTTCCGCCATTCTCTTGGTAAGAGTCGTGATAAGAACCTTATTATGTGCCGCCGTCTCCTTATTCACTTCGGCTATAAGATCGTCTATCTGACCTTCAACCGGTCTTACCGAAATCTCCGGATCAAGCAGACCCGTCGGCCTTATTATCTGTTCAACGCGCTGCAGCTCATGTTCCTCTTCATATGTCGAAGGGGTCGCGGATACAAACAGCATCTGGTTAATCTTACTCTCAAATTCTTCAAAATTCAGCGGTCTGTTATCAAGTGCCGACGGAAGACGGAACCCATAATCCACAAGTGTGGTCTTTCTGGAACGGTCACCGAAATACATTCCGCGTATCTGTGGTATTGTAATATGTGATTCATCAACCATTATGATAAAATCATCCGGAAAATAATCCATAAGTGTCCACGGAGGTGTTCCCGGAGCCAGTCCTGTAAGATGTCTCGAATAATTCTCGATACCGGAGCAGAATCCTGTCTCAAGCATCATCTCTACATCAAATTCCGTTCTCTCGCCTATTCTCTGTGCCTCAATGAGCCTGTCCTCGCTCTTAAAATAAGCCACCCGTTCCTTGGCTTCCGCGCGTATATTCTCGGCAGCCTTAACCAGCTTATCCCTCGGAACAACATAATGCGATGCCGGGAAAATTGCGGTATGCTTAAGCTCGGCCTTAATCTCTCCCGTCAGCGTATCTATCTCCGTTATTCTGTCCACTTCATCCCCAAAAAATTCCACTCTGACCGCACAGTCACCGCTCGATGCCGGGAAAATCTCCAGCACATCCCCCCTTACCCGGAAGGTTCCGCGCTTGAAATCCATGTCATTCCTGGTATATTGCAAATCAACAAGCTGCCTTATAACATCATCACGGTCTCTCTCCATCCCCGGTCTTAGCGAAACCACCATATTCTGATAGTCAATCGGGCTTCCGAGACCGTATATGCACGACACGCTGGCAACTATTATAACATCCCTGCGCTCCGACAACGCTGCCGTAGCGGAATGCCTGAGCTTATCTATCTCGTCGTTAATCGCGGAGTCCTTCTCTATATATGTGTCCGTAGAAGGTACATATGCCTCCGGCTGATAATAATCATAATATGAGACAAAATATTCGACCGCATTATTGGGGAAAAATTCCTTAAATTCCGAATACAGCTGGCCGGCAAGTGTCTTATTATGCGCTATGACAAGTGTCGGTCTGTTAAGCTTCTGTATTACATTCGCCATGGTGAATGTCTTACCGGAACCCGTTACACCGAGAAGTGTCTGGAACTGGTCGCCCTCTTCAAATCCCTTCACTAGCTTCTCTATAGCCTGCGGCTGGTCTCCGGTCGGTCCGTATTCCGATACCAATTCAAAATGATCCATACTCTTACACCTTAATCAATGATTTTTACCCATTATAGCATAATCAATTTTAAATGTACATACTTTTGCAAACATTTGTTCTGTATTTAACAGATTCAAAAAAAGATGCCGGACCAACGTCCGGCACCTCTATTATTTATTATTGTAATTTGTCCATAATATACCTGACTGCCGCATCAAGCTGCGTGTCTGTTCCATCCTTCTTATAAGCATCCTCGTCAAGTTCAACAACCTCATCAGGTGTGATGCCTATTCCGTGAATATTGTTGCCGTTCGGAGTGTAATAATCCTGTGTGGTCAGCTTAACAGCCGAACCGTCATCGAGCTTATATATGGACTGGACTATTCCTTTTCCGAAAGTCTGCGTACCGATTATTCCGGCAAGTCCGTAATCCTGCAAAGCTCCGGAAAATACTTCCGATGCACTTGCGCTGTTTCCGTTGACAAGCACCGCACACGGAACATCAAGATCGCATTCCGCATCGGAACGGATTTCTTCGCGCTTGCCATTCTTATCCTGCATATATACGATAAGTCCTTCAGGAAGAAGTCTGTCAAGAATATCCGTAACCGTATCAAGTCTTCCGCCCGGATTGCCCCTGACATCAATGATAAGTCCCTGCATGCCCTGTTCCTTCAGATCATCAAAAGCATTATTGAACTGTTCGAGCGTAACACCTTCAAACTGGCTCATTGCAATGTATCCTATATTATTATCAAGCATTTTTCCGGTCACAAGCACAGAATCTATTTTACGTCTTGTCACATCTATCTTAAGAGTTTCGTCTCCACGGACAATAGTAAGTGTAACACTTGTGCCTTCCTCGCCCTTCATCCGGCTTACTATATCGTCAAGCTTCATGCCCTTGACATTCTCTCCGGCCACTTCCGTAATGACATCCTCCGCAAGAATCCCGGCTTCCTCTGCCGGCGAGCCCTCCTGCGTCTGTACAATACGTACATATCCGTCATCATTCAATGTGACCGTCGCACCTATACCATAATAAACGCCTTCCGTACTCGCGGACAATTCCTTATATTCCTCAGCTGTATAATATTTACTGTACGGATCGTCAAGACTGCTCATGACCGCCTTGTAGATATTGTCAGCCATCTCATCTTTATCATAATCGTACAGAAAAAGCGAATCGACAATTCCCGTAAGTTCGTTAATCTTTGATGTCACATTGTCGCCTAGCGCCAGTGTCGTTCTGTCCGCCTTGACTTTGCGTTCATAATTCAGGGAAAAAATAATTCCGACCGCAATTGCGCACACCAGCAATACCGATAATGCACCGATTGCTGCTCCGATTCTTATTCCCTTTTTATATAATTTCTTAACTTCTTCGTCACCCATTACCTGTTACCTGTCAAAAATTAATACGAAGGAATTGTAATATAATCCCTCGGGTTCTTGGATTCACCCTGGACAAATACCGAGAAATGCAGATGTGCACCCGTCGAGTTACCTGTGCTTCCTATGTATCCGATCACCTGTCCTGCCTGTACCTGCTGACCAACAGAAACCGCAAGGAGCGAACAATGCGCATACAACGTGGATACACCTACACCATGGTCAATCTTAACATAATATCCGTATCCTGATGTCGCATTGGAATTATCCGCAATGCTGACCGTTCCGGAGTATGCTGCCACTATCGGCTTTCCGTATATTCCTCCACCGGAGATATCCATTCCGTCATGAAGCGTAGTAAAATGAAGTATCGGATGGTATCTTGTTCCCCATTCCGATGTAATCATATTATATCCCGGAATCGGCCATGTGAAACCGCCGGCAAGGCCAATCTGTTCAAGCGTCTTCTGCGCTTCCTGGCTTGCATCTGTGCCATTATTCTTAGCCTCTTCCTGCTGTCTCTGCCATTCCGCCTTTATGTTCGCAACAATCTGTTTCTGTTCCTCAAGTTCTTTCTCGGCAGCTGCCTTTGCTGTTGCGGCATTCTGCTGCTGGCCCTCAAGTACTGTAAGCTTAGACTCTTTCTCATCAAGGATCACATCAATGTACTTCTGCTGGTTCTGCAAATCCGTCTGCAATGTCAGAAGCTCATTCTGTTCATTCTGGAGTGTTGTCTTCTCAGTCTCAAGCGCCGCCTTGTCTGTTTCCATCGTGCTTATAAGACCGCTTATTGTATTCTGTGTATCCGCAAGCTTCTTAAGCTGATTTCTGTCATATTCCACAATGCTGTTGACATACTCTGCCTTTCCGAGCATATCGGATAAATCCTCGGCTGAAAAAATCATATCAAGAAAAGTACTGTCACCGCACTCATACATATATTGTATTCTGAGTTTCATGGCTTCATACTGCTCTTTTTCAGTTTCTTTGGCTGCATCAAGCTCTGCCTGTGCGCTGTCTATCTCTGCCTGTTTGTCTGCAATCTGCTGTTTCTTGGCGTCTATTTCAGTCTGCTTGGCGTCTATTTTGCCCTGGCATTCCACAAGCTGTGATGTATAACCTGCAAGCTTTGTATCAAGCTGCGAAATATAATTCTCGGTATCCGTTATGTCTGATGCCAGACTGTCAAGTTCTTTCTGCAAATTATCAATCTTGTTCTGGACCTGCTGCTGTTCTTTCTCGGCATCATCGATATCAGTCTGTTCAACCGCAGACGGCTGCACATAATTATTCTGTCCGATATATGAACATAACATAAATGCCGAAACACCGACAGCTGCCAGTTTAAGTATTTTTTTCATTAGATACCACCCTTTCGTGATGGATGCTGTTCTTAAAGTTACTTATTTCTCTTTCAGATGTCTGTTAAGTGACAGGAAACTTCCGAGAAGTCCGAGTCCCACACTGAGTGCCACAGCCATAGGCACAAATACCTTAAACAGCTGTGAAACAGGCATAAATGAGAGTATATTCGAGAGGAACGAAAACTTGGTAAGAATGTATTTAACGATATTGCCATACACTGCATACAATATTCCTATCGGAATAAGCGCTCCGGCAATACCGATGATAATGCCTTCAACGACAAACGGTGCCCTGATAAATGCATTATGTGCACCGAGCAGGCGCATTATCTTGATCTCCTCGTCCCTGACTGTGATTCCTATCGAAATAGTGTTACTGATAAGGAAAAGCGCTATGGCGGTAAGCATCACAAGCACAACCAGAGACACAATGCTTACAAGACTGCTTATCTCCGAAAGGCTGTCAGCTGTAACATCCGAGCTGTTAACACGCTTTACGCCATCCACTCCCTTAATGTAATTAACCAGATCTTCCTGCATGCCGGCATCACTGAAGTAAACCTCATATGATGCGGAATCTTTAAGCGGATTATCTCCGGCATATCCATCGGCCAGATCCATATACGTCTCGCCGAAATATTCTTCCTTGTACTTCTCCCACGCCTCATCGGCGGAAGTAAAATGAACCATCGTCACGCCATCGTATTTATTGATCGAATTGCCTATGGACTGTATTCTCTCATCGGAAATTCCCTTATCAAAAAAGACTTTGACGCAGAGAGACTCTGACATCTGATCTACCATATATGATACATTTCTGGTTATCGAGTAAAAAAGTCCGAGAATAAAAATACAAAGCGACATGGTCACAACCGATGCAAGCGAAAAAATTCTGTTACGTCCGATGTTCTTAAGTCCCTGAACAAAGCAGTATCCCAGTGATTTAAATTTCATAGAAATTACCGCCTTCCTCTATATCATGAACAATATGTCCATTTTCAATAGTTATTGTTCTCTTGCGCATCGCCCTTACAATCTCAAGGTTATGCGTAACCACAACGACCGTTGTGCCCTGCTCATTGGCATTCTCCAGAAGCTTCATGATCTCCCATGAGTTCGCCTCGTCAAGATTACCCGTAGGCTCGTCTGCAAGCAGGATAGCCGGCTTATTGATAAGCGCCCTGGCTATGGCAACCCTCTGCTGTTCTCCACCGGAAAGCTGCTTAGGGTTAGTCTTATATTTTTCAAGAAGGCCTACCATGGAAAGCATGGCAAGCACCTTGGCACGGATTCTCTTTCCCGGTGCCTCTATCGCTTTCTGTGCAAATGCAACATTCTCGTACACATTACGGTCTTCAAAAAGTCTGAAGTCCTGAAAAACAACTCCGATATCCCTTCTTAGATATGGGAGCTTATTCGGCTTGATTCCGGAAAGATTCCTGCCGTTAATAACAATTCTTCCCGACGTCGGATTAAGTTCCTTAAGGAGAAGCTTAATCAGCGTTGACTTACCCGAACCACTGACACCGGTAATAAATACAAATTCGCCCTTGTCAATGTGCAGGTTAATATTTTCAAGTGCCGGAACACCTGTTGAATATGTTTTACTTACGTTCTCTAAATCTATCATCTTATACTGTCCTTTGGTATATTGATACGCCGCGGTCAGATACAATTATACCGGCCTGCAATATCAATAATCAATCGTTTCCATATATTTCATATACTTGACCACCATAAGCGCTATCTTAAAAGTAATCGCATCTTCAAAAATCCTGAGGTCAAGTCCTGTACTCTTCTGTATCTTATCCAGCCTGTACACAAGCGTATTCCTGTGGATAAAAAGCTGGCGTGATGTTTCCGACACATTAAGGCTGTTCTCAAAGAACTTATTAATGGTGGAAAGAGTCTCTTCATCAAAATCATCCGGCGATTTGCCACCGAAAATTTCCTTGATGAACATCTTGCATAACGGTATCGGAAGCTGGTAAATAAGTCTTCCTATACCCAGATTACTGTATGCTACGACATTACGGTCACTGTAAAAAATCTTGCCTACATCAAGTGCCATCTTCGCTTCTTTGTATGAACGCGACACTTCCTTAATTGAATTAACTATGGTACCGTACGCAATATGAACTTTACTCATGGCCTCTGTATTGAGAGTATCAAGTACTACATAGGCCGTCTGTTCCAGTTCCTTATATGACTCATTCGGTTTAACTTCCTTAACAATGATTATATTCTTCTCATCAACAGCCGTAATGAAATCCTTCGTCTTCGTGGCAAAAAGCGTACGCACTGTCTCAAGCGCGCCATTGTCCTTCTCATGCTTAGTCTCTATGATAAATACAATTCTTCGCACATCTGTCTCAATATGCAGCTTCTTCGCACGGTTATATATATCAACGAGCAGAAGATTATCAAGCAGCAGGTTCTTGATAAAATTATCCTTATCAAAGCGCTCCTTATATGCCACAAGAAGATTCTGTATCTGAAAAGCTGCAATCTTGCCAATCATATAAACATCTTCGCTTCCGCCGTTAACTATAAGCACATATTCAAGGCGGCTGTCGTCATAAACCTTGAAAAACTGGTATCCTGATACAACCTGACTGTCGGCCGGTGAATCTACAAATGAACATACCGCTTCCTCATGCCCCTCCGCACCGGAGAAAGTTGAGGCTAACACCTTACCGTCCGTGTCCATTATACACAGGTCTATTCTCGTAATTGACTTGAGTCCTTCAATCGTATTTTGAAGTATCTGATTAGAAATCATCTGCCCACTCCTTTGCATTCTACATACTATTATTTATTGTAAAACAAAATTGTGAAAAAAAAAAGGGCAAATGCAAAAAAGAATTAATTTTCCCATTGCATCTGCCATATATTATTACCTGAGTGCTTCCTGCTCACTTATCTTTCCCTTATTCAGGAATATTGTTTTGTCACATAAGATATTAATATCCTGTGCAATATGTGATGCTATCAACACCGTCCTGCCCTGTTCCTTATATTCAAGGAGCAGTCTGCGGATATCTACGACACCGTCGGCGTCCAGTCCGTTAAACGGTTCATCCAGTATCAATATTCTCTGGTCCTCCATTATCGCCTGTGCAATTCCGAGCCGCTGTCTCATTCCAAGGCTGTATTTACCAACATGCCTCTTAAGTCCGGGATCCAGCCCCACTAATTTCATCGCCTCTTTAATACGCTCGTCCGGAATCCTTGTTCCGATTTCAGATAATATTTTCAGATTATGAAATCCCGTGTAATAAGGCACAAAACCCGGAGTTTCAATGATAACGCCGGTCGAAGCCGGAAAATCAACATCCTTTCCTATTTCTTTGCCGTCAACCGTTATACGTCCGGAGGTAAGCGGAATAAATCCGCATATGCACTTCATAAGCATTGTCTTGCCGCTTCCGTTGCGTCCGACTATTCCGACTATCTCACCTTCTCCGGCTTCAAAGTCTATGTTATCTAATATTACATTTTTATTAATTGTAAGACACGCGTTCTCAACATTTATTACTTTATCCATTCGGTTCACCTCACTTACACTTCAACATCAAGATATCTGTGTTTTGACATTCTCTGTAATATCAATGTGATAAGTACCGCGTTGATCACACCGAAATACATATATGATTCGTACAGTTCCACAATCCTCTTACGGAAAAATTCTGTAAAATGAAGCCACACAACCGACTGTGCCATCGGAAACACCCACATTGCCGGTGACTTGACTGAACATAACGCTGTTCCCGCCGCCACGATGACACACGCTGTTATGAACCCGGCCGCCCTGTGTCCCTCCAGGCTGAACACCAGCATTACCAGCAATAATAACAGCAGATACAGCATAAAAAACAGATATGTATGTATCACGGCTTTGCCAAGCGGCATCTGATTGTACAGATTCTTCGGAAGAAGTCCCGATGTAAAATCCCCTATTTTATCAGGAAACATCAGTGTATATTTCTTAGCCACATCGCTCCACTGCACACTGTAATCCGCCCGCCACAAAACCGGAACCATCGTACATAAAGCGATAAACGTGACATATGTAATGATTGTCATTACTCCGAACAATATCTGTCCGACACCCCAGTTGATCCTGCCGAGCCTGATTACATAGAACCAGTCACCTGCCTGCGAGCGCGGATATCCAGCCATTATCACAAGGTACATTATCGGAAGTATCATCATTATCACTCCGCTGCTTCCGATTGTCACAAACGGTTCCAATATTGACAGTTTGACATTCATAAGCGCTGCCGCATCAACTAACGGCCTTATATCGAACTCATATATAAAAACAATCAGCATCGACAATATGATCAATTTAGGATTAGTAATCCAGTGAACATATTCCGAGGAGGCGAATTTAAAACTTTTTTTGAAGGAAAAAGTACTAGTTTCCATAATCCATCCTCCTTTTTCTAATTATGTAATATAGCGCAATGCATATTACCATATATATAACATGCACTATGATAATATATTTCGCATTATCAGCAGCCCTGCCTATGACTGCCAGCATTTCCGGAGAAACAGCCATAACAATGCGGCTTACCTGTTCCGGAATATTTGTTGAAGAAAATACTTTATTGGAAATAACGCCAATTATATAAATAATCATAAATGGCACCGTAACTATTACATATTCATTGGTAACAAATGCACTGAGTACCAACGCCATCGCACTCACATCCATCCCATACCAGAACGTGCCCCCGATAACCTTAGCTATATCCGCAAACGTAAACGTACCCGCTCCGTGCGGAAATATCATAAATGTTATTATTCCATAAGCCACATATCCTATAGTGACCAGAATTCCCGACGATACCAGCGCAGCCGCACTTTCGGCCGCTATGTACGGTCCATACTGATTACGCATCAGTCTCATTCTGAGCATATGGCTCCGCCTGTCCATTACAACGGTCATTACATACGGCAGTGATGCAACCGCAGGGAGAAAAAGCGTCACATATCCATAAAGTCCCACCGTAAAAATCGAATTCCACGACAATGACGGAATGTCAGCATACTGTGAAACCGGTATTCTTATTATGGTTTCAATAACACTATAACTGGTATTTCCATCCATATACCCGGTTGCGGTAAAACACAACAACAGTACGCATCCTGTGCAGGCCCAGAACACCGTTCCACTTATAATCTGTTTAATTCTTGATAATAAAATTTTTAAAAAATCACTGATTATATACAAGTCCTACCTCTCCCGTCACACAATCTACAAGCCCTATTATTTCATTGTCAGTGGTACTGTCAAAAACGAATACCCAGTATGGCTTTAGTCTGAACTTATTTCCCGATTGAAGTCCTGTCCATTCAATGCCACTGTGATTCTCTTCGTCGGTTTCTTTTTCAAAAAACGGCAGATATTCCATTTTCACATTTAAGAGTTTATTTTTCCTATATGCCGACAGTTTAACATTAACCAAATCGCATGCTTTCTTTACACTTATAACTTTATCTATAGGTGTATCCGAAACATATTCCGTGGGAAATCCATAGTATGACACTTTGATTCCGTCTGTAATCTTCTTTCCGGAAACTGTTCCTGACGAAGTTCCCTTTAACACTTCATATCCGAATCCACTTCTTGAATACTTGTCACCGACCCCAATCACAGGAACTCCATTGTAGCTCATCCGTGTATCCATCTCATATCTCAATTGCTGATTCTCATTTTTAACAATCCTTACTCTGAATACCTTCGGTACCGGTATGTCATATCCCAGTTCCGCTATACATTCCGTCTCAAGCTTTTCATACATTTCAACCGCTTCAGATACTTTCATGGAACCACCAATGATTTCATGTTCATCATCCTCATACGGAGCATCCACATAAAATTCTTCCACTGTCTCATAATCATATGTATTTATTGAATCCACTACGAAAAAACCTGTGCAACCTGTTGCTATGTAGGCAGATAATTTTTCGTCATTGTAGTATCTTCCATATGGGTATGTCTTACCTTTGTCATCAATAACATACTGTTCATCATATTTGTATCCCATTTTCTGAAGATTATCCTGAAAGAACTTTATATCTAGTTTCTTATTCTGTTCTTCATAATCAGGTACTTTGAGAATCACATTGCTGACAGCCTCCACTTTCTCAACATCAAGTGATGATGGAAGTTCGATGTTGTCATAATCCGATGCCAGTAATTCGTCTACATCGTACGCTTCTGATATATCTACCAGTGTGTCTTCTGATTCGACGATTCCTGCTGTATCTGTTTTCTCTTGTCTGTTCCTAATTTTCCGGCCTATAAAGAACACGGCACATCCAATAATTAATACACCCGCTATAATGCAATATCCCAAAGTACCTTTTTTCATAAAATCACACTCCTTACAACGATACCGTTCCCTGTGCTATTACTCCACGCGATGGCACATAATCAGAAAGTTCTATATGTACCTTAACTGGGGCACCTGTTTTCGGTTGCGAAATCCCAGGATAATCAATGGCGTATGTTCCAACCCTGTTCATAACCTGTGTTTTGGATGTTTTCCCATTAAATATTGAATAAGCATCAGCAGAAGCTCCTGTTATGTATGTTGTAAATTTAGTTGACTTAATTGTCACACTGCTCTTAGCTGACGATTCAAGATTCAAATCCGCTGTCAGCACATTTACATCTCCCGGTGCATTCTGTGCATACCTAAGTGAATATTTCCCTGAATTAGAACCCATGCATGGCATCAAACTACATGCCACAATTACTGCTGTTGTTAAGAAAGCTGTAAATTTCCTCATAAGATATCCTCCTGAAATTAAAATTTATTATATTTCTCCCACTGTACCGATTGAATATCCTCTCTCCTTCCTTGTACACTTTATATGGATTAATATTGTATATAAAAACAACCATTCTCCGGCTCCGCCGGGGAATGGTTGTTAACGTTCATGTGTAATTATATTACGCCTTATCCGTTATTTCCTCTTATCTGCTGACATTTACGCTAACAGCCATGTACCCTCAGCCTTACCGGCTAATATCCTTAAATTATATATATTCATTCACATTCTTATTTCCCACTTCAAATGTGAATATATCCGCCATCAATTAGTGAAGAACTACCTGCTCTGTCTCCTTATCAAAGATATGGAGCTTAGTCATATCAAGTGCAAGCTTGATAGTATCGCCAGGACGAGCAGTTGTACGAGGATTAACTCGTGCTGTACAGCTTACGTTGTCAATATCGAAGTAAAGGAATACTTCGGCACCGAGAAGCTCGTATACCTTAATATCAACATCGATTACGCTGTCAGGGCTTGTGCTGATGAACATCTCTGTATCATAGAGATCTTCCGGACGAATACCCATGATAACTGTCTTATCAACATAACCTGCATCTACAAGTGTCTTAGCCTTAGCTTCAGGAAGCTTGATTGAATTGCTTCCGAACATAAGAACTACATCTGATCCTGACTGAACAACCTTAGCATCAAGAAGGTTCATCTGAGGTGATCCGATGAATCCTGCAACGAATACGTTGTTTGGCTTATCGTAGAGGTTCTGAGGTGTATCTACCTGCTGGATAACGCCGTCCTTAAGAACAACGATTCTGGTACCAAGTGTCATAGCCTCTGTCTGGTCATGTGTTACATAGATGATTGTTGCCTGAAGTCTCTGATGAAGCTTCTGGATCTCAATACGCATCTGAACACGGAGCTTTGCATCGAGGTTTGAAAGAGGCTCATCCATAAGGAATACCTTAGGATTACGAACGATTGCACGACCCATGGCAACTCGCTGTCTCTGTCCACCTGAAAGAGCCTTTGGCTTACGATCAAGGAGCTGCTCAATGCCAAGAATCTTAGCTGCTGAATGAACGAGCTTGTCGATTTCTGCCTTAGGTACTTTACGAAGCTTAAGACCGAATGACATGTTGTCATATACTGTCATATGAGGATAAAGAGCGTAGTTCTGGAATACCATTGCGATATCTCTGTCCTTAGGCTCTACATCATTTACTAACTTATCTCCGATCCAGAGCTCACCGGATGTAATCTCCTCAAGACCTGCGATCATACGAAGTGTTGTTGATTTACCGCATCCTGAAGGTCCAACGAAGATGATGAACTCCTTATCTGCGATATCAAGATTGAAATCTTTAACGGCTACGAATCCGTTAGGATATACCTTACAAATATTTTTAAGTGATAAACTTGCCATAACTTCCTCCTAGAAAATAATTAAGTGATTTACACTTGTTTACTCTAATAATAATACACTTTTGTCCCTTTTTATGCCATATTGTAAATTACCAAAAAAATTTTTTATAATTGTGCAATTTCAATACCAGTTTATTTTTTTTTTAGATTTGACAGCAAGTTTCACAAAAATGGTGTCGTTTTGTTGGCACATTTCACAAAATCATTTTATTTTCACAAATCCTTCTCCCAAAACTTCCGATACATTGCTTACCGTCACAAAAGCCTCCGTGTCTACACTGTAAATAATGTCCTTTATGTCCGCTATCTCACGCGACGATGCTATACACAACAGCAGTCTGCCCTCATGGCCGGTATACATCCCTGTCCCATCTATTCCGGTTACGCCGCGGCCTGTTGTGTTCATTATCTGTCCGGCAATTTCAGTGCTGTGCCCGCTTATTATCAGAACTGCGCGGGATGACGCCGGACCGACTATTATCCTGCCTGATACATAACTCGCAGCAAATGCAGAAATCACGGCATACACCGCATTCACTGCGCCAAACACATATGCACCGGCACATATTATGAGCGCATCCGCCGCAAAAATTACCCATTGCAGTCTGACTTTATGTGTAAAATGGCAGATTAAAGTAGCTAACATGTCAACTCCTCCCGATGTGCCTCCCGCATAAAGCACCAGTCCCATGCCAAGCCCCGTAGTCAGGCCTCCCACAGCCGCCGATATGAAAATATCTTCCGCAAACCATGTAATCTCGGGCGATACCGCCATTGATGCCGAATATATCACAACCGCAATCAGCGAACGGACAATTATCTTTTGTCCCAGCATCCGCCATGCCATAATAAAAAGCGGTACATTAAGTGCCATATTGGTCACCCACAGAGGCACCGCCTTAAGTCCGGCCGCTATTATAGCTATTCCGGCAAATCCTCCGGTAACAATCCCCGCCGGATCATAGATGTTTTTTACTGCAAATCCCATAAGTGCCGCGCCGGCCATAATTACCGGATATCTGATATATCTTTTCACGCAATCGCCTCCCGATACATTCCATACCGGTAATTATTGACAGAAATGTGCTGTTCTATATGCCGATTTGTTGAATAAAATTATTGTTATGCCGAAATATATAATGTATAATTAAAAAAGTCCGGAAATATTCCGGATCATAATGCGAAAGGAGCTTATGTATATGGATATTGCAGCACTTTCCACATCCATGGCAATGACGGATGTCGCTAATCAGGCATCTATCCGCGTTCTCTCAATGAGTCTCGACGACCTTGAGACAGCAGGCGACGGCCTTCGCAAAATGATGGAGATGTCAGTCACCCCCGGTCTCGGAGCCAATATTGACGTTTCCGTATAGCAGGCGGTCATTCCGTACGCGGATTGCCCTCAAAGAGGAGAACATTATATATGTTCTCTTCTTTTTGACCGTAAACAACCATCTCGTAATCTGAATAATATGTGTTTCCGGCCATAAATTCCTTCAATTCCAGATACAGAATCACATCCGGATACCCTTCAAATCCTCCCGGTCCAACAAGAATAATATCATTTCCAAACTGTTCATTTTCCAGGTAAACTGCACGCAGCTTATCATTTTCATGTATTTCAATGCCATTGCGGGCAATCATCTTTCCGTTAAACATTCTGTTACTCCTTTTTATATATGATTATATCTCACTTTTCACTCATAGTAAATATTTTTCGTGTTTTAGGAACTGTATGATGGTGGGAATTTATACTTTTATTAATTATTATGTGGCTATGAATACACTTAGAAATGATTTATCATACAATCTCACACAATTCAGGCTGAATTCCGGTCTTACGCAGGAACAGGCCGCAGAGCTTATTGGCATAAGCACCAAATATTATGGTCTGATTGAACGCGGCAGACGTATTCCGTCCGATGTTCTCCTTTCACGCATATCAGAAGTAACCGGAATTCCCATAACATCATTAAATCCGGACTGCCAGATGCATATCATCCGGGAACCCTCTCTTGACGGAAGCATAGTTGATGACATCAATCACATAACAGATATGTTAATCAAAACCCCGGAAATTATTCCTCCGGTGATAAAAATCGTGACAGCTTTATACGAAACAGCTTCAACAAAATAACATGGTCCCCCGCATAAGCCCTCTGGCGGCACGCTCTTGCTTGACTGCACGCGCAACGGATGCTAAAATCCGCCTTTGGAAGATTAAGCACCGGCGTGTGCAGACAGCCGCAGTGGGCTTATGTCGGGGTGTTCATGTATTCGTTGGCCGGGTATAGGGTTGGGGGGCCTGGGTGGAGCTGTGTCACAGGCGGAGAGAGAAATATCTTTCTCCTGTACCCGCGCAGTGGCACAAAAAAAAGCCGCCATACCGGTTGCAACGCATTGTCCGGTATGACGGCTCAGTGATTATTATTATTTGGCAACGACTGCCTCAACCTCAAGCATTACGTCCTTTGGAAGTCTTGCTACTTCCACGCATGAGCGTGCTGGGAAAGGTTCTTTGAAATATGTTGCATATATCTCGTTAATTTTGCCAAAATCATTCATCTCCTTGATGAATACGGTTGTCTTGATTACCTTGTCGATTGTGGCACCTGATGCCTCGATGAGGTTCTTAAGATTGGAGAAAGCCTGATTGGCCTGTTCCTCTATTGTTGCAGGAATAACTCCCGTCTGTGGGTCTACCGGGATGACTCCTGATGTGAATACCATTCCGTTAACCTCGATTGCCTGTGAATAAGGTCCGATTGCTGCCGGTGCCTTGTCTGTGCTGATTACCTTTGACATAATTAAATCAATTCTCCTTTCAAATTCTGTCTATTCCTGAATTCGTGATTTGTATATATTTTTCTTTGAGAAGATGTCCGCAGGCACGCTTAAATGCCGCTTTACTCATCTCGAACTCATTCTTAATTATCTCGGGATCCGTTCTGTCATTGTACGGCAGATGTCCGCCCGCCTTTTCAAGTGCCTTTAAAATAGCCTGTGAATCATCATCTATCTGAAGATATGCCGGAGCGCGTAACGCCAGCTCTATCTTGCCGTCAGGCTGGACCTTGGATACCGTTGCTTTAACTTCATCGCCTATGCGTATTCTGCCATAAAGAGCTTTCTTGGGAATGAGACCCTGATACATATTGTCTATTGCGACAAACATACCGAATTTCTCAATGTATTCGTATGCGGTTCCCTTAACGCCATCGCCTGTGTGGTATGCGTCCGTTGTCTTAAGGTACGGATAAATCTTTGTGGTGGCGCACAGTCTGTCGCTCTTGTCAATATAAAGCGCGACCGGATAGGTTCTTCCTTCCTCAACCCTTGAAGTCTGCTCGCTAAACGGAAGCAGGAGATCCTTCTCAAGTCCCCAGTCCATAAATGCGCCGATTTTAGTAAGCTGTTTTACTTTCAAAGGCTTTACCTCGCCGAGAGTTATGAGCGGTTCAAGTGTGGTGGCTATGAGCCTGTCTTTCGAATCCCTGTAGACAAATACTGTCATTGAATCGCCTTCCTCAATATCCGGGTCGGCATATTTGGCCGGAAGAAGCACCTTATCGTCTTCTGTTCCGAGATAAACGCCAAACTCTGTTTTTTTAACGACCATTAAGGCCTGTTTTCTGCCTAATTCTATCATAAATTATTCCTTTTCGTAAATAAATTCTACCACGGCATATGATGTTCCGTCTTCACCACGCAGGTCTGCGATGCACCTGGCATCATCCTTATATACATACGGATGAAATATATCGCCCATGACTGCTGCCTGCCTGTATTCGGCTCTTATCCTGCGCGGCATGTCAACCGCGCCGGTTGCACTCATGAAAGTCCTTATGTATTCGCAGTTATTAACATGCTCATTCGTATCAATCTGCTGGATGTCTACCGGTACGGGCGCATAAGGCGACAGTTCGTCAGTCACTTTAATCTTGCGCGGAAGGTATTCCATATCAAGCTTCGGGCCTATTTCGCCATATGCAGCGCCTTCTTCCTTCGGAATCCTCGCCGGTGAATGTGTGTGTGAATCAAGATATATCCATACCGAATTGGCTTTTACAAGTTCTTCCCCATCATCTGTTGTTATCAGGAAATTACGGCTTCCGAAAAATCCCTTGAACTCATACGGTATCGTCGTTATATTAATATTTTCAAACAATTTCGGTGTTCTTATAATATCCGCCTGCCATGATGCGAGAAACCAGTATCCCTCCGCTTTGGACGCGTTGGTCACGCCTCGTCCGCACAGTTCCGAATGAACCATCGTACAATCCTGGAAATAATTAATAAGCGCATCAGGAGTGATCAGTCCATTGTGGTCTGCTTCGCTATATCTGACATGGCTATTCATTGTATACATATCTGTTTAATCCTTCCGTTTTCTCGTATTTATGTGTAGTATAGCACTATTTTCTGCCCAAAACAAGAAAAAGCACGGCAGCGTTTTACCTTACGGCACTCCTTACCGAATTCCAGTAACTTAAATAACTGCCTGAATACGACCGGATTGTATAAGTGTATTTGACACCCTTGGCAGCAGTGGTATCAGTAAAGCCGGTTGCACTTGCATTATTTATTTTGGCAATACGGGTCCAGCTGCCCTTTCCGGTTTTACGATATATGATGTATCCTGTTGCATAAGGACTTTTATTCCACCTGATATTTATTCCATATCGTGACGTAGCCACTGACTTAAGCATTGGATTGTTAAGTCGTCTGATTGTCTTATAATTATGCCAGTCGCTTAACAGGCTGCCTTTAAAGGCCCTGACCGTATAATCGTATGTGACTCCGGCTTTAGCACTTTTATCAGTATAAGATAATACATTCTGGCCATTGATATATGCAATACGTTTCCAGGCTCCGCCCTTGTTTCTGCGGTAAACAATATACCCTCCGGCACCGGCAGAACGGCTCCATTTAATCTGTGTTCCTCCTGTAGCATTTAATGCAGACTGCACCGTCGGGTCGGCAAGGCGCAGTATCGTCCCCGGATTACGCCAACCGCTCATTGAGGTGCCTGAATATGCTCTTACGGTATATGTATACGATATCCCGGCCTTAGCCGTGCGGTCAATGTACGATGTCACATTGCCATGCTTAATGTTGGCAATTCTTGCATAAGTGCCGCCCGACGTTTTGCGATACAATATATATCCTCCGGCACCGGCCGTACGGCTCCATTTCACTTCAATACCCGATGTTATATTGGACAGCGATTTAACTTCCGGGTATCCCAGTCTTGTAATTACAGCCGTAGAACTCCAGTCACCGGTTATATTCCCATACATTGCGCGTGCCGTATATGTATATGTTACGCCGTTTGTTACGGCGGTGTCGAGAAACTGTGTGGTTTGTCCCGAATCTGTAACACAGATACGCTTCCAGCTTTTACCCGGCGATTTTTTGTAAATTATATAACCCGTTGCCTGCCCGACCGGATTCCACCTGACATTAATACCTTTGGCTGTATTCTCTGCAGCCTTAAGAATCGGGTCTTTGGGCTGTATTATGACAGGGAAGCCAATTTCTCCCATGTAATTGCCAATTCCGTAAGCGCACAAATGGTAGTATCCCGTCATAGAAGATGTATCAATATCATCAACTGTATAATCAACATTTTCAATCAGTTTCTTGTTATTATATGTTATACTTATATCCGGATGGACCACACCACTTTCAATATAATACACATATTTTGCCTTAACATCGGCATCGTGTATATTGATTTTGTCAGTCGGTGAAAAATTAAGTCCATTCTCTGTGGCATAACTTTCCGCATTACCTCCGACAGGTCCGCGCAGTGTGATTTCGTCTTTTCTTTCGGTATAATTCTCCGAATACGGATCAAAATCGGTTATACTGATATACTGTGATGACACTCCGCCAAATTCAAGCTCTTTCAGCCTTGATTTATCCAGATGCATATCTCCCGATATCCCGCCGGTACCGTTTTCAAATACTATTTTGGAGGCTTTATTGAATATTTCTGGCAGCCCGTCCCTGATTGACCCGAATCCGTAAAAAACAAGGCTGTCTTCAGTCACGCGGTACCTGAGTTTATCCCGGAAGACTCCCTCACTCACATCTGTTACAGTCACTGTAAACGGAATTTTTTCTTTATCCTGGCAGCGGATATAATGTTCGATCACATAGAGTTCGTTCTTATCCATATATATATATCCGTCGCCTGTTGATTCATCGATAAAAAGCGGTGTTACCGGATCATAATCAAATAATTCATCATCTCTGTCACATTCCATATGAATCCTGTATATTCCGGTGTGAGGCGCCCTGAACAGAAGTTCATTGTCCTCACCATACACTCCGTAAGCTCCTTTGTACGGCACGTTAAGTTTCACTTCATCAAAGCCGGGATGATCTGCCGGAAAATGTATATCCTGTGTATATCCCACGCTTGTGAGCGCATAACGACCTATCCGGCTTTCATCGCTTATATCAATTGTTGTGGCGGCAGGATTATACATAATCAGCCAATCACCACTTTCACTTTTCAGATATAATGAGCCTCCCTTATATGTAAAAATATCACTTTGTACATCTATATCGGTAAGACTTTTGCAATAAGCGAACGCTCCGGACATCACTTCCCGCACCGATGCCGGTATGTTAAGGTGTTCAAGTGAGACGCACCCCATGAACATTTCATAGGGAATTTCCGTCATTCCTTCCGGCAGTGTTACCTTACGAAGTGATGTACAGTTTTTAAATACGGACATGCCGCAAAAGACATTCTCCGGCAATGTCACCTCTGTAAGGGCACAGCCGCTGAATGCTTCCGAGTCTATTGTATCAAGTCCGGCCGGAAAATTGATTTCCTTAAGCTTATCACAGCCGGAAAATGCATACATATTGATCCTCTCAATGCTTTCGGGAAGAATTACCCTGCGGATTTTATGATTATCGATAAATGCATCCCTGCTTATTGATGTGACCTTCCTGCCGTCTATCATTTCCGGTATCTCTATAGTATCGTTTTGTACATCACAGCCCGCTATTTCGGCGGTGTTGCCGTAACTCTCGTAATATCTCCAGCAGTCGCTATTTATTATGGTATGTGATACTACAGGTACTTCATATGAGATTCTTTCGCCGTAGCAGACGATATCTACATAATTAGCTTCTTCCTTGATTGTATCGCTGTACCACTCAACATATATCGCTCTTTTATGGTCAGTATCGTCCCGGTAGCAGTCCCAGCTTCTGTCATAAGTAAATTCCCGGGTGGTTCCATCCTCAAAAAGCACTCTGATTCTTAATCCCGTCAGGGCGATTTTGGTCTCTCCGATATAATATTCCCTGTCCGGTGCATTACAGACAGAAATTTTCTCCACCTTGTCGTCATGGGCAACCATAATATTATTTACACTTGTATATTCACCGATGAAAAAATAATATTTTCTGCCGGCAGTAAAACGATATGTTTTTCCGTAGCACATTGTATTATATAAATCAAGGTTACAGGCAGCACCGTCCTCGTACAGCTTGTTTAACTGCTCATCATACACTGTGTAATCGCCGTAATAATCATATCTCATAATATAATTTCCCGTCGCATCCGGTGTGAAT
This sequence comes from Butyrivibrio sp. CAG:318, assembly GCA_000431815.1. Classification (GTDB taxonomy): domain Bacteria; phylum Bacillota; class Clostridia; order Lachnospirales; family Lachnospiraceae; genus Eshraghiella. The sequence goes on along the minus strand of FR889219.1, from coordinate 24,716 downwards.
TCATACAATGCGCCCGGTACATCATTTATATTTACGCTTTGTTTCTCAGTAAGCCTGACAACCGGTGACACATCAAACGACACTGTCACCCTGCTGTCATACCTGTCCTCGACAGGCTGCACTCCGAAATATCTTACCCTGCCCTTGGGAATAAGACGGCTGACATTCTGTATCTCACTATCCGTCTGTGTGCTTCCATCATAAAGAATAAAATAATTCTCGTCTTCCTTTGAAACCGTATAAAACTGCTGCTTATCCGATATCAGGAAAAAATTATACTGTCTGCCCCTTGTCCATGATACATCACAGACCTCTCCCGCTTTTACGGCTTTGCATCCACTTATATCCGGCATATCTATGCTTTCAACATCCCGGCATTCATCAAAAGCTTCCTTCTGGATGTATTTCGTGCCCTCCCAAAGCTTAATCCGGCCGCTCTGCAGGCATCTCATAAGTGTGCTGTTGCAGTACAAATCGCCGTTATGTATACTGTATTTCCGGTTCCCATCAGCCACCTCTATTGTTTTCAGCTTGTCAAGACCACAAAAAGCAAACTCTCCAATATCATATACCGATGCCGGAATTGTTATCTTTGTTACATTATTGCATGAATTAAACGCATAGAAACCTATTTCGTATAACCCTTCCTGTATGTTGATTTCGGTATCATCTATGCCCGCATAATAATATAAAGTGCGGTAATCTTTTGAATAGACGGAATTGTATACGGATGCAAGTTTTTTATTATTTTTGTCTATTGTTACCTTTCTCAATGCATGGCAGGAATCAATTGTTATTTCCTCAAGACTTGCCGGAAGTGTAAGCGTATTAACCGAATCACAATTTCTGATTATAAGATTTTTAATGTTTTCTCCGGCCGTCACACCTGTAAGTCCATCACAGTCACGGATTTCTATAGTATTGATTGTTTTTCCGTCATATTTCTCGGGCACGGTAAATTCACCTTTTAAGCCGCCCATAATGCATATTCCGTAATTATTACCGGATATCGTTGCATAAATCTGGCTTCCGGGCAAATCCCCGGCTGATATATCACTGCCTTTTGCAGCAGCCCCGGCCGGAACAGGCTTAACGCCGGTCAAAAAAACAAGCAAAGCAAGCACTAACCCAATATTTCTCTTTAATCTTCTCATCTGCTGCCTCCCATCTTAAGATCTGACATCTCAACATTAATCGTTTTATAAGTATCCATTATTTTATTGTTTACGGATAGTCCCTTTCCCGCATTAATGCATAATTCCATCTGGGCGTTTTCCCCTGTCATATAATACAAAACTTCCAGTGCCGCCCTTCCGGTCTCGTAACTGCATTTACCGTTAATACATAAGCCGCTCCTGATCATGATACTGTCTTCACCGGCGTCGTTTTCCTTAATCGCATATCTGCCGGCCATTTCTTTCTGAATATGGCTGTAATCGTCGGTTGTTCCCATATAGTAATCCGCTTTACCGTCCACGAAATCTTCAAGACTGTCAGTATATCGGGGTTCGTCCGTCTGCTCTGACGTATTATAATATATTATCTTAGCAGAAAATGTTACCGGCAGAATATTTTCTTCGAGATATTCATCCATAAAAACCGCATAATCTTCTCCGTCTAATCTTTCCTCAAGGGAAGCAATGTTTTTACGGTTCCGGTCATCCTTGCCGTCAAGCGGTACCGCATCATATATATCCGGTCCGTTTCCGTATGCGAAAGCCTCCGTTATCTTCGCCGCATATTCGGATTCATCAATTATCTTCATCCGGACCGATATCTGCGGATATTCTTCCTCAAAAACGGAAAGCATAGCGTTTACCGTATCCTCCGAATATATGTCATCCGGAAGCCATATATCAAGCTCTCCCGCTTGTATTATATTATTCTTCCTGACCGTATTAAGTATTATTACCGTACCTATTGCACAGACAGCTGCTGCCGCTGCAGCGATATAAGCTGCTGTTCTTTTACGGCGTGCCGCCTTTTCCGCCTGATGCACGTTGTTAAGCATAGTTCCGGATATAAGGTATTTTTTCATTGCCCTCGCCGAGCGCAACCTCAGCTGCGGTTTCAGAGCCAATGCCCGCATAATAAGTCTGCTGATATTATCCGGGATATCAGCATTGATATCACTTGGTCTGGGAAGTGAGTCATCTATCATCCTGTCCGTGGCTGCATCCGGCCGGATGAGTGTAAGCATTTCATAGAAAACCGCTCCGACAGCATATATGTCCGAACACGGCCTTACCGTATCTCCGTAATATTGTTCCGGCGGCGCATATCCCTGTGTCAGTTCTATCGCATCGCTTTCTGTTTTTCCGGATTTGCGGGCAAGTCCAAAATCAAGCAGGCGTACCACTCCGTCCCTTCCAACATAAATATTGGCCGGCTTTATGTCCCTGTGGACAATTCCGGCTGAATGAAGCACTTCAAGACCGTTAAGCACATCGGTAATTATCCGGACTGCGTCTTCGGTCTGAATGAACTGGTTATTCTGTTTGAAATCATCTATGTATTCTTTAAGGCTGGTTCCGTCTATATACTCCATCACATAATATGCCGTATTGTTCATCTCAAAAAATTCATATACATGCGTTATATTGGGATGATTGTTAAACCTGGCCATATTGCGTGCTTCCGCAAGAAATCCCTCAATATTCTTCCTGTATTGCATCTTAAGTGACTCGTCATACAGCACGACATCATTGTTCTGGCGATCCCTGCATACCATATGTGCCGGGAAATACTCTTTGACCGCAAGTATCCTGTCCGTATTCCTGTCGATTACTTTATATGTTATTCCATAACCTCCCATGCCGAGTATATCCGTTATCTCATATACAGCATTAAGGATGGTTCCTTTATCAAGACAGCAGTCCATATCATTATCTCCTGTTTCATTAAACCACAATAAGCCTGATGATGTTCCTTCATCAGGCTCTGTTGCTATATTAATTTAAAACCATTTTCTATATCCGATATATATATTATCGTTCCGCCGGGAAGTCTGGTCTGTGTATCCTTGGCAAGTCTGGTTCCGTTACCTAAAAAAGTGCCGTTGGATGACTTGTCCTCAACAATATACTGGCCCACCTTTGCGTCATACCTTATCGTGCAATGTATTCTGCTCACTTCAGGTGATGACAATACAATATTCGCTTCATAAGGCGACCGTCCTATTGTAATAACTTCATCCGGCTGCATATCGATTACAGCTCCCGCATAAATGCCCCTGATTCCTTCAACTCGCCCTACAAACGCGTTATTTACAGGCATTCCAGGATATTCCTTTCTTCTACCCCCCCCCTAAAATTTATGCTCATAATTCAGTCTGTCTGCGGATATATCATCTGCTTTTAAGTCTATACCACCGTTCTTGATTGGTGATGTGATTATGTCTTTATAGTCAGCTTTACCGGTGCAATGCGGACATTCTTTGTATACGTCGGCATCGTAATAATGTCCTGAATCGCATTTAACAATCCTCATATTTTTCCTCCGGTTATCAGTTTTTCTTCTTAACCAGCTTATAATTACTTCGTCCTATTCGAAATACATCTTTCTCATACAGCAATCTCGGCTGCTTAAGCAGCACATCATTCACATATGTGAGTGAACCCGCTGTCGGTACTATCGTGAACTTATGCTTATTTACATCATATACTATTGAGCAGTGATTGTCACGCGTTATTTGCATATCATCAGCAAGACATATGTCCATCTGGTACCCTGTACCAATTCTGTTCGCCCCCTCATGAAGCGGGTATTTTCTGCCCTCACCTTCGCCGAAAATACAGATAATTTCTCCAACGCTTCCTGTTGAATCTGCATCAGCTTTACATATCGGACATTCATTATCATGCTCTTTATCATAATAATGTCCGTTATTACACTTGACTAACATATTTAGCCTCCTTAAATATAACTTAGGTGTCTGTTAATTATTTCCGTTACTGCCTTATATCTTGAACGGCTTATCGGAATTGTCTTCCCGCCGTAAAGCAGAACTCCCTCTTTAGTTATTTTCTTAACTTTATCTATGTTGACGATATAACTCTGGTGTGTCCTGACAAAATTAGAACGCAGCCGCCCTTCAATATCGTCGAGTTTGGAATAATATGTTCCATAACTGTCAAAATAATGAACATTAATTACCCTTTTCTGACTTTCAATATAATATATATTTCTGGTCATTATGGTTGTAAGTCCTTTCCTGCTGTCAGCACACCCTAACGTCAGCAGGTCCACCTCCTCTTCATCAATCATTGAAACCAGCTTATACAATGAATCCCTGAGATAATCATCATTATAAGGCTTCGTTATAAAATAAATCGGATTGACCTTGAATATATCTCTTGCATTTTCAATATCATCGGACACAAATATAATCTTAATGTCCGGAAATTCCTTAAGTATGCTCTGAGCTACCCTTATTCCGTTATGCCCTTTAAGCCTGATGCTAATATAAACCGCATCTATTCGGCCTTTCATCTCATCGCATATATATGTTACGAGCGAAAAAGGATTATTATGTGCAGTTACCGTAACTCTGTTCGGCAGTATTTTGTTTATCCTGCATTGAAGATCATTCAGCGATTTCTCATCATCATCACATATTGCAATACGTACCATACTATCCCATACCATTCCTATACTTTTCTCTTTCGCAGGCACTGTTGCCTCCTCTTAGAAAGCATATCATAAAATCTTGATTTTTTCGCAAAATGTAACTTTTGGTAAGTTTTTTTGTAACTTTTGGTAAAAATCAGCCATAAATGTATTTTATATTATTATTTTTACACCATTCTTCACCATATGTTCCCTTAACAACCGTAGCCGTTACATTAGGTGCATTTTCTAACACCCCGGTTCCTATCGATGTTACCCCGGCGGGGATATTTATACTGCGGAGTACCGGTGACGTTCTTAATTTATAGTTGTCTATGGCTGTTACGCTGTCGGGAATTACGATTTTTACCAGCGCATCCGACCCATACAGTTCCCCGGTCACGCTTGTAATTCCGTCCATAAGATTCACTTCGCTTTTGCCTCCGGGGAAGCATTGTATATCCCATTCGCTGCCAAATTCCATATATACAACACTATCATATACCGTCACATAGCTGTTTCCGCTTTCGACTGTTATCTGTTTTAACGAATTATAATAACAACTGTATGACTCCACATAATTGCAATCAGCCCTTATAACAAGACTCGTCTTGGCGTATGGAATCATTATCAGCCTGCTCTTGGTATTGTAATACTCCCATGTATCGGGGTCAAAAAAATTAATTCCCGGTCCGTTATTCAGGTGTGCGTGTTCATATAATACACCATTATCCGAAAAAAGCCTTTTGTTTCCCGACTCAACATTTATGGTATTAAGGTTCGTGCATCCGTAGAAAAGTCCGCCTTGGATATTATCAAATTTAGTCATCGCCGCCGGAATCGTGACCCGTGTTATGTACCGGCAGTCCCGGAATGCCGAATCGTCTATCTTCTTAAGGGATGACGCGAGCGTAACCTCTTTGATGGCACGCGGCACGAAATACAACACGGTCCGGGCCTTGTTGTAAAGTGCACCGTCATAAGATGCGTACACCTCATTCTGTGCATCAACAACTATCTTTGTAAGGCTTGACCTTCCTTCAAGATTGTTCGTATTGATTGTTTTAACAGTTGACGGGATATTGATTATTTTGATATTATCTCCATACTGCGCATTGGTCGACAGTCCTTCAACGGCAACAACCTTATGCCCGTCTATCGTTGAAGGGATACTTATCTCTTCTTTTTCAAATACGGCCTCCCAGTATTTCCTTACTTTTATTGATTTGATTGTAACACCGTCATCACCAATCACATAATCAAATTCCCATTTCTGTTCTGTTGTATCGTCATCATACTGTATCTGCGTTGTCTGCTCAGGTTCTGCCTGGGACGAATCTGTAGTCTTGTGCGTCGCTGTCTGGGCAGAACTTCCGTCTGCATTTTCCGTTGTCTTTGTCTGCGGTTTCTGCCCGCTGTTATTTCCAGATGCCGGTTTCTTCGTAGAAGATGTAACATCTGCCGTCGTCAGCCTGTCTATAATATTATCAACATCCACATCAGCCACTCCGAGGCTTACCCATAACGTGATATGCGCCCCGTCATTAACAAGTGTTCCCGCCGGCATGCTCTGTCTGATAATCCTGTCTTTGGCCACAGTTGTACTGTTTTCGTATACATATTCTATTTCAAGCTTCAAATTTCCCGTTATTGAATCGACATCCGATATGTTCTTGTATTGATAATCCGGGACACGGTTCATCTTAGGACCGTCGTTATATACAAGTTCTATTACCGTTCCTTCATTCACTTCACTTCCGCTTTGCAAAGACTGGGAATATATTCTGTCAGGATTTTCAGCATAGTTGACGTGTTTCACTATAATATAATACAGTTTGGCATCTTCGCATAAACGTTCCGCTTCTTCAAGCGTTATACCTGTAAGTTGCGGTACCGTTGTCATCACGTTTTCATCTATGTCATCGCGTCCCTTGGAAATTCCCAGAACAATAACACTTCCCTGTGCGGCCGCCTCTTCCGGCCGGATACTTTGTGTAGCCACATACCCCGGCTTTGCCATGCTTTTAACATCTTCAAACTTTACCTTGAATCCAAGATTTTTCAGCAATTTTTCTGCCTCGTCCTTAGGCATTCCTATAACGTTCTCAGCATATATCTGTCTGACTCCGGCACAATATACAATTTCCAGATAATTTCCCGCTTTTACTTTCCTGCCCGGTGTCTCATTCTGTGACAGCACCGCGCCCTTCTCTACTTCTGCTGAATATTCTTTATCCGTTATCATCATATATAGAAGATGCTTTCTGGTTATGGTAAGTGCATCCCCTATCTGCTGGTTAACTACATTCGGAGCAATCGTCATCCCACTCCCAAGCATATATTCCCTGTTACCGTGTTTCCCGTTCCGGGTGATATCCGAAATTGTAACGGCTGCAAGAATTGCCACGATTACAATACATACCACAATCACACCTGTTACCCATATGTTGTTCCCGGTATGTTTCCATGACATTGTTTTTTCGTATTTTGCATTAACTCTTACTGTCCCGTCAAGCTGTGCAAGAAAATCGTCAATTGTCTGTGTACGTTCTTTGTAATTTGAATGAAGCGCATTAATTATTGCCGCGCTGCTATCCCCATCAATTCCCTTTGCTGTCTTGTCCGGTTTCTTAAGATATGCCGTTCCGCCCGATGCTGCCGCAAAAGGTATTTCCGTCCCCGTTATCATCCTGTAGATGAGCGCTGCACATGAATATACATCTGTGTATGGTCCCTGTGTACCTTTTTTCATATATTGTTCCATCGGAGAATACGCATCACGGTTTATCGTGGTCATGCTTTCTTCGGAATCCGATGCCACATAATGATATGACCCGCTGTCAATAAGGACCGGTTGTCCGTCCGGTCTGATTATTATATTGTCCGGCGCCACATTACGATGCACAAGTCCGTCCGCATGCAGAAGTGAAAGTGCTTTCATTACAGGACGCATTAATGCCATCGCCTTCGGATATGTATATATCTCTTTCTTAAGTATTTCACCGAGGGTCTTTCCTTCTATATATTCCATCACGCTGTACGCGGTATTATTTTCCTCAAAAATATTGTATATCTTAACAAGATTGGAACAGTCTTTTATCTTCATCGCATCGGCCGTATCGTCTATAAAAGCTTTAAGTCCATCCGCATAAAGTCTGCCTGCTTCTCCCAGATATGGTGCAACCGTTATTCCATCCTTGTCCCTCAGGCATCTGTCACCGGGAAAATATTCTTTGACCGCAAATATCTTATCGAGGTACTTATCATATACACGATAAACTGCGGAAAATCGTGTCCGGCATATACATTCTTCTATTTCATAGCAGTCATGCAGGACTGTTCCTGCACTAAGAACATCCATTTTATCCATATCATTTATCCTCTCCGCTCACTGTTATCGTAACTTTATCGCCATCTTTGCATTTGTCTTTGGCAGCCGGCATCTGCGATGTCACATATCCTTTTGCAACACTGTCGCTGAATTCATAGCGGACATCTATCTGCAGACCCGATTCAGACAATACCTGTTTGGCATCGTCCAGACTCATATACATGACATCCGGAACATATCCTTTTTCTATTTCTTTTATGCCGCTCATATTAACGTAAATTACACTTCCGGCTGCAATATCGCTTCCGGCTTCTGCTGACTGGGCTGCAATCACTCCCGGCGCTTTTTGGGTATCATAAATTATTCCTTTTATTTCCACATACAAAAGCTGCATACGGCACAGCGAATATGCTTCATCATATGTAAGTCCCGATAAGTCGGGCATTTTCACCATATCCTCATCCTCTGCCCTGATTATCTCTGCTTCGTCGGGTTTTCTATGTACAGCAATACATATCACTGCCATCACTGCAACCGCAATGACAGCCGCCACTGTTATCCATATTTTCTTATTATGCATAAAATTAAAATGATATCTTTTTACTTTCGTGAGGTCCACCACATTAACAACCGGACAAATCTGTCCGCAGGATGGACACACATCATATTTATCATCAAAATATTTACCACAGCCTGAACATTTCTTCATCTTTAAATACTCCTGTCAAAAAAGTGTTCTGTTTAATATTTAATTATATACATCACTCTTCGTACTTGGCAATAGTTTTTATACATTCTTTATTTTATTAATCCAACATTACTCCCAACTTGTCTGATTGCAACAATGCCTGCAATCTGTTATAATATTGGTGAAGGTAATTATATTTTATGAAACGGTGGGTAATTAAATATGACAAAAGAATTAGACAAGGTTCTTGATGAACTGAATTTTGTCCCGGATTCCGACAATTATTTCGTAAATCAGGCTTTTCAGTTCCGGGAACTTATGATGATGTATAACTGTGCCATCCGCGAGGTTCGCACCAAGCTTGAGGTTCTCAACGACGAACTCAGCATCCGCAACAGCCGTAATCCTATTGAATTCATTGAGTCACGTATCAAAAGGCCGCTCAGCATAGTGGACAAGCTTAAGCGCTACGGCGAGCCTGTCAATGTCGAGTCCATTGAACGCAGCCTCAATGACGTGGCCGGCATCAGGGTAATCTGTCCGTTCATCGATGACATATATTCTGTTGCAGATATGCTTCTCAGCCAGGATGACATCACTTTAATCAAGAAAAAAGATTACATAGAAAGTCCGAAGCCCAACGGCTACCGCAGCCTTCACCTTATCCTGGAGGTTCCGGTGTTCTTCTCCAATCAGAAGAAGCCGATGCGTGTCGAGGTTCAGATCCGGACCATCGCAATGGACTTCTGGTCAAGTGTTGACCATCAGCTTAAATACAAGCATGACGTTCCCAATGCCGATGAATTGTCGGCACAGTTAAAGGAATGTGCCGACATCATTTCACAGACTGATATGCGCATGCTTGCCATCAAAAATCAGTTATACTCCTCGGAACCGTCCGAGAATTAGGTTCACTCGACGATAATCTCCTCCGGTACCCGCGCGGGATTATTTTTGCGCGCGGTGACGGATACAGAGGATAGTTTTTACAAGCTGGACAATGAGTGTCGGTACCAGCGCTGCAACAGCTATTACCGCAAGCTGCACTGCGTCAAGCGGCTGCACAAGGAATAATTTTTCCATGAATGGTGCAAACAGGACAAGGGCAAGCAAGGCTGTTCCCAGCAGGAACGCGCCTATGGTGTAACGGTTCGTGAAGAGGCCGATTTTGTATAACGGCAGGTCACTTCTGCAGTTGAAGCCATGGAAGAGACGCGAAAGCGTCAGGGTTGCAAATGCCATGGTTGTCGCGGTCGCAGGGCCGGTTTGCAGGCCGACGTAGAATGAGAACATTGTTGCTACCGATATCAGCACACCGTACAGAACAAGTTTGAGCGAGAACGGGCCGGAAAGGATTCCGGATTTCGGGTTTCTCGGCTTATTCTTAAGAAGCGTCCTGTCTGATGGTTCCATGCCAATTGCAAGCGCCGGAAGTGAGTCAGTAAGAAGATTGATAAACAACAAATGTACAGGTTCAAACGGCGTGTTAAGCGCTGCGATCGAACAGTAAAGCACCGCGATTATTGCAGCCAGGTTGCCTGAAAGCAGAAAAAGTATTGCATTCAGGATATTCCGGTATATGTTGCGGCCGTTGAGAACTGCCTTTATTATGGTTGCGAAATTATCATCTGCGAGAACCATTGCAGCTGCATCTTTGGAAACCTCCGTGCCGGTTATTCCCATTGCGACGCCGATATCAGCTTTTTTAAGTGCCGGCGCGTCATTGACACCGTCACCGGTCATGGCAGTAATGCTGCCCTTGCGCTGCCATGCATCCACGATTCTTATTTTATTTTCCGGTGAAACTCTGGCATACACGCTTATTTTTTCAAGACTGTTGTCAAGTTCTTCATCAGTAAGTGCGTCAAGTTCCTGGCCCGTAAGAGCCATATCTCCGTCATGATAAATTCCGATCTGCTTCGCAATAGCCGTTGCAGTCACCTTATGATCCCCGGTTATCATTACCGGTTTTATTCCGGCACCTATCGCATCCGCAACAGCCCTGACAGATTCAGGACGCGGCGGATCCATCATTGATACAAGGCCGATGAACGTGTATCCATTCTCTTCTTCGTGTGTGAGCCTGCTGTCAGGCTTGCATTCTTTATATGCAAATGCCAGCACTCTGAGTCCGTTCTCCGAAAAAGCCATATTCTGCGCCAGTATCTTGTCACGGTCGGCAGGCGTAAAAGTTCTCACACCACCGGCATCCGCTATTGAATCGGTTCTGTCCAGAAGAACGTCAACCGCACCTTTGGTGAGAATTGTAGGAATGCCGTGAATATAATATTTAGCACTCATAAGTTTGCGGTCGGAATCAAAAGGAATTTCTTCAATACGAGGCATCATCTCCCTTATATCTTCCTCCGAAATTCCGGCAGCACTTAAACCGGCTCTTCGTGCCATTGTGAGAAGACAGGTTTCCGTAGGATCTCCGATTTCGCCGCCGGATGCAATGGAAGAATCATTGTCAAGAATCGCCGCATACAGAAGATATCTGTGCAGACGCTCATGAATATCTATTTCCTCCGGATTGATGCAGTGACCGTCAATGTATACATCCTGCACTGTCATCTTGTTCTGTGTGAGTGTGCCGGTCTTATCGGAACATATTACTGAGACGCAGCCAAGACTTTCGACCGCTTTAAGTTCCTTTATGATTGCATTGTCGGCAGCCATTTTTTTGGTTCCCATGGCCTGTACTATTGTAACGATCGAACCGAGTGCCTCGGGAATTGCAGCAACGGCAAGTGCCACGGCAAACATAAGAGAGTCAAGCACAGGCTGTTTCTGGATCAATCTCAATGCAAAAACAATAACGCTTATCACCATGATCACTATGGCGAGCTTCTTACTGAAATTGTCAAGACTCTTCTGCAACGGGGTTTTGCGTTCTCCCGTATTATTCATAAGTCCTGCTATTTTGCCTATTTCCGTATTCATGCCGGTTCCGGTGACCACTGTCACAGCCCTTCCGTATGTTACAAGACTTCCGGAATATACCATGTTTACACGGTCGGCCAGTGCCGTATTGTCAAAAATATCACAATCTTTTTTATCGACGTTGGCAGATTCGCCGGTAAGCGAGCTTTCATTAACCTGCAATGAATAATTTCTGATAATTCTTGCATCGGCAGAAACCATATCGCCCGCTTCAAGCATCAGCACATCGCCCGGAACGAGATCTGCCGAGGCTATCTGCGTTACTGCGCCATCTCTTAAAACCTTAGCCTTCGGCGCGGAGAGTTTTTTAAGCGAATCAAGTGATTTACGGGCCTTGACATACTGTATTGTCCCGAGTAATGCATTCAGGATTATTACGGCAAAAATAACAATCGTACTTTCGACATTACCTGAAATCATGGAAATCACGGCTGCCACGATAAGAATAATTACCAGCAGGTCTGCGAACTGGCTTAAAAAAACCATCATTATGCTTTTTTCCTTCTGCCCGGTAAGTTCGTTCTTTCCGTATTGTTCTGTTTTTTCGGATACCCGCGCCGATGTAAGGCCACGTTCATCGCCATATTCCCGAAAAACTTCCTCCTTGCTCATAAGATATGCTTCTTTCATAGCCATTCTCCTTTCAGAATATAATAAAAAAGAGACCTTTTGTGCGCACCAAAAAAATGCACACAAAAAGTCTCGTTTAACGACAGTTTCGTTCTCCGGCAACCGGCTCCTGTTAGAGGAACGTACTGACGATAGCCGGAACATGCGGGTAAACGCATGCAACTACTCCCTTTTTGTATATTAGGAATATAACAGACGGAGATTGTTTTGTAAAGTATTTAATTATGAACAATTTCATTAATCTGCTCAAGTTCGGCAGCTTGGAATTCAGTATGTCCGACTATCTTCGCATCCTCCTCGATCTGCTTCGGGCTTGACGCTCCGACAAGAACCGAGCATACATCTTCATCCTTCAGAATCCACGAAAGTGCCATCTGGGCAAGTGTCTGTCCTCTGTCCGCCGCAATCCTGTTAAGTGCTTTTACCTTGGATATATATGCCTCGCTTATGGCCTCCGGTTTAAGAAATCTTCCGTCACGCTTGATTCTGGAATCTTCCGGTATGCCGTTCATGTATTTATCGGTCAATAACCCTTGTGCAAGCGGACTGAATGCGATAATGCCTATTCCGTTCTCCTTGCAGAAATATTTGACACCGTCGTGCTCAATTTCCCTGTCAAAAATAGAATATCTGCGCTGATTTACTATAAACGGACAATGAAGGCTCTTAAGAATCTCCGATGCCTTGCGCGTATACTCTTCATTGTAATTAGATACGCCCGCATACAATGCCTTGCCGCTCCTTACAATATCTGCGAGCGCTCCCATTGTCTCCTCAAGCGGTGTCTCCGTATCCATCCTGTGATGGTAAAAAATATCCACATAATCAAGGCCCAGTCTCTTAAGGCTCTGGTCGATACTTGCCATAAGATATTTACGGCTTCCGTAGTCACCGTACGGACCCGGCCACATATCAAAACCTGCCTTGGTCGTTATTACAAGCTCATCCCTGTATGGCTTAAAATCCTCTGCAAGAAGTCTTCCCGCATTCGCCTCTGCGCTTCCGTATACCGGGCCGTAATTATTCGCAAGGTCAAACTGTGTTATTCCGTTGTTAAATGCGGTCCTTAACATGGCTTTCATATTATCATAATTATCCTTGGATCCGAAATTATGCCACAAGCCAAGTGAAACTGCCGGAAATTTAAGTCCGCTGTTTCCTACTCTGTTATACTTCATCTTATCATATCTGCTATCATCAGCAACATATACATCTGCCATATATTACACCTCCGCGTCACTCCCCGTGCAATTACAGATTACCACATTATTGCACTTTCAACAATAATTATTTATATAATAGACTTTTGAGCCAGATATGCTATAATGATGTTCATATATATCTGAATAAAAGAGGTTACTATGTTACAGAGAATATTCAAGCGGCTTTCATCTGCGCGTATTGTCGCGATCGGATTTATAGCCATTATTTTTATAGGTTCGGGACTTCTTATGCTGCCGGTAAGCCTTAAGCATCCCGGTTCACTTCACTACATTGATGCGCTTTACACATCAACAAGCGCTGTCTGTGTTACCGGTCTGCTTTCTATTGAAGCGGGCGATACTTTCAGCACTGTGGGACAATTTATACTGGGACTTCTGATCCAGATCGGAGGCCTGGGTGTAACATCCGTAGGTGCCGGCGTCATTCTTGCAATGCGTAAAAAAGTCAATTTAAAGGGACGTGCCATAATAAAGGACGCCATGAACCTTGATTCAGGCAAAGGAGTTGTGAAGTTTGTCCAGAGCGTATTTTTAACAACTCTTGCATTTGAAGCTGCGGGAGCGTTTTTAACTTTCTTTGTGTTTATACGGGATTATCCGCCGGCAAGAGCCATTGGATTAAGCTTTTTTCACTCAATAGCAGCATTTAACAATTCCGGTATTGATATCTTTGGCGGAGGCAGGAGTCTTTCGGGATACCAGGATAATGTATATTTTAACATAATCACGATGTTATTGATAGTATTCGGCGGAATCGGTTTTCTTCTTATAAGAGAAGTTATCGATAAGAAATTTTGCTGGCGCAGATTCTCCATGCACACCAAGGTTGTGCTTTCCATGAGTGCCAGCTTGATTATAGTGGGTGCACTTCTTCTTATGCTCACCGAGAATATAAGCGTACTCGGTGCTTTTTTCCAGAGTGTATCGGCCAGGACGGCGGGATTCTACACTTACCCGCTCGGAAAATTTACCAATGCCGGAAGGATAGTCATAATCGTTCTGATGTTTATCGGTGCATCGCCCGGTTCAACCGGCGGCGGTATTAAGACCACAACATTTTTCGTGCTGCTTCAGGGAATTAAGTCAGCTGCCACCAACCGTTCCGAAAAAGCCTTCCGTTATTCGGTTCCGGTCAATGCCTTCCGCAAAGCCTCCGTCATATTGCTTATGGGGCTTACAATCGTGCTTACAGGCTCTTTCATAATGTCTGCACTCGAACCCGGAATCGACATGTCGGACATACTTTTTGAGATTACAAGTGCATTCGGAACCACCGGACTTTCAACCGGAATTACCGGTTCTCTCACAACCGGAAGCAAAATATTATCAATTATTATAATGTACATCGGCAGGCTCGGACCGCTTACAATCGCTACTTTATGGTATTTTGACAAAGGTGAACGCGTAAGCTTCCCTGACGGCAATATTTCAATAGGATAATTTAAGGAGATTTGATATGTATAAGAAAAAAAATGCAAAAAAGACATACGGTATAATCGGTCTTGGACGTTTCGGTTATGCGCTTGCAATAGAGCTTGCGACCGCCGATGCGGATATAATGGTACTTGACCGTGATGAAGAGAAGGTGCGCGAACTGCGCGATTACACTGACAATGCATATGTCGTTCATAATCTTGACAAGAAATCCCTTGCAGAGACCGGCATTCAGAATTGTGATGTTGCGATTGTATGCACCGGTTCCCATATGGACACATCAATCCTTACCACCCTTAATCTGGTAAGCCTCGGTGTCCCTGCCGTCATCTCCAAGGCGACAAGCATTGAACACGGTGAAATCTTAGAGAAACTCGGTGCCGAGGTCGTTTACCCTGAACGTGATATGGCAATCCGCCTCGCACACAGGCTTGAGACTTCCAAAATTCTTGACTTTGTGCAGCTCAGCGAAAAAATAAGCATCAGCAAATTAAATGTACCCGATAAAATCATCGGCATGGCTGTCCGTGATGTCAATCTGCGTAAAGAATTCGGAACCAATATCATCGCTATCGAAAATAAAGGTTCCGTCATTGATAATGTCGACCCGGATTATAAATTCAAGGACGGCGATATTCTTTTTATATCAGGCAGCAAGAAAGGGCTTAACCACATGCTTGAATGGGCGGAAAAATAATTATTTTTCTACGCAATATGCAGCATATTTATAAGAAAAATCCATGCCAGGCCGTAATATACCACAACGGCCACCAGGTCATTGACCGTTGTGATGAGCGGGCCGGATGCAACCGCCGGGTCGACCTTGATTTTCTTGAAAAATATAGGTATGACCGTTCCCACAAGGCTTGATATCACCATCGCAACGATAAGCGCTGCTCCTACGCAGGCCGCGATAAGGAATGAATGTCCTATATCATATTTTCTGAAAAAATGTATATATAGTCCAAGGAACAGAAATGACATGACAGCAAGACACACGCCGTTTAAGAATCCCGTCTTCATTTCTTTGACCACGAGCTTTAATTTCTGGGCCACCGTCAGATTCTCGTCCATGAGGACGCGGATTGTGACGGCAAGTGACTGCGTTCCGACATTGCCTGCCATATCAAGTATGAGTGACTGGAAACACATCACTACCGGAAGCACTGCCACAACTTCTTCGAATATTCCCACGACGGACGATACCCCCATTCCGAGAAAAAGAAGTATTATGAGCCACGGAAGTCTTTTTTTCATACTTAAGAGTGTCGATTCGTTAAGATCCTCTTCGGAAGTAAGACCGGCAAGCTTTGCATAATCCTCACCCATCTCATCATCGACCGCTTCGACGATATCCTGTGCGGTTATGATACCGGCAATCTTACCGTTTTCAAGAAGTACCGGGATGGAATCCTCCGCATAATCCTTGAGTTCTTCAATACATTCGCTTATCTTCTCGCGCGTTCTCACATACGGATACGAACGGCTTATCAAGTCCTCAAGATTATCATTCTCTCTGGCAACTATAAGATCTTTTAAATCAATTGCCCCGTAAAATTTATCATTATCATCTATTACATATATCGTTGAAATATTGTCATTGTCACCGGCCTGTTTTACCAGTTCGTGCATGGCCTGCCTGATCGTGAGATTGTTATGGATAACGATAAAATTCGTAGTCATGCAGCTACCGATTTCATCGTCATCATATGAGAGCAGGAGCCTTACGTCATCCCCGGCATCTTCATCAAGCATTTCGACTATTCTGTGCCTTGTCGTGTCATCCATGTCTTCAAGGACATCGACAGCATCATCCGAGTCCATTTCGGAAATCACCCTGGCCACGCTCTCCATCGGGAGTTCTCTCAGGTAATCCTCAGCGTCATCGAGATATGCAAAAATCTCAGCCATGCGTTCCGCGCCCATCGCATAATATACTTTGACACGTTCTTCTTTATCAAGCTTTGTGAGCGCATCGGCAATATCATTATCATGATAATCCGATATTCTGTCCACAAGTTCATTTTCCGGAAGGCCTGATCTTATTATATCCACAAGTTCCTGCACGTAATTCTTTTCTGACATAACTATCTCCTTTCTCTTCTCGCTGAAACACCGCATCATTTTACTGACGCGGTGTTTAAATTCATATGTATCAATAATTTATTTTGTCTTGGCAGCCTCAAATTCCCTGGCTATCGTCTCATCAGGCTTCTTTGTGAGAAGGCTGACAACTATGTCAAGGATCAATGAGAAGATGAATGCAGGCAGGAGTTCATAAATACTCCATGCTCCTCCGAGGCGGCTGATGGCGTATTTCCATACAAAAACCATAACACCGCCGCCAATCATTCCGGCAAGTGCGCCCCATTTATTGCTTCTCTTCCAGAACAACGCACAAAGTGTTACCGCTCCGAACGCTCCTCCGAATCCTGCCCATGCAAATGATACTATATTAAATACACTCGAATTAGGATCTCTTGCAAGAAATACACCGATAAGGCTTATTACTACTATCGTGAGTCTTGCTACAAGAAGGCTTTTTTTCTCACTTATCTTAACTTTGAAGAAATCCTGTACTATATTCTGCGATACACTTGATGCAGCTGCGAGCATCTGGCTGTCAGCCGTTGACATTGTCGCTGCAAGGATTCCGGCAAGAATAAGTCCGGCAACTATTGCGGCAAGCACTCCATGCCTGCTTATAAGACCCGCAATCTCAACGATAATCGTCTCACTTGAACTTCCCGAAAGGAAACCGAGTTCTCCGGCTTTAGTCATTCCAAGGCCTACCATACCGATGAAGATAGTAATTCCCATCGCTATGAATACCCAGATTGTTGCTATTCTTCTCGAAAGCACAAGCTTCTTCTCATCCTTGATTGCCATAAATCTGAGCAATATGTGCGGCATGCCGAAATATCCGAGTCCCCATGCTATGGTGGATACTATTGTGAGAAAACTGTACGGTGTCGATGAATTGGTTCCGACATCATATGAAGCTTTCATTGAAAGATATCCCGGAAGACTCTTTGCATTGTCTATGACAGCCTCTACACCGCCTGCCTTGCTGATTCCGAATGTAACAACTACTACAAGTGCAATTGTCATAACTATACTCTGTATAAGATCGGTTGTCGAAACGGCCTTGAAACCGCCCATAATTGTATATCCTACGATAACCGCCGCCGAGATTAACATTGCTACCATATAGTCAACACCGAAAAGGCTGTTAAAAAGCTTACCGCAGGCCGCAAAACCTGATGCCGTATACGGTATGAAAAACACGATTATTACCAGCGCCGCAATGGCATTAAGCACGTTGGAGTTATCGTGGTATCTCTTTGAGTAGAACTCCGGCACTGTAATTGCATTAATATTCGCAGAATATCTGCGGAGACGTCTGGCAACTATAAGCCAGTTAAACCATGTTCCGATTCCAAGTCCGATGGCTGTCCAGGCCGGGTTGGCCACACCTGTAAGATATGCCAGACCGGGAAGTCCCATCAAAAGCCAGCTGGACATATCACTTGCTTCTGCACTCATGGCCGTAACAATCGGTCCCATCTTACGTCCGCCGAGATAGAAATCCTTACTGTCGCTGTTGTTCTTGCTGAACACAAAACCAATCGCAAGCATTGCAAGAAGATAGACCACTATCGTTGCAATGATACAAAAATTAATAGTTGATGACAACATTCTTCATTCCTCTTTCTGTTTTCTGAAATATTTATTAATGATACCACAACTCTGTATTATTATGCAAGCATAAAGAGGTGTCAGTTGACATAGTTGATATTTTCCGCCTGAATAAGCGGATAACGCACAAGGCTGCTGCCATCAAGGTCTTCCCTGTTCATGTCAACGGCATTAATCTGCCTATCATTGTATGTTGTATAATAATAAATTCCTTTGTCAGCACTACAGCATGATGTATATATAGTAATCTCGTACTTTCCTTCCGACACTTCACAACAGCCTCTCTGCTGCTCAACAGAACCCAGTATATGAAAAAACTGTCCCACGCTTTCTGTTTCACTTTCCCCCGATACAGAGTTGGCTCTTGTATATGCCACCCTCACAAACCTTGACGCGGATGATAAATCTCCCGGAAGTCCCAATGCACCCATTCCACGGCTGTATGTCTTAAGTTCCAGTTCAGTTGAAAATCTGTTATCCGGCTGCTTGGGAGAAAGCTGCATATAATTATTAAGCCCGAACATCTGCATGTCAAAAGGCGGATTATTGGTAAGCACGCCGGCAGGATTGTCATATATTGCAAGTCCTTTATCCGTGCTTTCAACCGTTATCGAACCTGTCCCGTCCGCAATTATCCAATGCAGTTCAGCCGCAGGCAGTTTATCGCTGTACGGTGTTCCCACAAGGTTTATTTCACTTACCTTGGTTCTTGCATCATTAATATCGGCACACTGTGACAATACCCACGGAATGAACTCGTACTGCGCCACATTCTTAAGTCCGTCTTTGGCATCGGCATAAACGGCATTGCCGACAAAATTCAGTCCGGCCATCCACAATCCTTTCTCATTCATAGCATCATAATACAACGGATAGCCATCCGAGATAAATGCCATCCCGATAATTGCATAATGTCTGTCCATGCTTCCCATATACCTGAAATCAAATCGATAATTTCTCGGTGTTATGCACACTTCCTCTCCGTATGAAAATTCATAGTCAAGCGTTCTTCCGTAATACGCTCCTTTAGTTTTATATGTTGCCGCTGTACACATCTTATTATCTCCTTATCTGAATATATTCTTTTTATATTATGACATATTTTCACGGCTTTACAAAACTTTTTTTCGGGAGTATTCTGTATTTACTAAGAAAATAAAGTCATAAAGGTTGTAATCATGAATAAAGCAGACAAAATACAAATGACAACGGGGTCATTATGGAAAAATATACTTCTTTTCAGCATTCCGCTTATGCTGTCACAATTACTTGAAGTAATGTTTAACATAAGCGATGTTGCCATTGTAGGCAAGTTCGCTGATTACAGGGCGCTTGGTTCAGTAGGTTCTACAACGCTGCTGGTATCATTATTTATAGGATTTCTTATAGGAATGGGAAGCGGTGTCAATGTCCGCGTGGCACATATGCTAGGCTCCGACGACAGCAAAGCCGTCGGTGAGACCATACATACTTCTTTTATAATATGTCTTTCAGTCGGACTTATAATCTGCGCTGTATGTGTCTTCGGTGCCGAATGGATGCTTTCCATTCTGCACACCAAGCCTGAACTTATTGACGGTGCAATAATGTATCTGAGAATTTATGCCATAGGTCTTCCGGGTATGGCGATATATAACTGGGGCAACGGTATCTTAAGCGCCCGCGGCGAGACCACCCGTCCGCTTATATATCTTGCCATCTCCGGAACACTGAACGTAATACTCAATCTCTTCTTCGTAATTAAGTGCCACCGCGCCGCAGACGGGGTTGCCATGGCAAGTGCGATAAGCCAGTATGTATCGGCAGCACTCATCCTCATACATCTGCTTCACCGTAATGATGCATGCCGTTTTACGCCGTCGCACATCAGATTCCATAAGAATGCTGCAGTCCGTGTTCTTGCTTTGGGTCTTCCGGCAGGACTTCAGAATGCTATTTTTGCGATTGCCAATCTGTTCGTGCAGACAGGTGTCAATTCCTTTGACGAGATAATGGTCAGCGGCAATTCCGCAGCATCCAATGCCGACACAATCATATTCAATGTCCTAGCCGCATTTTACACCGCATGCGCCACCTTTGCCGGTCAGAATCTTGGTGCCCGCAACAGAAAAAGAGTGCTGAAAAGTTATCTAGTAAGTCTGACTTATGCAACCGCTGCCGCGTTAATTCTCGGTATTATTTTAATATTGTCCGGACGGGAATTTTTGTCACTATTTACATCCAAGGGGGCTGTTATCGATGCCGGAATGGAGCGTATCGGAATAATGTGGTTTTCCTTTGCAGTCGCGCCTTTAATGGACTGCACAATCAGCGCATCAAGGGGCATCGGCAAAAGTCTTGTTCCCACAATTATAGTAATAATGGGATCCTGTGTATTCCGTGTCATATGGGTTTACACAATTTTTGCATATTTCCATACGATACCTTCTTTGTATTTATTATATATTTTTTCATGGTTTATAACGGCGGCGGCTGAGATTATATATTTTATACACAGTTACCGAAAGATTACATTTTGATTTATGCGCCGGACTATGTTATGATTAAAAAAATACTATAAAACAGGAGCGTACATAATGCTTGTATATGATTCAAAAAGTGCATCCAATACGACCTCTTCTTTTGAATGCACCTACACCACTTTTACATCCAGCAATACCGTGACTTCACCTGAGCATCCGATTCTCGTCCTGTATAACTCCGAGAATAAATGGGCGCATCATTCAATCGGTATTTTTTCCAACCCATATAAGAAAACTGCTTTTGAATTCCAGCTTGACGGCAATGTCATGCTCGCCAACATCTTAAAGGTCGATTCCCGCTTCACAAGCCTTATCAAATGGCTTGGTGAAAACCGCGTCAGAATCAAGCTTACAGGTGAGAACCGCGAAGACGGTTATGCAGTATATAAGATACGCGAAGTGGCTTTCGGCGGCGGTGCCAAACTTTCTGCGGAAGACGGTTTCCTTCAATTCATGATAGAAAGGCTTCTCGAAAGCAGTGCACATTCTTCAGGCGATTTTTCCGATGATGAACCTGATGAATCCGGCGACAGCATGAAGCTTACAAGTATCACAAGCATTTCCGATTTTCTTAACTGTGCCGGAATAACACTGCCGGACAACATCAGGCTCTGGGCACGCCGTAACCTTGTTGTCGCACGTTCCTCAGAGGTAACTCCTGAAGAGAAACGCCATGCGCAGCGCGCGCTTTCGATCATGCTTAATATTAAATGGAAGAGCAATTATTTTGAATCGATTGACCCGGTCGAGGCCAGACGGATTCTTGATGAAGAGCTTTTTGGTATGGAACGCGTCAAACAGCGTATCATAGAGACTATTATCCAGATTAACAGAACACATACACTCCCTGCCTACGGTATTCTCCTTGTCGGTCCCGCAGGAACCGGTAAATCCCAGATTGCCTACCTTGTAGCGAAAATCCTTAAATTACCGTGGACAACTCTTGATATGAGTTCCATCAACGATGCGGAGCAGCTCACAGGAAGTTCAAGAATTTATTCGAATGCCAAGCCCGGCATTATCATGGAAGCCTTCAATATGGCGGGTGAATCCAACCTCGTATTCATAATCAACGAGCTTGACAAGGCAACTGCCGGTAACGGCAACGGTAATCCTGCCGATGTTCTTCTGACATTACTTGACAACCTCGGTTTCACCGATAATTACATGGAATGCCTTATTCCGACTTCCGGTGTATATCCGATTGCAACCGCCAATTACAAGGACCAGATAAGCGCACCGCTTCTGTCACGTTTTGCAGTAATTGATATTCCGGATTACACACGCGATGAGAAAAAAACAATTTTTTCGCAGTTTTCGCTTCCAAAGGTTCTCAAACGCATAGGTCTTCACAAGGAGGAATGTGTTGTACTTGACGACGGTCTTGATGCCGTTCTTGATATTTTTAAGGACACAACCGGTATCCGTGACCTCGAACAGGCCGCTGAGCATCTTGCAGCACATGCGCTCTATGAAATTGAGGTCAATCATGTAACAAGCGTCACATACAATGCTGATATGGTACACGAATTGTTCAGATAATTTTTACAAAAGCCATTTATCGTATTTGATAAATGGCTTTTATTATTTCAATATTAAAATCCCAGTTTAAATATGGCATCGCTGTTGCCATATTCTTCATTGCTTACCCATGTAACCGTGCGGTCCGTGAGATTATAGAGTGCCGACCAGACCGTAATGCTGTTGGAATCCGATTTGCCCTGTTCTTTATCCCACTTTCTGCGTCCTACCATTTTTAACACATCCATGGCTTCATCTGCTGTAACCACACCGTTTACATTACTGCCATCAGGATTAATTGCTTTCTCTATCGCCTGATAACGGTCATATCCTTTCATTGACTCTTCATTGGAATAATAATCCGGTGTGACAATAAAATTCGTCACGTACTGGAAATCATTACGTTCTTCATATGTACCGAGTGCGGCATCATCATCGTTATAATATACCTTCAGCTCCCTCGCGCTTCCGTCCGTATCACTATCATCATCTTTGGCAACCCATTCAAGTATTGCAGAACGCCCTGTGCTGTCGGCTACCATGTAATGAAATGATGTTCCTGCGCTGTCATGCAGATCATACTTCTGCACCAGTTCCACAGCCTCATCAACACTCGATGCATAATCAAGTATCATTCTCAGCATTGTCGTCGATGTTATATCCGGCTTGTCACTTGTCTGGTTGGTCGCCACAACTTCCCCTTCCGGTCCCTGATATGACATATAAATTCCACACGAAACGCCTTTCTCATTAATTCCGTCAAGCGGAACAAACGGTGCCGCAAGACATATTAATTTCTGCATCATTCCGTCGAGTTCAGCGCCATCTTTGATTCCGAGGAACTGTAAATCCACGCTTGATATCGAGGCATACCTTCCGTGACCCGGATCAGTCTTAACTATCATAGCGGTTGTCGTGCTAAAATCATAATTACGGCCAAAATATCTGTCACCGTCCGCATCCTGCGCAGTAAATGATGAACATCCTATTGTAGGTGCCTTGATGGAAATTGGCAGAATTCCTTTAGTGATGTTATCAACAATAAAATTAATAAGTTCCTGGTCATTTGAAACTCCGCCTTCTTTAATGAACTTATCAAAATAGTAATCGCCTTTCACATCCATCATATATACCGGTCCGCTGTTGTTATCGCCCTTGGCATCAACTACTTTCTTAATTGATGCTATACTTCCAATCTCATGCCTCCATATAATTGCCGCCGCAATTACCACAGCCAGTATAAGGCCCACTACAGCCGCAACAACGATAAGTATTATCTTTCTGATTTTCTTAGTCTTCATTTGTCTTAAGTCCTTTGTATTATTTTAGATGTTGATAAATCAACATTGATACAAAGAATAACACATACTTGTTGAGTTGTCAACATGTATGTGCTAAATGTAAGTTTATAATTTTGAACACACAAAATCATATAATGCACGCATAAGTTCTTCACCTTTACGGCATTCGGCAACAAGAGAGATAACCGTATTCTTATCAGGAACAACCATTGATAGCTGAGAATATTTTCCGTCTGCTCTGAAAGAATTGTATTCTCCCCTCCAAAAAAGATAACCATAATAATCTGTATCAGAAGGCTTTGTGCTTTCTTCGATCCATTCTTCAGATAAAATCTGTTTTCCGTTCCATTTACCTTTGTTAAGATAAAAAAGTCCAAATTTGTGCAGTTCTGAAAGAGTAAGGAATAACCCGCCTGCACCAAAGCTATTTCCGAGAGGATCTGTTTCCCACATTGGACGTTTGATTCCAATATGTGAAAAGAGCCTGGGAGTAAGATAGGAAACAAGGTCACAACCTGCACGCCTTTGTACAAGTATGCCCGCAAGATACGGACCCACATTATTATATACAAAATGTGTTCCCGGTTTAAATTTAAACGGGATAGCCAAAGACATTTTTACCCAATCATCTTCTTTGTACAGCGGACGCTGTTCACCCATAAGATTGCCATATTCCTGTCCCAGGCACATTGTAAGCAGGTCACGAACTGTAGCTGCTTTCAAATTATCGTCAATGCTATCGGGCAAATCATCGGAAAAAGCATCTGTCAATTTCTCGTTCAGAGATATTAATCCTTCCTGCACAGCAAATCCTAC
>FR889218.1 GCA_000431815.1 Butyrivibrio sp. CAG:318 | reverse complement strand
CTTTTCACCTTTCCTTCACAGTACTATGCTCTATCGGTCACCAGGTAGTATTTAGCCTTGGGGGGTGGTCCCCCCGACTTCCTGCAGGGTTTCTCGTGTCCCGCAGTACTCCGGATACTGTTCACTTCCTTCCGCCTTCGAATACGGGGCTTTCACCCTCTCTGGCCATGCTTTCCTGCATGTTCTTCTGACTTTCAGTTGCTTTTAACAGTCCATTACCCCGCAATGCACGCATCGCGGTTTAGGCTCTTTCCCTTTCGCTCGCCGCTACTCAGGAAATCGATGTTTCTTTCTCTTCCTCGCCCTACTTAGATGTTTCAGTTCAGGCGGTTCCCTTCATACAGCTATGTATTCACTGTATGATGACTGGAGTTCTTCCAGCCGGGTTTCCCCATTCGGAAATCAGCGGATCGTAGGATATTTGCTCCTCCCCGCTGCTTATCGCAGCTTGTCACGTCCTTCTTCGGCTCCTGGTGCCAAGGCATCCACCCTGCGCTCTTTCTTGCTTGACCATTTTCGTGTGTATAGCGTTACACACTGGTCTGGTTTGTTCGCATTATGCTTCGGTGTGTTATCTTTTTTAAAAGATAACAGGTTATTTCGATGTCTTGAATATTTTCTTTCTATCGGTTTCAATGTGCAGTTTTCAAGGAACAATCTGAAGACGGATTTTCTTCCGGCTTATACTTGAACTGATTATCC
>FR889217.1 GCA_000431815.1 Butyrivibrio sp. CAG:318 | reverse complement strand
TTTATAATAAGCATTGATATTTATGATCAATGCTTATCAAGATTACTTTTTTAATACTTCTGAGTCTAGATAACAATATCTATTATTATGCATATTTACGGATTACTTCCTGCCTAAGTTGTTCCGATGTTTTCTCCCCCATATGCGACTTTAATTCCAGTAGTTATTTTGGCTAAATCAATAGAGCCACAGGTATTTTTCAAAAATCATTTGTATTTAAAGCAAAGTCACAAGAATCATTTACTTATGCTGCCCTATTTTAGTTTATTGTTTATCTCTTGCAATAAATTAATTACCTCGCTGAGTCCTAAAAAGACGATTCCACTTATAGCAGTAATTGTTTCAGGAATTATAAAGCTTGCAAATGAAAATTCTTTTCTCCCATATACATCATGAAATGATGACGCAAAACTTCCAATAGTTCCTAAGATTAGTATAACAATTGCTATGGTTCTAATTATTTTTGCAATTGTATTTTTATTATAATTATTTTCCTTAATAGTATTTTGTGGTAAATTACTCTCAAAAGTAGCTCCACATAAGAAACATTTTCCAGATGCTTTTTCATCGTTATTTAATACGTTTTTACATTTAGGACATTGATTCATGTTTATGTACCTCCAATATTTTTATTTATTATATCAGAGCTTATATATAAAAGCAATTCAATTATCGAACATGCTAAATACACTAAGTTAATTTTTCTCTTAATGCATCCATTCATTCATCTAAATAAGACAGCGCCGTTTGTGCTTCTTTCGGCTTTGTTTTTTATAAATTCAGCTTCATATTATCAGGTACTGTTAACCCTAATTACATTTCTAAGAATCTTATCCATTCCGGATTTTCAGTTCTTAACACTTCCGGGTTTTCTTTCTTCGGTAAGTAATATGTGGTATCAAGAGGAAGTCGTTCCTCTTCACTACGCTTTTCGCAACGGGCACGAATAACAGCTTTATGAAACTGCGCTCCGGAGCAATCTACTTTAATAACATCGGCTCCATCGTGAAAAGTATATGCTATGTTTCTTCGGGAAAGAATTTTCTCAATAAAAGGACGAAGCGATTCGCCTACATTAAATGATTTCATTTTATATTTCTCCTATCTCAATATTTAGATATTACTTTTTTATAAAAAAAAGAGCATTGCCATTCATTGTAATGGATGCTCTTCATAGCTATCTATGTATAGCTGTCTACCTACATTTACATTAACATATAAAAGCAATAAATGCAAGATTTTTTTTGCAATTTTCCAAGATTTTTCAATCTTAAAAGGTGCCATAGTTTCCTATAGCACCTTAGTATTACTTTTTCTTATTGTCATTAACCAACGCACCATATCCTTTAAGCTTGGCGGTATATTCCTCAAGGCTTGCCATATTATATAAGTCAAGTGCCTGCTGCTCGGTTAATCCATTTTCTTCAAGTGCTGCCGTAATCTTGGAATATAATGAATCCATCTGAGATGAGATTCCATATTCCTCTATAAGATCCTCCGACTTATTTTTACGTCCGACTGTCTTAATTAATGCATCGACCGCACTTCCCTTTTTATTCAGATCAACATAGTGCTGATATGACGTAAGTCCATGTTGTACCGAAGCTAATAATTTATTCTTGTTATATAAATCCTTAGCATCACCTTTAAGTGAAAGTCCGGATAACAATCCATTAGCCTCCTCGTAATTTCCGGCATCAAACGCATTCTCAGCATCCGTTATCGTGCTCTTCTTGTTGAAAATATTGGTTCCGACTATCAGCACTGCAGATATGACCGCAGCAATGAGGACTGCTTTGAATATTGCACCAAAATCAGGCTGTATACGTTCGGACTTATCAACCGACTTCTTTACTTTAGGTGCCTTAGGTTTCTTCTCCTTAGGCGGTTTCGGTTTCTTTTCTTTCTTAGGTTTCTTCGGTTTCTCTTCTTCGGCCGATTCCTCGCTCTTTTCTTCTATATCTGACAGGTCGTCGTCCACCCCGGCATCCTGATACAGCTCGTCCATCAATTGCTTATTGATGTCTGCATCGCTCAATGCCATATCATCAGACTGTTCCGGCTCGTCACCATTGTCGTATTCTTCAACAAAGAAAGACTTAAGTCCCTTTTTCTTTTTCTTATCTTTCTTATCTTTCTTATCTTTCTTATTCTTTTTTTTCTTCCTGGACTTCTCAGGTGCGGCGTCGTCCGGATTATTATTCTCCGCCATTGCAATTCCGGAATCCGTGATATCATTATGTATGGAATCATTATTCATCGCAGGTTCAGACGGATAATCATTCATGCTCTGCATATTAAGATTATCATCCAATACCGGTACATCATCAAGAACAGGTTCTGATGTTTCACCATCATTGTAATCAAAATCAGCCGGATCTTCAGACTCAGTTTCAGAATCGTTATCAACGTCCGGATTGTAATCCGTTTCTTCATCCGATATTGTACTCTCGTTATTCAATGCTTCTATAGCATCTGATATGGATGCATCCTGCGCTGACTGATCAACTATGTCCTTCAGGTCATTGACAAACTTCATCTGCTCATCTGTTGACTTCTCATCATTAATGTCTACCGTATCATCATTATCATCGTCTGTCTGCATACCCTTGAACATTTCATCCAATGTCGCTGCTTCTTCCTTATTATGGTCTGTGTCATCTTTAACAGCTGTATTGTTACCAAGTTCACTGTCATTTTTGATTGCACTATTTAATAGACTGTCAAGATATTCTTCTTCTTCATTTTTCTCAGCCATCATATCCTCCGACAAAATGGTTTATTTTAATAATAATTTATCTATTGCTTCTACAAGCTGTCCTATTTCAGGCTTGGACAACTGTGAATCCGCTCCGAGTGCCTCGCCCTTTCTTCTCATATCATCATTAATAAGTGATGAGAAAATAACAACGGGAATATTTTTAAGATATTGATTGGTCTTAATGAGCTTGGTCAATCTGTGTCCATCCATCATAGGCATCTCAATATCTGTTATAACACAGCTTACATGCTCCGTTACTTTATCTTTATACTGGCCGGCCAGTTTCTCAAGCTTATCCCAACATTCCTGTCCATTTGGTGAGATGTCAAGATTAGCATATCCTGCCTTCGACAATGAATCCGATATAAGCTTCATAAGAAGTGCCGAATCCTCTGCTATGAATATAGGAAGACTGTTTCTGTCACGTCCGGCATATTTCTCAACTTCAGACACTTTAAGTCCCGTTTCCGGTGCGATATCATTAACGATATGTTCAAAATCAAGTATTATTATAAGTCGTCCATCTATCTTAACAACGCCTGTGGTAATGCTGTCCTGACCTGAACTTATTGATGAATCAGGTGTAATAATCTGTGCCCATGACACCCTGTTAATTCCCAATACCTTATGTACATGAAATGCTATATCAAGCTTATTGAAGTTCGTCACAATAAGCATATCCGATGATGTATCCGGGTTCTCCTGTCCGTGTGTCGCCTTGGCAAGGTCTATAACCGTTATCATCGTATCTCTCGGCATAAAAATACCTTCGATATACGGATGTGAATTAGGTACAGGCGTAACCGGCATATATGGGAGTATCTCTCTTATCTTAGCAACATTAATGCCGTAATGGTTATCCCCTATAGTAAATTCAAGCAACTCCATCTCATTCGTTCCATTTTCCAATAATATATTTGTATCCATAAATAGCCTCCATACATTTATCCGTCTAAGTTATTATTAGCAGATTCAACTGTTTACATTGTATCACATTTTGAGGAAAAAAAAAAGAGGTAATGACACTAATCATTACCTTTCTTGTTCCTTCAAAACCACACACTAAAAACGATATTCATATCAAGATTTACTCTGTTAATAACTTTTCCTCTTCTACCTGACTTTGGTCAAGCGCTCGACCTATTAGTATCAGTCAACTCCACGTGTTACCACGCTTCCATCTCTGACCT
>FR889216.1:543-42458 GCA_000431815.1 Butyrivibrio sp. CAG:318 | reverse complement strand
ATCTTCCTTGGTATATTTCATACTGCTAATCGTATCTATCCATAAATTTAAAGAGAGAGCAATAACACCACTGTGCTATATGCTCTCTCTTTGTGGCTAATTTTAAATGTTGTCTGCCAACGACCGGCTAATAATTGCCGGTAAATATATCGGATTTTAGTGTTGCCCGTCAACGGTCAATTAAACAATTGACAAATATACCAGATTTAGGTGTTAGCCCACCAGAAAAGCTCGCTTTTCTTCTAATATTATTAGATGCAAACATATTTTTTATGTCAATAAACATTTCTATATTATGTTTATATCTTTTTCTCAAAGACCTTCATACGCTTTATTTCGTCGTCTGCTTCAGCACGTCTTCTATTGCATCGGTCGCCTTTTTCACAAAATTAATCTTTTTATCGCAGATAAGGCTGCCGTTTTCTCTTATTTTCAGCTCTGCAATAACAAGGTCTTCATCCTCTAACAACTCCAACTCCGGACGTCCATCAATTGTCATCCATGTAATTTCCACATCCGCAGGGGGTATTTCCCCTGAAGTTTCTACCGTAAACTGAGTGTCATCAAAGAATTCCGCTTTCGATTTTGCAATTATAGTCAATTTGTTTTTCTGCTCATAAATTTCAACGGAATTATATCCTTTCCTCGACAACAAGAGCAACTCGTCATCACCTAAAGCAGAATTGGATTTTCTTATGTTGTAAAGCAACACCCCGCCGCATACCAGTGCCAAACATAAAGCAGCTATTATAATTATAACTTTTCTTTTCATAGCTGGTCTCCTTATTCAATCGCCATATAGAACTGCCTGCTCCGTTGATTTTGCACAGCGTTATTTCATAATCATCTCTTCATCGGACGGCAGCCCTACAGACAGTCCGGATGGTTTTTCCATATACCAGTATGCAACGGATGTGTAATCATCATATCTCGCTCCTGTCCAGCCGAGATTATCCATGGTCATACGAAACGATTTTTGAAAATAAACCGGATCCTTTACATGAAAACGGTAAAGCAAAAAGCGCTGCTGCCCATTAT
Source organism: Butyrivibrio sp. CAG:318 (assembly GCA_000431815.1). GTDB lineage: Bacteria > Bacillota > Clostridia > Lachnospirales > Lachnospiraceae > Eshraghiella. Next base: position 41,420 of record FR889216.1, on the reverse strand, counting down.
ACATTTCCTGACTGTCATTACCTAAAATCGCATACATCCCCGTATACAGTCCGCTGAAGGTCTGATACTTATGCAATAAAATATCATTTCCGAACCCATAAGAACCGCAGAAGTAATCCTCCGTTCCCGTGTAATTAATTGTCGGATATCTGTCTCCATCCAGATACATCTTAGGTTCACCCTCTACCCAGCATGTATTATTGCCATTCATGCCTGCCGCAAAGCAAAGCCCGGCAAATATACCCCTTCCTTCAATTCCATCGATGACCGTATAAGCACGTCCCTTCTGCACCGGATGCTCCTGCCTGTACGCTGCATGGAAGTATACGTCCGTATCTGTAAGTTCGCCGTGCCATCCCTCAATCATGTAAAAAAGTGTTTCTTCCTTGCTGCCACGATTTTCCATCGTCACCTTACAATGCTTCCGGAATGGCATCTCCCAGTAACAATTGTATCCTCTTCCCGGCGCCACCAGAATACAGCTTGAATTCAGCACCGGATAGTTTCCATCCCGGTCTGCAAAGTTCTCATCATATGCACATCCAAAAAATGCGGAAATCGGAGCCTCCACAGACGGAACATCCATACCATCCCAATAGATTCGAAGAATAAATGAATGGCCAACATAACCTGTAAACCATAAATGTGTCAGCATTCCCGGACCGTCCGTGTCACACAGCACCACTTCTTCCTGCGGTTTAATCTGAATACATGGTCTTAACTTTTCACAGTCCTTGCCCCTGCTTCCTCCGTTTGGTTCTCCCTTCGGATTCTCTGCCGAAAATCCAAAACTTGTTCTGTTTAATAAATTTGATGATAACATGTGGTTTTCCTCCTTGCGGTCTGTTCTTTGAATGTTATTCTAAATCTGCAATACCATATTAATGGGCTCATTTGACAGGTATTTTTCACATTCCTGTTCTTATCTTATCTATCAATGTTACATCTGCCGGCAGCCATTCCACGCTATCAAGCTCATCGGATGTAAGCCATCTGGCCGCCTCATGCTCTTTAAGCACAAGATTTCCTGAAACCACCTCACACCAGAAGCAGTCCATCGACAAATGGAATGCCGGATAATCGTATTCTATTGTGTCTATCAGGTCCCCGACCTGAATTTTCGTGTCAAGTTCCTCCATTATCTCACGGCATAGCGCCTGCTGTGGCGTCTCTCCCGGTTCAATCTTACCACCCGGAAATTCCCATCCGCCTTTGAACTCGCCATATCCCCGTTCCGTGGCAAAAATAATTTTCTCGCCATTGTCATTCGTCGCCTTGATAACTGCGGCAACAACTCGTATTGTTTTCATAAATCACACCTCTTTCATCCCTGAGTAATATATTCGTATATGTCCTCACGCACCGGGACATCAAGTTCCCATTCAATCTCAACAGCTGTTTTGTCTGTGTTGGCCATAACAAATTCCTGTGCCACACCCTTTGCCTGCATGCTTCCCAGATAATAAAATTCTTTGGAAATCTTATCATCCTTGTTCTTTCGCACAAAAAGTTCAACTTTGATTCCTCTTTGCTTAGCCTCCAGCATATTTACGACATCGGTTGATTTTCTTGTTCTGCCACTTTTGGAAATAGCTATAAGTGTGTTACTTGTCGTAAAGTGATCCTCATATCTGGTAGTATCGCTTATGTCATCCGCTTTGTCATAATTAATAAAAATCGGAAAAGTCTTTGTCCTATCATCATACTTATATCCACCTATATTGAGTGGAACCTCGTTATGTGCCCAGTTGAGTATCCTGCACACATCCTCATATGTATATTTACGATAAAGCGCGAATCCGCTTTGTGAATCGGAATCTCTGTAATCTCTTTCATATCTGGCAAGTCCAAAATCAACCAGTTCCTCTATTATCGAACGAAAAGCTTTATCGGAAAGCATTTCCATGAATTTAGGGCTGGCTTCATAATCGGTGTTGTTATTGAGCAACGATGCGTACGCCGACAGCCTTGAAAAAGCATTATGTGCCGGTTCGATAAGAACACAATTCTTATATGTTGCGCGCGCCACTCCTGCCGGGAATTCATTAGTAAATATGTTGACGACATTTTCAGCACAGTTTCTATCGACAATAAGTCCGTATTCCCTGTGAAGCGTATCAGCCATATTAATAATCAGATCCCGTTGTCCCTTTAAAATTTCTTTGAGAAGCACAAGTTCGTGCGCTCTTTTGCCATTGGCAATTTTCTTGGATATGAATTCTATGACCTGGGCCTTCTCATCCGATAGGCGCACCTTGTAGTCCGGGTCGTATTTCACAAGAAATTTGTAATACGATCCCAAACTGTTATTATCAAATATTCTAAGCACATCCATTTCACCGTATTTATCAAAATCAGTCAATGCCGGAATGTGCCCGAGTTTATTCTTCAAATTAAAATAATTCTCTTTAATGAGTTTAATATCACTGAAGTTAGCATTGTCGATAGAACTGAATATTTTTTTCTTCGATATCTCATCAAAATGCAGCGTACTGCTGCCCGGAATTATTCTGGAGCCTTCAGTTACATAATGTCTGACGGTATCCTTGTTATATGTCCTGTCACCTGAAAGTGCAATCGGTATCATAAAATTATTTCTGTAATTACCGATAAAATCCAAAACAACCACATACTCTTTACCCTCTGCTTTTCTGAGTCCTCGTCCAAGCTGTTGTATAAACACAATCGGAGACTGCGTTGGTCTCAACATTATTACCTGATTAACCTCGATTATATCGGTTCCTTCAGAAAAGATGTCAACGGACAGGATGTAATCAAGCGGTTGAACCACCTCCGTTGCATCGCACTCTTCCATTGCCAGGCGTTCTATCGCATTCGCCCTTGTTTCCTCTGTGTCGGCTCCGCTGAGTGCAATCGTCCTGAGCCCGTTTTCATTGAATTTACGCGATAATTCTTTAGCTTCTTCAATCCTGCTGCAAAAAATAAGTCCCTTAACCCTGCTTCCGCTGTAACCGTAATACCGGGCCTGCGACATCACATATTTTACACGTTCATCAGATGTGAGAAATCTGAAATTATCTGTGTCACAAACTTCATCGTCAATATTTAAATCCGTTATACCAAAATAATGGAACGGACACAATAAGTCCTCTTCCATAGCCTGCTGTAACCGGATTTCGTACGCAATATTATGTCCAAATACCTCATATATATCACGTCCTTTAACATCTGCATCCCTTCTGTCCGGTGTTGCCGTCATTCCAAGAGACAATCGCGGCGTAAAATAATCCATGACTTTCCGATAACTATCCGCACAAGCATGATGTGCCTCATCATAAATTATTGCGTCAAAATGTGTTTTTTCAAACCTATGCAGATTCTCATCTTTTGCAAATGTCTGTATGGTAGCAAAAATATAATCTTTATCGTATTCCATACGACCAAGTGCAGATGACATCATACCCATTGATACACTGTTTCCGAATACCTTGTGATATGATTTTATTGCCTGTTTCGCAATCTGGTTACGATGAACCAAAAACAAGACTTTTTTATAGCCAAGTTCGCGCATTGCAAATGCAGAGGCATATGTTTTGCCGGTACCTGTACTTGATAATAGCAATGCCCTGTCAACACCGTCATTTACCAACCGCATCAGATTATCTATAAATGCCACCTGCATCTTATTCGGCTTTAACATATACCGTTCCAGATTAACAACGTTCTCTGCCGCTGCCTGCCTTTGTTGTCTTCTTATAATCTGCTGTTCTACGTATTTCTGCCTATACTCGTCAATGTACTCATCATAATTAAGGCATTTGGAGTCATCCCATAAATCTTTGAATTCATCCAATATATCTTTTGCAACCTGTCCGTCCTGCGTGGATACTATTTTCGTATTCCACTCCCTGTTGGTCGTAATTGCACTTATGGTCATATTGGAACTTCCGATGATGATTCTATATAATTCATCCTTGCGGAATATGTATCCCTTCGTATGAAATCCATCGTTAGAAGGGTCACACTTGTATATTTTAAGAGAAATATTTTTAAGTTCCGCAAGCTTATCGAGTGCCTTCGGTTCGGTAAAAATCTGATAATCGGTCGTTATGATTTTACCGGGAATTCCTTTGAGTTCAAGTTCCTTAAGTGTCATAAGGAGCGGAGTTATTCCACTCATTTTAATAAATGCCACACTGATACAGAACTCATCACAATTATTAAGTTCCTTATCTATTGAAACCAACACTTTCTTGCCTTGTCTGTAATCGTTGGATACAAATTCCGGACGATAAGCAAGATTTGAATTGATTGTACTGTCTATATAGGCCGTAGCCATTGATTTGGTTATTTCTTCTGTTCTCATTTTGTTGCCTCCGGGCATAACGCTTAGGTATCATATTAATTCACATTTCTCAATCCCAAAGTTTACTATCCAAAATCTTATGTAAACTTTGAACTACCGTATCATAACTCACCGGAACAAAAAGCAGTCCCATAGTGACATCTTCGTAATCCCTTTTATACACATTATTATTTATTACTTCCCGCAATATATCTGGCACACTGGATTTTGCTGCGCCTGCAATCAGTTCGGCAAATGCTTCTTTATCATGATCTAAATTCATAAATTATTCCCCATTCTATTAGTTTTTTGGCTGTTGCTCCGTTTATAGCATACGACACTTCTGACAACTGCTCTTTAGTAAAACGTTTCTGTCTTACATAAGATAACATTGTATCAACCGTTTCTTTCAATGATAACTCTGTATATTTTTCAGCCTGTACAATACAATCCAAAAGCTGTAAAAGTTCCACATTATTATTCGAGACCGGGACTGCCGATTTCTTAATCCGCACTTTCTGGCTCCCCACCATAACTGTCCGGCCATTTGTAGCTTCTGTATTTGTAACTATTTCGATTACTGCCGGCATCTGTGTTGTCAACCCAAGTTGATTGACAAACGATAATCCTGTTATATAACCATATGTTTCATATTTATTCCTCACATATTTACGCATAATGACCAAAAGAGGATCCAAATAACTTTTTCCCAAAAGTCCTCCGGCTTTTGGTATATAATAGATTCCATTATCATATCTCTCCAAAAAACCTTTTGCCACAAGTCTCTTCACTGACTGTCGTACTGCATTTTCAGATAACCCTTCTATTTTTAAATCATTCAAAAATATTGGTTCGTTATATCCGTAATTTTCTAATAAATAAGATTTCAACATAATCCTGCCTCCACACAAATAGTACCATTTTTATATATTCATTGTCGATATTTATGTCTTATCAATATCTATTATGTGCAAAATCGAGCGAATTTAGTATAAAAATCTTTTTTTATGCCTTCCCTCTCTTTATCCGGCGGTCAAAGCGTATTTAACCCATTTCACCGCCGCTTTAATTTTCTTTTTCTTCCCCGTACTCAACTTCCATCAATGTCAGTCCGCATGCCGGGGCGGTATAACCGGCTGCTGCGCGGTCGCGGGCGGCAAGGATTTCCGGAATGGCGGACGGTGAAAGACGCCCGTCTCCGACCTCGATAAGTGTGCCCGTGAGGATACGGACCATATTCTGCAGGAAGCCGGAGCCACGGTAATCAATGGCTATATCCGGGCCGGAAGCGGTTATTTTGATGTCATAAATAGTACGGGCAGTTGATTTTTTCATCTTGCGGTTGCCGCAGAAAGATGCGAAATCATGCGTGCCGACAAGCTGTGCAGCGGCAGCCTCCATGCGGTGGACATCAAGCGGCTTATCGTATTGATATTGAAAGCGGTGGGCGAAGACGTCCGGAATGCCGCCGGTGCGGATGCTGTAGCGGTATGTTTTGGCGGTTGCATTGTAACGGCTGTGGAAGCGCTCATCCACGCTCTCTATCGAAAGAACCGCAATATCGTCCGGGAGATATTGATTCACATATGATAACATTGCAGATGTATCGCGCGGAGTATCCAGATGATAATTGGCTACCTGACCGCGGGCATGGACGCCTGCATCGGTTCTGCCGGAGCCGGTCAGTTCCACGGGATATCCCACCATTGCAGAAAGCACAGCTTCGATGCGGCCCTCGATTGTCATATCGGTTGAATTCTGCCCTTGCCAGCCCTTGTAGCGAGTGCCGTCGTATTGAATTATCATCTTGTAATTGCTCATGTATCCGGTTCCTCCGTGGATTCATAATTTGATAAGATTATATCATAAAATATGTCAAAAAACACCCCCGGATTATATTATACCGGCCCCAAAAAGTTAGACCAAAAATCTAACGATTGGAGGTCGGTATTTTTATGGCTAAGTATAGCTACGAATTCAAAAAAATGATTGTTGATGCTTATTTAAATGGAGAGGGTGGATATAAACATCTTTCATCTGTCTATGGTCCTGCTAAAAGAGATATACAAAAATGGGTTCACAATTATCAAACTTTAGGAGATGAAGGTTTACTACGTTCTCGGAAAAATGATATATATTCTTTCGAAAAAAACTTTCTGTTGTAGAATTATATTTATCAAGTGAAATCTCATATCAAGATTTAGCATTGCAAGAAGGTATTACCAATCCCAGTATGATTGCGAATTGGGTGAATCGCTTTCGGACAGCTGGTCCTGATGCATTGAGACCACATAAGAAAGGTCGAAAGAAAATATTGGATAAATCAGATAAGGATCCGAAAATAGTACCAGCAGAAGAGTCTTTCGTTGACACATGTGCCGAACATGTAAAAGAACTGGAAGATGAACTTCTGAAGTTAAGAATAGAGAATGCGTTTTTAAAAGAACTGAGGAGACTGCGTTTAGAGGACGAAGCAAAAATGAGAGAACGGCAAGAATCATCAGCAGCCTCCGAAGACAGTTCAGATTAAAAGACCTTCTCTCATATACCGGAATGCCAAAAGCCACATATATGTATTGGCAAAAGCGTTTTGATAGAGAAAATCCTGATCAGGAAATTGAGGAAAAGATACTCAGGATTCGTGAAGAACATAAGGATTACGGATATCGTAGGATTTTCGGAGAACTTCGCAATCAGGGATGTTCCATAAACAAAAAGAAAGTTCAACGTATTGTTCAAAAGCTCGGATTACAAGTAATGTCCTACACCCGCAAAAGCAGAAAGTATAGTTCCTATAGAGGTAAGGTTGGTGCGGTTGCTCCGAACAGGATTCACAGACGTTTTGGCACACATATACCTCATCAAAAAATCACTACAGATACCAGCGAGTTCAAGTATTACGAAGTTGATAAGAAAGGTCATATGACTATGCATAAGCTTTATCTCGATCCATTTATGGATATGTGTAATGGCGAAATACTTAGTTATGGAATAGATCAGAGACCTTCTGCCAAGAACGTAATGGATGCCTTGGATAAGGCAATTAAAATTACTGCGGACTGTCCATGCAGAAGAACTTTTCACTCAGATCAGGGATGGGCTTACCAGATGAAAGCATACTCTCACAGGCTAAAAGAAGAACGAATATTTCAAAGTATGTCTAGGAAAGGAAATTGTCTTGATAATTCAGTAATGGAAAACTTTTTTGGGTTGCTCAAGCAAGAAATTTATTACGGTGTTGTTTATTACAGTTACGAAGATTTAAAAGCAGAGATTGAAAGATTTATAAAATACTACAATGAGAAACGAATAAAAGAAAGGCTAGGATGGATGAGCCCTGTTCAATACAGACTTCATCTTCTAGCTGCATAAAGAAAAACGAGACGACCGAAGTCGTCTCGTAAAAGTTTAACTTTTTGGGGCCACCTCAAAAAGTGACTGTCTTTTTTATTGTTCAGTTGTCCCTTTGAGCAAATTGGGATTGACATTTTTTAATTTTTCTTTTGTTCGATTTTTCAGCAATATTTGCATTTGTGTTCTTGCCATTTTATGCAATTTAGCAAAACGCTCACTTTGCGGTAAGCCTTCCTTTATTAGTTCGGCATTTTGACTTTCCATATTTACCAAGATAATCAGTTCCTCAGCTGTAGCATAATCTCTGATATTTTCCCCCTTCTGTGCCTCAATAGGATGTTCATCTCTCCATTCTCGTGCTTTCTTTCCAAAAAGAGCTACATTAAGCATGTCTGCCTCATCCGCAAACGTATATCCTTTTTCTATAGACGTTAATTCATCTGTAATAAGATATCTTTGCACTGCATCTGTATGTATATGATAATTAATCTTTGACAATGCTCTTTTTTCATCCCAGCCAATAGCTTTTCGTTCAGCTTCATCTTTTTTTAATCGTTGATAATCTTTTATAATATACAATTTGAATTCGGGAGAAATCCATGATGCAAATTCAAATGCAATATCAGAGTGGGCGTAGGTTCCACCATATCTACCAGATTTAGATACGATACCAATTGCCTCCGTTGATTTAATCCATTTTTGAGGTGAAATGGTAAAAGCATTATCGCCTGATGAATTTCTAAACCCCTCGAATTCGAGGAGTTTAAAATTTGGATTATGCAATTGTTCCCATAACCCTAAATAATCCAAGGTATTTCTATTCCTTAACCAATTAGAAATTACACCAGCGGCATCTTCTGAATTTTTGTACTTTGCAATATCAGTCAAACTTATATATGCCGATTCGTCTGCAATGTTTCCAATTACCCCTATTTCTACTCCGTTTGCATTAAGTATTGATGTCGGTGCCATTATTTTTTCTCCTTTGCCTTAATATTGTTTTTCTTTAATTGACATAATTTTTCATAATATGTCATTAATTGTTTATGTCGTTTTTGATTTACATTATTCAAATGATATTCAATAATCAAATCGGAAATAATATGTTTGTATGCATTATTATCAATAACACTAGAGAAGTAGACACAAGAATAATTACAAAAAGAGAACTGTCAATTCATCATAGGCAATGTATCTCAACTGATTTTATCAGTATCTATAAATGATACTACTCCATTATCACCTAAAAATCAATATAAAACGGTAAAAAAGTCTGTCGACCTCCAGCATCATATGCTGCTGACAACCATCCCGCCAACCGGGACAACTTGAATTTATCTGTTGTAAAACCTGCAGTTAAATTTTACAGCAGAACAGCTAAAATCGCCACCTGACAGAGGTGGCGATTTTTTATTTCCCGGAATATTAAGGGTTTTACCAGTTGCTATTCTATTAATCCGCTTTCCTTCATAAGGATTTCTATGTCCGTTCCCTTCACCTTCTTCATGACGGTCTTTAAGAGCATTTTTTCCTTGAGTGTGAGTGGCACCTGTGTAATCGGTTTCTTGTCGATTGCATAATAGCAGGCGCGTAAGAGCTCACGCACATCATATTTGCTTCCCCATACCTCAGGAACACCGCGGTCGATGTCCAAGAGAGTATAGACGCTCTCCATACCTGTACGCATTGAATACTCAATAGTGAAAATAGTGTCACGCGGAGTTTCCGTGAACTGGCCGAGGAAAGCAAAGTTTACGGCACCGTCAGGAACTACATGCGGGCGGTCCTCATTTTTCCTTGGCTGGAAAAATGCGTTTATATAAGGCATGAAACAAGTCGTCGTGTTGCAGGCATTGGATGCAAGGTCCTCAATTTCATTCTCAGGGATTCCGATGTGGTAAAGCCACTCTTCGCAGACTTCCTTACCGGTGCAGTTACGCATTGCTTTTTTGACATAATTGCCCTCCTTGTTGGTGTTGAGAGCATAAAGCCATACAAGGACCATATTCGGATCCTGGGATTTGAACTGCGGCTGGCGGTTGATTGTCCAGGAGAGATACCAGTTGTCCATGCTGTCTTTTACAGTGACAATTCCGCCTGTTGTTACCTTGCCTTCCCTCGGATCACGCTTGCATATGTTCATTATGTGCTGAATGACCTTCTCATCAGATGTGGCTACCGTTGCACTCATCCAGTTGGTTGCCTCGATATCACTGCAGAAAGCATCCGGGTTGCCGAACTCGCCGTGTTTTGCCTGCTTCGCAATATTTTTCCACATATCCCATGAATCGCCTTTGCCGTTTACAAGGCCTGTAAGGTCAGGTGCATGGTTCTGGTCGCCGTAGCAGGTGGTGTCGGTGCAGCATCCGTTGGTGATGAATACAAGGTCATCCTCGATGAGGTCGATTGTCTGCTCCTTGCCACCCTTAAGATATACAATCTGACGTGCTATTTTTTTATCGCCTACGGTATCTATTATTACATTCTTAACATCCATACCGTATTCAATTTTAACGCCATGTGCTTCAAGGTATTTTACCAACGGGAGGATGAGGCTCTCATATTGGTTGTACTTCGTGAAACGAAGTGCGCTGAAATCAGGCAGTCCGTCGATGTGATGTACATAACGGCACAGATAACGCTTCATTTCAAGTGCGCTTGACCAGCGCTGGAATGCGAACATAGTCTGCCAGTAAAGCCAGAAGTTCGTGCTCCAGAATGAATCCGGAAGAACTTCAGAGATTTTCTTGTCCTCAAGGTCTTTCTCCGGTGTGATAAAAAGCTGCGAAAGTGCCATCGCAGATTCCTTGTCAAGTCCGAATTTCTTATCGGTGTGGGCATCCTCGCCGCGGTTTACGGATGCACGGCAGAGAGAATAGTTAGGGTCGTGTTTGTTGAGCCAGTAATACTCATCCAAAACCGATGCTCCCGGCGTTTCCAGTGACGGAACATCACGGAACATATCCCACATTACCTCGAAGTGGTTGTCCATCTCACGTCCGCCCCTCATGAAGAAGCCCTTCGTTACATCTTTACGTCCATCGCAGCTTCCGCCTGCAAGCTCAAGTTTTTCCAGAAGATGGATGTGTTCCCCCTTCATCTGTCCGTCGCGGACGAGATAAAATGCTGCGGTAAGACCTGCAAGGCCTGTACCTATAATATATGCTGATTTCTTGTCGACTCCCTCCGGTTTCTCCGGATGAGCGAATGACTCATAAGTTCCTGCTGAATAATACATAATGAATACCTCCTGTGATTTATTTTATGACTTGATTATATTAATATTCATTCTGTACCGCCATAGACAAAAAAATACCCGTGATAAATATTTCATCACAGGTATTTTAATGTAAATTTTTTTATCAGATATGCAGTTTTGTATTGTTATATTTTAAACCTATTTAATGCTGCAGAAAATGCATCCTGTATAACCTTTGCAAAACGCCCTACAAGATGTACCGGGTCTTCCTTCATGTCGTCCTTAATCCAGTCAAGCATGATACCGACAAAACAATATGAATACACTCTGGCGATAAATTCTTTATCATCCTCCCTGACAGTCATATTGGCGGATTCCTCTTCAATCACTCCCATGAGAAGATTGTCTGCAAGCGGTTTAAGGTATTTCTCGACCTGGCCGCGGTCCACGCAGTTATATACATTCATTATGAATGGCTTGTTATCCTGAACTGCCATAAATATCTGTACAAAACCCTGCTGCCATGTGTCATGCGTTTTCTTCTCGGCAAGTGCTTTTCGGGCATCCTCAAGACATGACCATTCCACAAGGTCATATATATCCTGAAAATGATAATAAAAAGTCATCCTGTTAATTCCGCAGTCCTCGGTGATATCGCTTATGGTTATCTTATTAAGCGGTTTCTTAAGAAGAAGGTTCTTAAGTGACTGCTCAAGTGCTCTCTTGGTAATCTGGGACATAAAAACCTCCTCCCGGTAATCCGCTTAACCGTGCAATCCTGCTGTCTGACGGATCATATCCTCAACAACAATGTCATAAATCTCTCCGATTGTATTACAGTATTCAAGGATTTTCCAAGGCTCATTCGTATGGAAATGTATCTTGATAAGATCCTCATCTCCGGCGGCAATCAGTGAATTACCTTCAAAATGTTCCGTGATATAATCCGAGATTTCATCCTCATCAAGATCCTTATCGCGGCGGTCAATCAGAAGCTGTGTGTCGTAACGGTATGCAAACTGATCGTCCTCAGCATCAATGCTGTGAATTTCTGACATATTATGTTCCTCCTATATATAAAAATATAGTGCGGATAACAGGAGTTGAACCTGCACGGGTGTTCCCACCAGAACCTAAATCTGGCGCGTCTGCCAATTCCGCCATATCCGCATTATGCGAAGATGCCTTACGGACTCTCCGCTAAAAATTATAACCGCACATCACAAAAGTGTCAATTTATTTTGCCGGATTAAGCAGTTCTTCGGCATAATAAACCGACTGCATTGCGTCCTTGCCATAGAAATCCGCTCCTATCATATCCGCGTATTCCTGCGTAAGTACCGCTCCTCCGACCATTATTTTACACCACGGCGCCGACTCATGGAGTTTCTTTATTGTCTCCTCCATGCTTACGACTGTTGTTGTCATAAGCGCGCTGAGTCCGACAAGCGGCGCATGTGTCTCTATCACCTTGTCGACAACCGTCTCCGGCGGTACGTCTTTTCCAAGGTCAATCACATCATATCCGTAGTTTTCGAGAAGAACTTTTACAATGTTCTTTCCGATGTCGTGTATATCACCTTTGACCGTTGCGATAACGATCGTTGCTTTTTTCTCCTGATTTGTGCCCTGACTGCTTACATATTCCTTGATAGCCTCAAAACCTGCTTTCGCAGCCTCCGCGCTCATAAGCAACTGCGGAAGGAATACCGTACCTTTTTCAAAACCTTTACCGACAATATCAAGTGCCGGCACAAGCTCACCGTTGATTATCTCCATTGTATCCTTGGTGCCAAGTTCATCTTTGGTCGCTTTGTAAGCCTGCTCTTTAAGTCCTTTCACGATACAATCCGTGAGGCTCAGATTTCCTGTCACGGCTTTGCCGGCCTGCTTAACACTTGTTACCGTCTGTGCCACCGGTGTCGGTTCCGCCACGGCATATTTTTCTATATATGACATGCACTGGCTGTCAAATCCGCCGAGCACGCAGTATGTGTCGTATGCCTGAATCATCGCACGGGCATTTGGATTAATGATACCTGCCGAGAGGCCTGCCTGCATTGCCATCAGGAAAAATCCTGAATTGATAACTTCACGCTGCGGGAGACCGAATGATATATTTGATACACCAAGCACCGTTCTTCCGCCGTGTGCCTTTATCTCACGCACCGTATCAAGTGTGATATTTGCCGAATTATTGTCCGTGCTCATGGTCATTGTGAGTGCATCAATCACGATATCTTTTGGCTTTATACCGTATTGGGCCGCAGTGTCATAGATTTTCTTCGCAACCGCAAGTCTTCCCTCTGCGGTATCCGGAATTCCTGCCTCATCAAGTGCAAGTCCGACGACTGTTCCGCCGTATTTCTGCACCAGCGGAAAAATCTGATGCATGATTTCTTCCTTGCCGTTGACAGAGTTGATCATCGGTTTGCCGTTATATATACGCATTGCCTGTTCCATCGCAACAGGATCCGTTGTGTCAATCTGAAGAGGAAGCGGAAGCACGCTCTGCAGCTCGTAGACCGTTCTTCTCATCATTGCCGGTTCATCGATCTCCGGAAGTCCTACATTGACATCCAGGATATGTGCTCCCGAATCAGCCTGTTTAACGCCCTCTTCGAGAATGTATTCCATATTATTGTCACGAAGCGCCTGTTTGAATTTGGATTTGCCGGTCGGATTGATTCTCTCACCGATAATGACCGGTCTTCCTCCAAGTTCGACTGCCGTTGAGTATGATGTAACAATAGTATAATCTTTATCCGTAAGCGGCTTCGGAGTGATACCAAAGCAGCGCTCTGTCAGTGCCTTGATATGTGCAGGTGTGGTACCGCAGCATCCGCCGGCCATCCACGCACCCATATTGATTATCTCTTCCATATCCTCCGCAAATTCTTCCGGACCTACATCATACACGGTCTTACCGTTCTCGGAGCGCGGAAGTCCCGCATTAGGTGTTATAACAAGAGGAATTGATGCATAGCGCGCCATTGTTTCAAAAATAGGTTTCATCTGTTTCGGTCCAAGTCCGCAGTTCATTCCGATTGCATCCACCCTGAGTCCTTCAAGCAAGGCAACCACGACCTCAGGTGTCGCACCCGTAAGCATCTTATGATGCTCGTCAAAAACAACCGTCGCCACAACCGGAAGATTGGAATTCTCCTTGGCTGCAAGTACCGCCGCCTTGAGTTCGTAAGTGTCACTCATAGTCTCTATAAGAATAAGGTCGGCACCGGCTTTGGCTCCGTATCTGACAACATCGGCATATATCGATACACACTCTTCAAAATCAAGCGTTCCCATCGGTTTGAGGAGCTTGCCTGTCGGGCCCATATCAAGTGCTACATATGCCTTGCGTCCGCTGTCTGCGACTGCTTTCTTCGCATTTACGACCGCAGCCGTGACTATTTCTTCAAGATTATCGTATTTAAATCCGTTGGCGCCGAATGTATTAGCTAATATTATATCTGCCCCGGCATCAAGGTATGCCCTGTGTATATCATATAACACTTCAGGTCTCGTAAGGTTCCATGTCTCCGGAAGTTCTCCCGGTTTAAGTCCTCTCTCCTGAAGGAGTGAGCCGAGTCCACCGTCAAAAAATATTATTCTCCTGCCTAATTCTTCCCTGATATCCAATCAGTTTTACCTCCTGTATGCACAATCTTTTTTGCCACAGATTTCACAGCCCTCTATATGGCATCTGCTGTTCTCACTGCTTATTCCCATAACCGCCGTGACCGACTTCTCCGGAAGCATCACGCCCCCGTCCGAAAGTATGATTCCTACAGTCTTATATGCCGCAAGGACATCCAGAAACTCTTTCTGTATCGTAAGTGGAATATCTCCGTATCCGGGGCTGAACCTCGGTCTTAAAAAGAGTCCTTCTGCCTTGAGTTCTTCTTCAAGCGCCTTCTGGCACTCGTTGCAATATGCCTCTATTGCGGCTGCGCCGACGCCCTGAAGCACCGCTGCCTTGGCTATTGATAATTTATTATACCTATTCATCAGCATATCAACACCGTTGCCAAGTGTCGCCGCGAAAAAAATAATTTCCCCGCAGCCGGTCAGATTCTTAGCCAGGTTCTTACTGTGAAATGTAAGTCCCCCTGCAGATATGTTATCATTCTCATCCACTTTAAGTGTAAATCTGCGGTGCACATTCCGCGGCTGCATTACTTTTTCGGCCTCCCGGATACACTCTTCCATCATGTCAAGTGTGCGTTCATCCGGGGTATTCCGCCCCAAACCCATATATCTGAGTGCTTCTTTGCGGTCTATTATCATCCTATGATCTCCGAGAGGTTGTCAAGAATCCCTTTCGCTATCTCCGGCTTATTCATTGAATATACATGAATATGGTTAATTCCGTTAGCGATAAGGTCAATTATCTGGTCAGTCGCATACGCTATTCCCGCCTGGCTCATTGCCGCAGGGTTGGTACCGAATCTGTCAACTATTGCCTTGAATCGTTCCGGTACATTGCATCCCGAAAGTCTCACTGCATTCTCAACCTGGTTGGCTCTTGTAATCGGCATAATTCCCGGAACAACCGGCACGAGTATTCCGGCCTCGCGTACTTTATATAAGAAATTATAGAAAATATTATTGTCAAAAAACATCTGTGTCGTGAGAAATTCACAGCCTGCGTCAACTTTTTTCTTAAGATTAAGGATGTCCTCTTTCTTCGTCGCCGAATCCGGATGTCCTTCAGGGTAGCATGCCCCTCCGACACAGAAATCGCCGTATTTCTTAATATCTCCGACAAGTTCAGACGCATAGTGGTAATCCTTAAACGGATCTCCCTCAAAATCCTTCGGTCTGTCCCCGCGCAGTGCAAGTATATTCTCAATTCCGGCTTCCTTCATTCTGCCAAGCGTGTCTTTAATATCTTCCCTGCCCGCACCGACACATGTAAGATGTGCTATTGTGGTGACATCATATCTGTCCTGTATCTCGGAAGCTATATTGACTGTATTGCCTCTTGTGCTTCCGCCGGCACCGTATGTAACGCTCATATACGCCGGTTTAAGAGCAGCAACGCCAAGTGCCGCTTTCTCAACAGATTCGTAGTTAGCGGTTGTCTTCGGTGGAAAAACCTCCATTGATACCGTTATTTTCTCGTCTTTTAATATGTCTCTTAATTTCATGTATTATGTCTCCTTGATCAGTCGTCAAAACGCAATGATGCGGCTCCTATTGCCGTCGCATACTGTGCTTCCTTCGGTATTATGAATTTAACTCCGCAAAGATCGCCTACCGCTCCGAGCAGTTCTTCCGCCTGCGGAAGTGTCGCTACCGAACCGGTCGCAACTATGGTCTTGATGTCAGTATTACGGCACGCAAATACAGCTAACATTCCCGCTGTCTGATATACCATATTAAGTATTCCGAGTGCTATATCCGCATTCGTGACATTGTTCTTGATCTTACCGAAATTGGATGCAGTGACATACGATGGCAATGCCGTCGTGTCCGTATTGCTGATTTCGTTAATTCCAAGGTCAACCTTCGTCACATCGCCTCCCTTGGCAAGCTCCGCAACCGCAGTTACATCACTTTCTCCGAGCATTTTCGTCGCAAGCCCGATAAGCGTTCCTCCGCCGACACCGCTTCCTCCGATATGCTCATATACATCATTACGTGCATGAACAAAGGCGGTTCCCGTTCCCATACTTATGACAAGAGTTTCATCAAGCCCGGACATTATAAGTCCGCTGTGCCCGATTGCTTCAAACTCATTAACTTTACAGCTTGGAATATCATATATGCTTCCCCCCTCAACCTGTGAGGATCCGACCCCCGTAAGGACAATCTTACGGACCTGGTCAAATGATATTCTGTTACTGTACAGAAGGTTGCCGATTGCCCCGTAAAGGGCCGTTATCTGGTCCGCTGCCTTTACCTGCAGTGTCGCAATACATTCCTTCTTTTCGTTAAGTGCCACAATTTTGGTCGTGGAACCGCCTATATCAACGCCTAATACAACATTCATGTCTCCGTTTTTCTCCCATAATAAGGCATTCTGCCGCCTTTTTTTATGGTTCATAGTATAGCATTTTGACATGTTATTGTAAAGGATGTTTATTTTTTACGTAACAGTGGGTTTCCGCGCGGTGCCACACTTCCGCCCTATCCGCGCTTCCCCGCGCGGCCTGATTTTTCGCTTTCATCGGCTTTGTTGTAATATTTGATTATTTTATCACTTTTTTGGTCATTTTCTGGCTCCAGGTGAGATATTTCTATATAATCGCTGATATATTATAGAGCACAATACCCCTTATTCAATTTATCTCGCCAATCCGGTGGTATATTTGCGGCAATATATAATAATATTTGATATCATCTTTTTTGTCTTCGCTTTAAATTTCTCCCCTTTTACATCAAAATGCTGCAAAAAGTGAGATTTTGACACTTTCGCAGCATTCCATATTGCATCGATTTATCACTTTTGTGGCAGATAATCACAATTTGGTGTGAATTGTATCAGATACAGTAACCAAAGTTTGCTCTTTACTCTCTCTTCCACCCGGCCATTCCGCGCGGCACCACACTTCCGCCCTATCCGTACTTCCCCGCGCGGCTTGCTTCACTTCCGCGCGGCGCCACACTTCCGCCCTATCCGCACTTCCCCACGCGGCATACTTACAGCAGTGCGTCAAGTCCCGCCTCGTCAAATACCTTCTTGTGCGCAAACAGCTTGCAAAGTGCGGCGAAATTCTCTTCGGAATGTTCCACCTCTCTTGAATAGAGGTGCGCTATATCAACGCGCTCAGTGAATGAAAGCGAGCCACTGTTGCGTTTCCACACCGCCATATCACACTGCATGATCATGAGTGTACTCACTATTGCCATCTTGACTTTGGTGAGAACATCACGGTCAAATACCCCTTTTAGAAAATACCTGAACACGAAATACGATAATATATTCTCATACTCGTAAGCATAAGGACGGCAGTAAGTGCGGTACTCCGATTCGATATCATCATAACCGCTGCCATAAAGAATACTATCGCAAAGGCCGGCAAGCTCCACCCATTCACGCTTGATTATCACCTGTCTGAGGTAATATTTCCAGAACGTCCGATACGCAGATGCCTTATCGGCTTTACGCGGTCTCCATGAAGCCGGAGGGTTATAATTAGAGATAACATTATGAAGCCGGTCCGGATTCTTTATATTGCGCTGTAAATTTATTGCATAGTCAAGAAGAATCCGCATACGACCGTAAATGTCGGTTTCACGGTTCCACACCATGTCAAACGCGCGTTTTCTGGCATCCCTTAAATTCAGGAAAAGAAGGCCGTCTATATCATTAAGCGCCGGAAACGCATCCTCATCATTGTGTTCGGTAAATCCGGGCGTACGGTCTTCGGTAAGAATAATCTCTGCCGCGGTTTGGCAGGAAAGGGCAATGCCTGTCTCACGCAGATTGCCGTACTCGGTTGTATAACGCGGATACTGGTCACAGGTCACACATAAAGCATCCTCTCCGAGGGCGGTGTACAAATCGCACAGATTATTGTCATTGAGAAAAGGGCATCTTCCGTCTTCCCTAATGCAAAACTGCCCTTCTGCTCCTTTGACACCATCGACCATAACCGAATGAAGACGGTCGCCGAAATCGCCGTTTATTGTCTTATAATATTCGTATGAGGCATCATCCACATCCACCTGCCAGCCTGCGCAGCAGGTATCCTTGCATTCGCCCGCGATACATTTGAATTTATCATAATAATCAGGTGTTCTAATCAACATAATTTTTATATTTATCGAGCTGGTTAGCCGATGTTACTATTTCCTCCATTAAGCCGCCGGCCTCTTTGGTCTTGGCCATATTATTGTTGCTGAGTTCAACAGCCATATCCATGCTGGCAGCAACCTCCTCACTGGCTGCGGAAAGCTGGTTAATGCTGTCAACAATCGCATTATTGGAATCAACGATCTGTTTAAGCTGCTTCTGCGTATCTGTAACACTCTCGTAGAGCTGTTTGAACATATCCTCCATCTTGACGTAGGTGTCCATTGAATCGTCTATAAGCACTTTCTCATCTTCGATTGATGCCACAACCTTGCTTACGGTTTCCTTGGTTCCGGAAGCATTGTTTTCGAGTGTCTCCACTATTCCGTTTATTTCGGCGGTAAGCGTCTGAGTCTCATCGGCAAGATTACGGATTTCATCGGCAACAACCGCAAAACCGCGTCCTGCCTCACCGGCTCTGGCACTCTCGATTGATGCATTGAGCGAAAGAAGATTGGTCTGTGAGGATATACCGTTAATCTTGTCGGTGATTCCTCTTACTTCAATTGCATTCTTTACAAATTCATTGATCGTATTCATAACCTGCTCATTCATTGCAGAAATATTGGATGCCTTATCATCAAGTTTCTCAACAAGCTTACGTCCCTCGGAAACCATGTTAAGTGAATCGCCTGCGATACGTTCCATTCTCGATACATTGCTGTCAGCAGTAATGATCATTTCCTGGATATTACTTGTCATAACTGTGTGGCTCTCTATATTCTTGGCATTATCGTTATTGCTGTCGGCAACCGCCTTAAGTGTCTCAAGCGCAGTTGTCGTTGCATCGTTAAGTTCTTCCATAAGAGCATCCGCTTTATTGGTGTTCTCTTTAACCGTGTTGCCCAGTGCAAGTACGTCAGAAAGAATCTGTTCGGATTTCTCCTTCTCTGACTTAACCTCATTCATCTGCTCACCCTTCATGACCTTCTCGAGATGTGTAATCCATGTAAGTGCAGATCCGGCGACACCGATGGTAGCCGCCTGAAGCAATGCCGATGAAAGTGCAAAATCAATTCCGGATGGCATACTGCCGCTGATAGCTGCCATAACAACCGATACAATATTAAGTACAAGCAATACGCCGGAAATAATTCCCATAAATAAAGTATCAAAATACAGTACATACATTACCATAATAGGAAATGCCATCGTAAAAACAGTATCGCTCTTCGCGTTAATAAGTGCGATTCCGTATACTGCGGCATAATCTATGATCGATACGAAGCGGAAGAGATTTCCATCCTTTTTAATAAAGTATACGACATAGTCCACCAATCAGAAATACATCTATAATAGTCATAATGATTATTACAAATGTATTCGACTTTTTCATGTGTTTCATTGAGTTTCTCCTAATACATGCTTAATATATTTATTTTAACATCTTCCGCAATGTGTATCAATATCTTTTTTTGTAGCATTTAATATAAAAATTCATATAAAACTCCGGGCAGAAGAACTACATCTTCCACCCGGAGCCACAATGTCAAATATTACATTACAGGTTCAAATTCAAAACGAAGTCTCGGAAGTTCCTTGATTTCGTAATAGTAATTAGTGAGCCAGTCTTCACCCTGTGACGGATCGTTCTCACCTGTCGCAGGAGGAGCAAAAATATTGAGTTTCACAGTCTTTGGTCCGCTTATCTTACCGTCAAAGAATGCCGGCATGAAATCTACGAATTTAACACCCGGAGCCTTGTAGAACCACTGTCCGTTAATTTCCATCATAAGGTTGGCATCAGCAAGACTTCCTTCAAAATAAGCCTCGGCAAAAACAGGATTTTTCTCAAGGTCAACATCAATTGCGATACCTTCTGAATCTTCCGAGCTTCCCCAACGCAGTGTGACCGGAAGTTCGGCATCGCCCTTAACTTCAATTCCCTGCTTGAAGAAATCGTCATTCATGATTTCCTTGTATGCGCCGAGAATAGGCTGCTCAACTCCGACATCGGAATTGTTAGGGTCGGTAATCTCAAGTCCGAGTCTTCCGTCATCCCTGAACTGGTAGAATGTGAAACCGCTGAGCCAGTTCTCGCTGTCGGCTTTGATGTATTCGCAGAATTCCTTAACGGTTGCAATCTGGTCAAAAGGTCCTGTTACGTCACCGTCCGCATTGAACTCAGAGATAAGCATCTGCTTGTTTACACCGCCGTTGATCTCACGGAATCTCTTGTATGCCGCCTTGGTTCCGTCATAAATTTCCTTAGTATTGCTTCTCTTATGCTTGCTGTTGTCCTTAAGGGCAACCTCATAAGGCCATCCCCAGTTGAGTGAAAGGTACTGGTCAACAGACCAGATGTCAGTTTCCTTAACTGCCTCTGCAAATTCTGCTTCTTTCTCGATTTTGTCCGAGCCCGGCTCAAGACCGCCTATGCAGAGAATCATAGATACATTAGGAGCGATTTTCTTAAGGATTCTCTGGAATCTTACATAGAAATCGGCAACCTGTTTGTAGCTTGCTCTCTTGGTAAATGAGAACCAGTCTCCCGTAGCTTCGTGATTAAGTCTTAACATCATGCGGCCGTAAGGAACAAGGTCCTTGGCAATGGCTTCAATCTGCTCATCCGTAACGTTTGGATCGCAGGTAAGTGTAAGGACAACTTCCTGTCCGTGTTTTCTGATATCACGCATGCATGTAAACGGCTCTCCGTCATGATTTCCGTCAATTCCTCCGCGGTATGGGAAATAATCATCATACGGATAATCCCATGCAAAAGAAATATTGGTATCCTTGCATGCCTCGCTGACTCTCTGCGGCCACTCCTTATCAAAAGGATAGTAGCAATACATAATATTGATTCCTCTATGTGGTCTGCCAAGTTTTCTTAAGATATAATCCTGATTGACATAAAGTCCTCTTTCGCTTCCGTCTCCAAGATCGAGCGCACACTTCGCAGGTGTAAGCTGTGTCTTTGATATTTTCATAAATGACCTCCTGATATAAAATTTATTTCATAAATACAAATGATTTAAGCTCAAATAAAGCTTTGGTCTCAAAAAATGTTTTGGTCCAGCCGCCATAAGCCGTTGTAACCTTGAAAAATACCGCGTGTCTTCCGGTAACCGCTTTCACAACAGTATTGACCATTCCGGAATCATGTCCTATCTTAACCGAACCGATTTCCTCGCCGTCTTCTCCATCGATAAGGATATGAAGCGTACAATCGGCTCCCATACCGTTGATCTGTGCCGCAAATTCCATTGTTCCGGAGCTGTAATCGTCACCGAATTCATAATATTTGTAACCGATTACCGTTCCTTCTTTAATATTGGTAATCACACGTTCAAAAGGATTATGCTCCGTAATAAAAGCTTCGCCCTTAAGCACACATGCGATATCCGCCGGCGTAACCTTATACGGTGAAAGAGCGTCTTCAAAACCAAGCGATGTCATCTCAACCGTCGGTATCGTACCATCCGCAAGAATCTCTATTTTCTCAACGCAACCTCTTCGCGACATGATTGAGCCGTTCGTCATCCTATGGTAAAAAATATACCATTGTCCGTTAATGCATGCAACCGAGCCATGGTCATTACCGCCCGGATAATCCGCACCGTTATCTACAATGTATCCGCGGTATGTGAACGGTCCAGTCGGCTTGTCCGATGTCGCATATGCAAGGCGCGAACCCTGCTGCGGTGAATATATAAGATAATACAATCCATTAATCTTACGCATCGAGCACGCCTCAAAAAAGAGCTTATCTTTGGTATCGAAGCCGCGCTCCGGCACCGGCTCATTCGGTATGATATGTTCTATCTCACTGCCGTCTATGATCTCATACATATTATCGCTGTTGACCTCGGCCATAAACGAGCGTTCAAACCCGCAATAAATATATGTACGTCCGTCATCATCCACGAACACGCCCGGATCTATGAACCATCCGTCACAGCAGATTTCATCCGGCATCGTGTATTTATATTGGGAAATAAGCTTAAACGGACCTTCCGGCCTGTCGCTCACTCCAACGCATCCGCGCGCATTGATAATGTAAGCATAAAGATAATATCTGCCATCTTTCTCTACTACATCCGGCGCGAAAAGCTGGTTATTCTCATTCGTCCAATCGGTGTCGGCCGCATGATCCCTGTCCGGAAGCGTGTGAAAAATATCACCGTGGCATACCCAGTCATTCAGATTATCAACCGGTGCACTCCAGCACTTAAGCACATAGTCGCAGAAGCTGTCCGCCCCAGCCTTGTCATGTGAACCGTACACATACACCCTGTCCCCAAAAACTCTCGGCTCACCGTCCGGAATATACTCCCACTGCGGAAGATATGGATTAGCCATAACAAAATCCTCCTGTCAAATCAAATAATCTATTAGACTATAACCTATATCCATATGAAAAAAAAGGGAATTATTATATATTTTTTACTTGAATTAATGCACATTCATATTGACAAAAAAACCCCCGCCGCGCATAATACATAAAAAAGATGTTGATTTTTCAACATTAATGTAAGGAGGTAATGAGGATGTCCATGTCGGATCGATTTGATATTTTTACAATGACAATAACTCAGATATACCGCAGTCTCCAGCGTATCAAGAACCGCGAAATGACGGAGGTAAATCTTAAAGGAGTGCATGTAATGTGTTTACACACGCTCAACCACAACCCGGGCGGAATGACATTAACCGCACTCAGCCAGGCATGTGAAGAGGACAAAGCCGCAATGTCAAGAACAATCGCGGAACTTACCAGACGCGGGCTTGTGACCACATCAACGGAAGCTAAGTACCGCGCACCGATTATACTTACCGATACAGGACGCGAAACAGCAGCCAAGGTCGATGAGATGATCAATGAAGCCGTGGATGCCGGCGGAAACGGACTTACCGATGCCGAGCGCGCCGAGTTCTACCGCATGCTCACGCTCATATCCAATAATCTTATTAAATACCTTAAGGAGGACTGACAACATGTTCTGGGCAAAGAAAATTTACTGCCGATGCTACCAACAGATTTTTCATATAGCAATCCCGTTTCTTCCATATAGAAAGCCGAAGATACTTCAGGGAATTGCAGAGCTTCCTACCCTGCTTCATAAGAAGAAAATAACATCTCTCCTTCTCGTGACCGATGCAAGCATCCGTTCATTCGGACTTACCGCACCGCTTGAGAAACTTCTTGCCGATGAAGGAATTGAATGCATAGTATATGATAAAACGGTTGCCAACCCGACAACTGTCAACGTTGCCGAGGCACTTGAACTATATAAAGAAAATAACTGTGAGGCACTTATAGGTTTTGGCGGAGGTTCATCAATTGACTGTGCCAAGGCAGCCGGTGCAAGAATCGCCCGGCCGGGCAAAGAACTTTCTGATATGGAAGGAATCCTGAAAGTAGGACGTAAACTTCCGCTTTTAATTGCAATTCCGACAACGGCCGGAACCGGAAGTGAGACAACGCTTGCCGCGGTAATCACAGATGCCGAGACCAGACATAAATACCCTATCAATGATTTTCCGCTCATACCGCATTATGCGGTTCTCGACCCGGAGGTGACACGTTCGCTCCCGCCGTCACTCACTGCGACAACGGGAATGGATGCACTTACACATGCAGTCGAGGCATATATCGGACACTCTACAACCGCCGGAACCCGCAAAGATTCCATCCGCGCCGTGCAGCTCATTTTTAAATATATCAGAACAGCTTACAACGATGGCAATGATATGAGAGCGCGTAAGCAGATGCTTTATGCTGCATACCTTGCCGGAAGTGCTTTTACCAAATCATATGTAGGATATGTGCATGCGGTTGCACACTCACTCGGCGGCAGATACAACACCCCGCACGGACTTGCCAATGCCGTACTTCTGCCGCATGTACTTGAGGCTTACGGCGAATCTGCCGCGCACAAATTATGCAGACTTGCCGTCTGTGCAGGCCTTGCCGATGCCGGTACCCCGGATGATGAAGGTGCTGCAATTTTTATCGAAGCAATCAGGCAGATGAAAGAGGACCTCAACATTCCGGATGTGATTCCCGAAATCAAAGAGGAGGACATTCCGGAGCTTGCACGCTTTGCCGACAAAGAGGCTAATCCTCTTTATCCTGTTCCGAAGCTTATGAACGCTTCCGAGCTGGAAAAATTCTACTATTGTGTCATGTCATTGGGACAGGCAGACTAACGGAGGACATTATGACACCGGAACAGATTAACAGAATAATTACAGACCAGAAAAAATACTACGCCGAAGGCCACACACTTCCCGTATCCGCAAGGATCAACGCACTTAAGAAACTTTATTTTGCAATAAAAGAGCGCGAGAGCGAAATCCACGCGGCAATAAAGGAAGACCTCGGAAAAGGTGCTTTTGAAAGTTATATGTGCGAAGTCGGTCTTTCACTCAGTGAAATATCATACATGATAAAGCATGCCCGCAGATTCTCACGCGAGCACCGCGTTGCAACTCCGCTTGCACAGTATGTGTCCCGAAGCTATGTTAAGCCATCGCCTTACGGAACCGTGCTTATCATGAGCCCGTGGAATTATCCTTTCCTGCTTACGATTGACCCGCTTGCGGATGCGATAGCTGCAGGAAATACTGTGGTTCTTAAGCCGAGCGCATATTCACCGGCCACAAGTGCCGTCATCGAATCCATTATCAAAGATTGTTACCCGGCTGAATATGTAACAGTTGTTACCGGAGGCCGCGCAGAAAATTCATGCCTTCTTGAGGCGGAATTTGATTATATATTTTTTACCGGAAGCCAGGCTGTCGGCCGCGAAGTCATGCGCAAAGCTGCCGAACACCTTACGCCGGTATCACTTGAACTCGGCGGCAAGAGCCCATGCATCATAGACCGGAGCGCCAATCTTAAAATTGCCGCCAAACGTGTCGTATTCGGCAAATATCTCAACTGCGGCCAGACATGTGTCGCTCCCGATTATATTTACTGCCATGCAGATATAAAGGATGCTTTTATCGCTGAAGTCCAGAAACAGATTGCCCTCCAGTACGGGGATGACCCGCTTGCAAATACTGACTACGGTAAAATAATAAATGAGAAGCATTTCAACAGGATCAAAGATTTGATTGACCCTTCCAAAGTTGTGTACGGTGGTTCATGTGACGAATCGTCGCTTAAGATTGCGCCGACGGTCATGGATAATATAACGCGCGATGACGCTGTCATGAAAGAAGAGATTTTCGGACCGGTCATGCCGGTTATGACTTTTACCGATTATGAGATGTTAATAAATGATATTAATTCACAGCCACACCCGCTGGCATTGTATATTTTTGCCTCGGACCGTAAACTTATAAAAAATATCACATCCCGCATAAGCTTCGGCGGCGGATGCGTGAACGACACGATCATCCACCTTGCCACAAGCAATATGGGATTTGGCGGTGTCGGTGCGAGCGGTATGGGTTCCTACCACGGCCGTGACGGTTTCAATACTTTCTCACATTACAAAAGTATTGTCGATAAGAAAGCATGGCTCGACCTCCCGATGCGCTACCAGCCTTACCGCAGCTTTAACGGTAAATTAATAAGAATGTTTTTAAAATAATTACTTGTCGCTGTCGATGTACACTGCCGCCTCATCAAGGTCCTTGCACACGGCAGCGACTTTCTGTCTCATTACATCATCCGGCTGCCACAGATCCGGCACCATAATAGTCCGGCAGCCCGATGCAAGTGCTGCCTTAAGCCCGCTTTCCGAATCCTCAAATGCGTAGCACTCGCTCGTCGGAAGTTTTAGTTTGCCGGCCGCCTCAATATAAATATCAGGTTCAGGCTTTGATTTAGCCACCATATCCCCACACATGATAACATCAAAATATTTATCGATATCTGCGTCCTTAAGATGTGCTTTTACAACATTTTCCGGTGATGATGATGCGACCGCAATACGATATCTGTGGCCTTTAAGATAATCAAGAATGTTTTTAAGTCCTTTTTTCACCGGAACATGGTTATTGGCATAGTAATCATCAATATATTCGTAGGTCATGCGCTCAACTTCGGCCTCATCGCACTTCCCGCCAAAACGTTCACGCCATTTCTGCTTAGTCACCTCAAGATTCATCCCCAGTGTCTCTATCACCATAAATCCGGCCGGGCCTATTCCAAGCCTGTCCCCTACATAGTCCCACGCTTTCACAAAAACAGACTCAGTGTCAAACATGAGCCCATCCATATCAAATATAGCACCTTTCATTATGCCATCCTCCTTATATTTCAGTATAAGTTTTAACATAAAAAAGTCTTTTAATACATCTCGACAAAATGTCGAGATGACAGCGATTTTTGTCTGTCTTATTCTGTTGACTTTTGGCATATTTACCGTTAGAATAACACTTGTAAGAACGAGATGTTCTTATTACCAAACCCCCTCTTATTTCAGAGTTAATACTCTGATATTAACCCACATATATCCTTAAGATTCCGTTACCCTCCCAAGGTAACGGTTTCTTAATTTACGGGATTAATTTCTATATTACAGCGCCGACGCCGCCGCGCATTCTTCCGTATACGCGGTTTCCGCACACTATGCAGTTACGGCCGCTGTTCTTCGCTTTATATAAAGCTCTGTCGGCTTCCTCGTACATATCGTCAAACGCATAATCTTCCCCCGGTACCCCATATGCAATTCCCATACTGACAGTAACATATTCCGACACTCCTGCATAAGCATGCGCTATCTTAAGGTCGGCAACGCTCTTTCTTACTTTCATTGCAAATTCGACAAGTTCTGCTTCCGTCATATTCTGTACAAAAATAATAAATTCCTCGCCACCTGTTCTGGCTGTGATATCAACATTGCGCTTAGCCGCATTTTTAATCGCATGTGCCACTTCCTTAAGGCATTTGTCGCCTGCCGGATGACCGAATCTGTCGTTATATTTCTTAAAAAAATCAATATCAATTTCAATGAGTCCGACATTGGTCTGTGTTCTCGCGCAGTACGGCCACAGAACCGCTGCTTTTCTGTCAAGTCCTCTTCTGTTAGCCAGCGCCGTAAGCGGATCCATATCCGCAGAAATCGATTTCGCACGAAGTCTGATCCTCGTCTGTTCCCTTCCGCACACACATCTTTCAATGACTGCCGCCGCTGCCCATGACATAACGCACAGACATACCACTTCCGCGATATCCTCTCCTGCACGGTGTGCCATGATTACAGACACCATTGCTGCCACAGAATAATATCCCATAAACAGCTTAAAATACAATCCATCAAGAACCGGAATGAGTATCACTCCCGCCGCCGATATGATATATCCGATTGTACTTCCGGTAACATTCAGATAAAATCCTGATATAATAAGTCCGAAGGCCGTTACCGAATAGTATTGTGTCATATAATACAGATTATAATAACTGCGGTAGCCCTTTGAAAAAATAAAATATCCGGCACATGCCATACCCATTTCAATCACCTCGGCAACTATAAGCCATGCAGTAACCGCTGTCATATGGGAAGCATATGTTCCGGATAAATGGTTTATAAGAAAATATACCGGTATTATAAATATGAGCGCGAGCGCAACAAAAAAAGCCCTGACCGCATTCTTATGTCCGAGCACTTCACCGATTTCTTTAACAGCCACACCTCTTTGTCTGCTCATTTTAAACACCACTCTCGAATAATCTGTACTTGTAAACAACTATTGATAATAGTATACATCATACATATACCGGATTGCAATACCCAGTCCGACATAAAACGAAAATTTTCGCAAATATTCTTATCTTCCTATTCAAACTCATATTCCAACACCTGGCAGTTATCGATTCCGAATGCCGCAAATTCCTCATTCGTCATATCGCAGAAATAAGACTGCACGGCTCTTGCAATTCCGTTGTGAGCCACCAGCAGATACGTCTTGTTGTTGCCCTTAAGTTCCTCTAACAGGCTGTAAATTCTGTAACACAGATGTAACATCGTCTCGCCGTTACCGAAATGATTGATAAAATTTGTCTTAGCTGCCTTGAACTCTTCTCCGTTACGGGCTGTCGATTCATATTTGCCAAAATTCTGCTCGCGGAGTCTTTCTTCCACGCGCATCGGTATTCCTGTAATTTCTGATACATGTTTTGCCGTATCATAGGCACGTTCAAGCGGAGAGCAGAGAATTTCGTCAATCGCATATCCTGACTTCTTTATGATTTCTCCCAGTTCTTTGGCCTGTTCATGTCCTTTGGCGGTAAGTGCTATGTCTGTAGCACCGCATATCTTATTTTCAACGTTCCAGACAGTCTGTCCGTGTCTTGCAAAATATATTTTATTCAATATCCGTTCCCTCCATATCCATCGGTCTTAACTTCCAATATGCCCCGCCGGCGGCATAAGATGCAGCTTAAGTCTGTACATTTCAATTCTCTCAGATAAATCCAAAACGCTTTAACGCCTTCGCAATTCCGTCGCGGCTGGCATTGTCCGTAACATAGGCAACCTCGTCCTTAAGTGATGCCGGATCCGAATTTCCCATCGCCACACTGTTTTTAACATATCTTAACATTGGCAGGTCATTGCTGCTGTCGCCAAAAGCATACGCGTCATCAAAATCCAGCCCGAAATGCTCCACAAGGTACTTGATTCCGGTTGCTTTGGAATAACCGTGCGGAACAAATTCGAGAAAATTATTGCCGCGGTCAATGCACTGGAAATATTTATCCGTGACTTTTCTGAGCTCTTTGACCTGTGTCACAGTATCATACCATACAACAAACTTATCGCAGGTATAATCTTCCGCCTCAAGCGGATGCGACATATCATAGTGAAGCGACTTGAATTCCTCATAAAGTTTCTTCGCCGCCGGATTCCTGATTCCGCGGCTTAAGTCAAAAAGGACTTCCTCGCGTGATTCAAACACAACATCCGCATCCACCTTGCGCACCTGCTCAAGAATCTCCATCGCCACCTCATGCGGCTGGTGTACATGCATAAGCTCCTTGCCGCCGTAATAGATATTGGTTCCGCAGCCGCACACAATACCGTCAAATCCAATCTCCATAAAACGCGGTTCCACGTTCTGGTAACATCTTCCGGTATTGATAAACATAAGATTGCCATTCGCCCTCGCCTGCCTTATCGCAAGAATCGCACTGTCGGGAAGCGAACCATCCACCTCTGACGTCAGCGTTCCATCTATATCAAAAAAAGCAATTTTGGTACTCATAAATTCTCCTTAGTTTTCTTATCATGTATGTGTCTTGCCAGATATACAAACGGCGTGTCCAAAAGGCTCGTTACCACATAGATAACGTAGCTGCTGATAAAAATAGAGCCGATTGTCTTTAAATCATATGTTCCCCAGAAGGCAAAAAGTGTAAACAAAAGCGTATTTATTATCTGGCTTACCAGCGTGGAGCCGTTGTTACGCAGCCACAAAAATTTTCTCTTGTCGCCAAACCGCTTCTCCGTGAAAGCCCACCACTTATGATAAAGCCACACATCAAAAAACTGGCTCACAACATATACCACAAGTGACGCAAGTATCATCCTCGGCGTGTTCGAGAATACCGCTTTTATGGACGGCATCATCGTATCGCCGGCCGACGGCACATACAAAAGCCAGCTCTGTGATAATAATAAGAAGAAAACGGATACAAAAATACTCATCGTTACAGCTTTATTGGCCTCTTTACGGCCCTCACACTCCGACAGAATATCCGTGATAAGGAATGTCGATGCAAAAAGAACATTTCCAAGCGTCTGCTCCATTCCAAATGCCTTCACAAGTATTATCACTTCAATGTTGGCCAGCATCGTCGCTATTGCGGACACACAGAACAATCCGGCCTTTCCGAATAACTTATATGCAAGAATAACTGTTCCAAAAATAAGAACAACGGAACCTATTAAAAGCAATTCATTCATAATCTCAGTCTCCTACTCCAAAATCAGTATTATTGATAAGAATATCCACCCGCTCATTATCCTTGTACTCAGGATATATATTGCGGACGAATTTTTTGATCACACTCTTACACGGCTTTATACCGGTCGAGTTTGCGCACATAATATTAATACATATTCTCTCAAAATTTGCAAGACCGAGTTCAATATCTTTACGCATGCCATCCTCTGTCTGCCCGCGTATGCCGAACAGAAAATTGGCCTCATCAAAATTCCTGCTTATCACTTCCGGATCTTTTTCCGGGATTCCCTTGTGAAGTATTTTTTCCCTGAAATCGTAATCAAATGACTCCAGCCCAAGCTTCATCTTAAGTTCAAAGTCCGCAAATTCCCGTCGCAAATCTTCTATCCTGTTATTGTAAAGATAATGCGCTTCAAAATGTATTGTATGGATCATGCATTCCGCACAGCGTTTCTTAATCAGTTCGATTGTCCTCTTATCAAGCTCAAACACCGAGCCCGAATTGATTATTTCGATATTGCCGTACTTTCCGGTAACCTGCGACAGCGCCGCCCGGTTTATCATATAATTGACATCCTCATCCTTGCCGCTGTCACTGTAATAATCGCAGAATGTGCATTTCTTATACACGCATCCGCTGCCGCGCAATAGCACTATTTCCCTTGGATTTTTATCTTCTATTACACTATATCTGTCCATCCTGTCCTCTGTATACCTGATGATATCGGCATATTGCGGATACTTCCCCGCAAACTGCATGATGACCTCCGGTTTGTCCCAGTAGTGCATCGGATAAACCGCATCCGCTTTTACTTTTTCAAGGAGATATTCTATTCCTCTGAACATATCATCCCCCTGCCTTGAATCCACCGGCACCATGACCGCATCAAAATGCATCCCTTCAACAGCCGTCAGATATCTGCGGTATGAGCCTGTCATCCATTTATTCACACGATCGTCTTCGCCTTCCCATACCCAGTCATTCAAATCTCCCGCGTGGTATACCGACCTTGGCACTCCGCCGTCATCAAACGTGACAACATATGCCACTCCCTTATCTGTAGAGCGCAGTGTCCGGACCAGTGCGCCATTATCCAGTGTGTATTCCTTATCAGGCTCCGCTGCTATGATTTCCACGCCCTCCATATGGGATGTATAATTGCGCGGTTTAATATCATATGATATAATTCCCGTCATCCGACGCACTTTCTTTTCCCTTAATATCTCAAAAACATACGGATTATAATGATCCGGGTGCCTGTGGCTCACAAACACATACACCGGCTTATCCGCATCTGTAACAGGAAAATCCGCTCTGTAATAATCAAATATATAATAGGCATCAGCGGACTCCACAAGGAATCCGCTGTGATAAATGTATGTAATCTTCATAATGATACACCTTACTTATTCGTATGCATAAGCTTATTGCTGACAAATCCAAATGTGGCACCCACCGCACCGCCGATGATGTGTGTGATATTGGACACATTGCTGGTAATTGCTATAAGCTGGTATATCTGCTCGCCTATATAAATAACCGCAACAAGTATGAATGTGACCGGAATGCCTCCGTCATCAAAGCTCGTAAGTGACGACAGCAGAATAAAAGCAAACACGACTCCGCTGGCTCCAAGAAGTCTTGTAAACGGACTGAAAATCATATGAAACGCACCCGTTACAACCGCTGTTATCAATATTACCAGAAGGATATCCTTTGAGCCGTATTTCTCTTCAAGCATAGGCCCCAATATAAGGATCATCATTATATTATTGATGAAATGGCTCCATCCGGCATGTCCGAAAATATGTCCTATAAGCCTCACATATGTAAGTGGATTAAGAAATGACGAGCGGTACACGCTGAACAACTTAAGTGTACTGATTCCGCCCGTAATCTTATCAAGTATCAGTGCCAGCAGGCACACACCCACAAATGATAAAATAACCGGCGAATTAAATGTAATACGTATCCGTTTCTTAGCTGTATTATCTGTCTGCATACAATCTCTCCCTAAAAAAATATTCTACAGACATTCTACAATTTCAACGGATTTTTAGCAAGATTTTTTTCAGACGTTACATTGCATTCAGTATCTTCTGAATCTCCTCCGCAGGTATTTCTGAATATTCACTGATTCCATTCAATCCCTTCAAATCCGAATCTATCACAAATTCATCTCCGAGTTCATATGAATTATCTGTGCTGTTATAAACAAGCTTATTCTTTACAAGCAGGCTGATAAGCTCCCTATAAGTATCCGTATACTGCGCATACGCCGTTACCCAGAATCCGACATATGGACCGTCTTCACCAAAATATATATATTGGTTCTCGCTGTTTAAGCGTATGTCTCCGATTTCGGTATTCTCATTAATTTCTATATTATCAATGACTTCTTCTCCACCTGAAAGTGAAACTCTGATCTCAAGATTATCATCAGACACTCTTTTACCTGTCACACTCGTAACGTCATCAAATTTCTTAAAATAGTCTTTCGCGGACAGTTCCAATGCCTTATGGGTCTTTCCATCAACAATAACGCAATAACAATTGTTGTCAATTTGTTCCATCATTCCCGAATAAAAGCTGTTCATTCTCACTATTACGTCTTTCACTCCGTCTCCGTTGGCATCACGATATAACATACGAGGTGTCCGGCTTCCCTTATACCTATCTACTACAGTCAGTCTTTTGCCCCCCGGCAATAAAACATCGACTATGTCTGACGCTTCTCCGAATTTAATCATCAATTTATCCCACATATCCACTACTTCTATTCCATCGTCTGTTTTCAGCGAACGAAAATCATAGTTATATCCCGGATAGTAATAATATGACATTTCAAAATCCGGATATAGTATTTTACCATATCCCTTCAGCCAAGATTCCTCCCAGATTCTGTTCATTATAAACTCATCTGTCTGCTCCTTGCTCATTACCACCTTTCCCTCTGTTTCTGTTTCCGCCTCGGTTGCTTCGATTGTAATTTCAGGTGTCTGTCCGGCCTCCTCATTCTGATTGTTTACCGATGCGCATCCTGTAAGAAGGACTCCCGCCATTGCCATTGATAAAATAATTTTTCTGCTCCTCATAAGTTCTCTCCTTATATGTTTTATATATTAAGTATATAATGTCCCCCCATATTTCAATGCCAAAATTGTTACATTTTTGTTACATTGTTTTAAAATTCAGTCAATTGTTTCCCATATACGCACAAAAGCTGCAAAGACCTCTTACCGGCCTTTACAGCTTCTAAAAATTTCGTATTATTAAAGCATTATCCCTGCGTATATCTTGACAGGAACTGCCTGGTTCTCTCTTCCTTCGGATTATCTATGACATCATGTGGCGCACCCTGCTCCACAATCAATCCGTCATCCATGAATATAATATGGTCCGCAACGTCTCTGGCAAAAGCCATCTCATGAGTTACGATAATCATGGTCGTGTGTCTGTCCGCAAGTCCTCTTATGACCTTAAGCACCTCTCCGGTAAGCTCCGGGTCAAGTGCCGACGTCGGTTCATCAAAACACAGGATATCCGGTTCAAGCGCGAGCGCTCTTGCTATTGCAACACGCTGCTGCTGTCCGCCCGAAAGCTGATGCGGATAATGATCCATTCTCTCCGCCAGACCCATCTGTGCTAACAGTTCTTCACCGTGACTATTTATTTTATCATAAATCTCTTTCTTAGCAGTCCTGAAATCCGGGCGCTCCTTTGCAAGAAGTTTTTCTGCAAGCGTCACATTTTCAAGTGCCGTGTATTGCGGGAAAAGATTAAATGACTGGAATACCATTCCGAAATGCAGTCTTTTGGTTCTGAGTTCGCTCTCCTTGCGTTTCTGCTTAAGCGAAGCGTCAAAAAGCGTCTCTCCTTTGACCTTAATCGTTCCTCCATTCGGAGTCTCCAGGAAATTAAGGCATCTGAGGAGTGTCGTTTTTCCCGAACCCGAAGAGCCTATTATCGCAAGCGCACTGCCTTCTTCAAGTGAGAAGCTGACATCTTTGAGAACGCTTGTACTGCCAAAATGTTTTTCAATATTATTGACTTCAAGTATCGCCATAACCGCTCCTCCTATTTGAAATAGCTGAGCCTGCGCTCAACATAATTGAATATCAATGTAAGTATTCCTACAAAAAGCAGGTAGAAAATTCCGGTATAGAAAAGCGGCCACACAAGTCCGGCTGATTTCATAAATGAGTATCCGGTAAAAGTAAGTTCGTATGCCGCGATTGTTCTGGCAAGCGAGGTATCTTTGACAAGCGTGATGATTTCATTGGACATCGGCGGCACAATTCTCTTAATCATCTGAACCAGTGTTATTTTTCTGAAAATCTGTCCCTTGGTCATTCCGAGCACCTCTCCGGCCTCTCTCTGTCCTGCGGGAACGCCTTCGATTCCGCCTCTGAAAATAACGGAAAAATAGCACGCATAATTAATAGTAAATGCAACAACCGTTGCCGTGATTCTTCCCGTCTCGTTGCCGCTCCACACATGCCAGCCTATCATACCCGGTCCGTAAAAAATAATAAGAAGCTGAAGCATAAGCGGCGTTCCGCGGATAATCCACACAATCGTATGAATCAGCCACTTAAGCGGCTTAAACTTGCTCATCGAACCGAATGCGATTACAAGTCCGAGCGGAAGTGCAAAAAGCAGTGTAAACGCAAATATCTCAAATGTTGTCAATAGACCGCTTAAAAGGGTCTGTGTTACCGTCCAAAACATAGCATACCTTTCCTAATGTTACTTATTTGATACAACAACAACCTGTGCGTTATTGCAGTATGCGTTGGTGCAGTCCATGGCAGCCGTAACTTCATCTGTAATTGTCATACCGTTCCATACAACGTCAATAGTCTTAGAATCAAGTTCCATTGACTTATTGTCCCAGTCAATCTCAACGAACTGTACTTCAACTCCAAGCTTCTCAGCTACAAGTTTAGCCATATCTGCATCAAAACCGATCCACTCTTTGCCATCCTCTGACTTATAATCCATCGGCTCAAAATCAGTGATACCTACAACAAGAGTTCCTTTATTTTTAATGTACTCAACATCACTATCGTCATTCTTAACATACTCGGCATCTTTCTGCTCAACAATGGCTTCCTGAACGCCATACTTCTCTGCGGTTGCTTTCATGGTGCCGTCAGCATATGATGATGCAAAAACAGAGTTAATATAAGATACAAGATCTGAACCCTTACGGCATCCGACACCGTATTCCTCTGTTGTAAGCTTGTCCGTGTATTTAAGATCCGGATAACTTGTTCCCTCGCCAATCATCGCTCCGGCCATAAGAAGGTCGATAATGGCGGCATCCGATGTACCTGACGCAACTTCCATAAGGGCATCAGACTGTGCAGCTACCACATTGGTCTTCCAGCCGTTATCCTTAGCTACTGCCTGTCCAGCTGAACCTGCCTCAACAGCGTATACTTTATTATCTGCCGAGCCTGCACCTGCTGTCCCACTTGACTTCTTGCCACACGCTGTTGCCGCAATACCCATAGTAAGGGCAAGTGCCATAACTAATGCTAATTTCTTTTTCATAAAATTAATCCTCCATTCCAATTACGCACAAAAAATCCTCCGCGCATTTATTTAGTATTCTACCATAGTAGTACACTAAAGTAAAGCCGGAGAATTCGCGATTTTACTTCTTCTCCTATCCGAACTGCAATTTTTTCACTTGATATAACTTAATATTCTGTTGGCCATGACATTTCGCGTGCCATTCTTGAAATCATAATGCTTCTATATGTGAGTTCATACACAAACGGCAAATACTGCTCACCCGGCAGATTCAGGCTTATTGGCATCAATAGTGTTATGAGCAGTGGCCGCTTATTCACACGCCCATTTTGGAGGAATAGCAGCATGGCGTTATACGCCACTGAAAGGACGACATCATGATATATAATACGATATTTTCACCCTTTTACGGTCAAAATCAGCAATTTAGTGTTACTAGTTTGCTATATGTGATAACGCAACATGATAATATACAACAATATGTATATTAGAAGATATGAGAAATTTAAAATATTACATCAAGAACCTTGCAAAATTATCCCCGATTGCATCGAAATCTGTAAAAAAGTGTGAATTAGAAAATTCCAAGCATAGAATACGTCAGGTATGCCTTCCGGAAATGCCTTGCAACAGAATGCATCCCCCTTTTTGCCTATATAATTTTTACAATCCATACATTGAGAAAAAACAACCATTATTATTCCTTCTTTTGAACATAGAAAAGTCCCTGCTACTGAAAGATGTTCTCTACTTACGAACTTTATATTTTTCCATCAGCTTTTCATATACTTTCCGGGCTTCAGGGTTATCAATTGGCAATGGTTTCTTCCCAATGTCTTTTGAATCATCTAACCAAAGTATCTTTTTTTCTTCTTTCTTCATTTTAATTAATCACCTTCCCAGTGCCGTTATAATAACTAAATTAACTCTCTATTCACATTTGTGTTTGCTTCGGTTGCCGCTTCATAAAGCCAATCCTCTTCTGCACCAGATTACATTTTTCATTTATGCTTTCCGGCTAATATTCACCCTATAACATATCTAATATTGATTCGCACATTTTACCATCTTCATTAGGTGAATAATCCTCATTGAATCCTTTTTTCTGTAAATATTCTGAAACCTTTTCTTCAATTGCAACATAATCATCATCAGAAATATTACTAAAGTTGATTGATATTCCAATCTCCTTCATAAATTCTATTTGGTTTTCAGCAAAAAGTTGTGTATCATATTTTATTGTACTACTTTTCCAATTTTTATCAAGTGGTTCTTTCCCCTTATCCATCAGATTATTCTCCGTTTCCGTTGACATAATTCCTATATGTACTGCACATATTCACTTTTTTGTAATATAAAAAGCACCATAGTGTTCTCTATGATGCTTTGTATTTATATTCGTTTGGAAAATCAACAATATTTCCGTTCTCAATCAGTTTTTCGTTATCTATATCTTGAGCAGCAAACCACTCACATGTATCTGTCTCCTTATTAACAATGACAGTTCTTACACCATAATATACTTCCTTGGGATTTCCGCCAAAAAACACCCATCCATAGCCAATATCAATAACCTTGTAAAAACCGATGAAGCCATCTTCTTGTAATAAATCATATGCACTTTTACACGCTTTCCGAAGCTCCATACAAATCACCTATTCTTACATGATGCAATACCTCTATCCGATGGATCTAATCCATCTGTTCTTCATAATTTTACATCATCTACTTTGGTAAAGTCAAGGTTATCGATAGGTATTCCCCTTTGTGCATCATATAAATTCAGTTTTCCGTCTATCTTTTCTGCAACAATAACGTGTCCAATGCCAGTTTTTTTTATTAACATATAAAAAATAATCATCTCTTGCATACCGACTCTTTCCAACTACAATAATACTATTTTAATTGTTCTCTTTCTAACTCTATTCCGCATTTAGAACAATAGTTCTCTAATTCACTATATTCTTTTCTGCATTTTGGACATATTTTCTTCATTCGGATTCCTTTCTAAAAAAGCACCCTGCTACTGCGGAGTGCTTTATTCGTTAAATCTTCCTACATTGCTATCTTCAAATTCTTCATCAAGAATCTCATTATATTTTTTCGATGCCAGCTGAAATAAATGTTCTTTTTCACGTTCATCTGAGGTGTCTCTTGCCTGTTGCAACAATGTTTTGTACTGCATGATTAATTTTTCTCTTTTACTTTGATTCTGCATACTATATTTCCTTTCATTGTTGTTTTCTCATCTTCAAGATCTTCAGGGAACCATAACAGCTCTTTATGATTTGATAAATAATCAAATTTATTCTCTATAACAATATCTACAACTTCATAAGTTGCCGAGGTCAAAACTTCTGCTTCTCTGTCTCCAAATTTTGATATGTGCTGTACGCCAACACCTGTCTTATTATCAATACATTCAAGTATCACTGAACTTCTTTCATATGATTTGATACCTCCAAAAGATATAGCCGTTCTGTTATTACTCGTCCAACTTTCAATTATACCTTTGTTTGGCAATATATCTCCAGGTTTCAACTCACTGAACATCTTTATGTTTTCACTTTTGAAAATCATCCCCCGATATATAGATCCTTTATACGTTGGTAACAAGTCCATACCGTTTCTGATGATTTGCGCTGTATTATTTTCTCCAGCAAGAATTGTTTCATAATCGCCACCGAAATATTCCAGTAACGCATTGTGAAACTCTTTCGCCTTTCCATCTGAATATCCTGTATCTCGTTTTATCTGTTCAAACGCCTTTTTATTATATTCCTGGATCTTATCATCTGGAATCTTGCCTTTGTATCCCGTATCTAATTGAACTCTTTTTTCTTTATTGTATATTAAATCTGACTTCTTTTGGAATAGTTTCTTTAATTCTGCATCTATTTTTTTTAGTTTCTCAAAGTCAGCATCTTTTTCTCCATTTCCAAAGCCATCTTCAATAGAACTAAAATCTCTATACCACTCATCATACGAATATCCATCTGTCAATTGTTTAAACTGATTTTTCAGTTTATCTATTTGTGTATTTGTAGATGCAATATCTTTATTTAATTCTATTCTAACATTTTTACTGTCTTTTACAAGTGCAGTTTTCGGCTTATTCATCGGATTATCATCCAGCAACCGCTTATACTTCTCATATTCCTTGTCCGTCATAGAATTAAGCACTGTCTCAAAATTTTTGCCATATTTCTTCTCCATGTCCGTAACATAATTCATATAGGCAATATTTTCATCTGACCAGTATGTTTTCTTCCATTCTTCATAATCATCCGGTGTTTCAAATGCGACTATTCGCTTCGAGAAGGTATCCATCTTGGTCATCCCACCTTCAAGGGTACCGGCTCTGGGTTTACAAGCAGATATACGGTACCGACTGGGTGCGGTTTGATAATTACGCAATCCGGTTCTGTCCGGAGTTTGCGATTATGGTGATATTTTGAGTTTCCAAATCAAATTTAATAATGTATAATAGAGTTACCAAACACATAGACTGTATTAAATGAAACTGAGGGCAGAAAAGGCAGCCGTCGCCCATTGTTAGGAGATGTGGGAAATGTCACCCCACCTTTTCATTCGGTTTGGAAGCAGGTAACTTCGGTTACCTGATTTTTTTACATAGAAAGAGGTGTATGTTATGAAATTAATTTATCCGGCAATTTTTACTCCATTCGAGGAGGCAGAAGGTTATACCGTAGTCATACCTGATCTGCCCGGTTGTGTGACAGAAGGACACGACTTAACTAATGCCACCGAGATGGCGATTGATGCCGCCGGCGGATGGGTTCTTGATGAACTCGAAAACGGCCATGCTGTTCCGGATTCAAGCTCGCCAGCTTCAATTACTGTTCCGGAAGGCTCATTTATGAATATGATTACTCTAAATATACCAGAGTAGTTTTCTTTTATACGTATTATTACGTATTCATGTATTGACATACGTATTCGCACGTATTATAATATAATCACGATAAGGAGGAGATAAAGTTAATGCCAATGACACCCCGAGAAATGATTAAACTTCTCAAGCAGAACGGTTTTAAAGAAGTTAGTCAGAATGGTTCACATATTAAAATGATCAATGAAAATACTAATAAACAAACCATTGTTCCTTACCACGGAAAAGCTCTTAAAAAAGGGCTGGAACAAGCGATTCTTAAACAAGCGGGGATTAAATAATCCCTACCGTATATGGAGGTATGTATATGAACAAATTATTTTACCCGGCATTATTTCATAAAGCCGAAGAAGGCGGTTTTTGGATTTCATTTCCCGATATTCCGGAATGCTTAACTGAGGGAGATAATATGGAAGAAGCCTATAACATGGCTGTTGATGCACTTGGGCTGTGCCTTGAAGATATGGAGAAGAATAATATTCCGTTTCCTGTTCCTTCATCTATTGACAAAATCACAGTTGATGACGATGCATTTCTTGTTGTTATTGAATTTGATATGCTTGCCTATAAGAAACGCACCAACTCCAAAGCCGTAAAGAAAACCCTGACCATTCCTGCGTGGCTTAATGAGAAAGCTATCCAGCTCAACATTAATTTTTCCCAGGTCCTTCAGGATGCATTATTAGAAAAAGTAGGAAGATAGTTTTTTTAAAAAAACGGCCCCCGGCACAGCCGGGAGCCTACGCAAATACCATACATAAGAGGTTCTGACAGACGTTTCACGGCACATATCGTAACGGCAAAAAACACTATATCAAGATACGAAGTGACAAATTCAGCCGTGACCCGGAACTTAAAGTTGAGAATTTCAAAATCAAAAAACACCCTGCATTCCTGCAA
>FR889216.1:0-525 GCA_000431815.1 Butyrivibrio sp. CAG:318 | reverse complement strand
TTCCTGCAAAGTGCTTTCTAGTTCTTCTTTTCTTTTAAAACTTCCTTTTCTTTTTCTGCAAGAAGTTTATCACGTTCTGTTTGAGACATTGATCTGAATTTATCAATCTCTTCCTTGTTCAGATTATCATTCTCCTTATACATTTTCCTTTACCTCCTTGGATGTGAAGTTATATAAATAAAATAAATATTTCAGTTAGCCATCGTGGGTTCGAGTCCCCGAATAGCAAAAAAAATGCGGAAACCCTTATGTTTCCGCTTTCAGTGAGCCATCGGGGACTCGAACCCCGGACAACTTGATTAAAAGTCAAGTGCTCTACCACCTGAGCTAATGGCCCATATTAAATTATCAAACGACCTTTACGGTCATACCCGGTCGCCAAGCTGGGCTAGGTGGATTCGAACCACCGAGTGCAGCAGTCAAAGTGCTGTGCCTTACCGCTTGGCGATAGCCCAAGGTAAATTGAGGGTGGATAAAGGGATTCGAACCCTTGGCCTCCAGAGCCACAATCTGGCGCGCTAACCA
>FR889215.1 GCA_000431815.1 Butyrivibrio sp. CAG:318 | reverse complement strand
CCTGACTGCAATTTCTTTACATGGGTGGTGGAAGGAAATTCGTGGTACTACGCTATCAACGATATGGCACTTACCGCGGATGAATGGAAAGTGATTGACAGCATGGTGGAATGGAACGAAAAGAAGTAGGAGTATTTTGAAATAGACAATAGATAATACATTTATAATGTAAGGAGGATTTTATGAAAAAAACAGGATTAATATTTTTGCTGCTATTAATAATTTTGGGAGCAACTGCATGCAGTAAGGCTGAACCGGACAACGAGAAAGATTTGCAGAACAATCAGGCAATCTGGGAAGAAATCGGAACGGATGAAGCCAGGGGATATGAAAAAGCCCTTGAAAATCAGGATGATGCACAGTATTTGAATACGGATGTGGACAAATGGATTAAAGACGGCAAATTGATAACCGATTACAGCCAATTAGCCAATCCTGAAGAGGGTAAGAAATATATAATATCCATGTATATGCCGCCGGAGGTTGCTCAAAAGGCCACAAGCAAAGAACTGGTGTATTTTAGTTTGTCGAACAAGGCAATAATCACATTTGCCGCATTTGACGGTGACGGGACATGGAAACAGGGATTTGAAGAACTCTTGTATTCGGTAAACACATTTGATTACCTGTTTGAAAGAGATGATTTTGCGTCAGCAGTATATGATGCTTATATTTCTCGTGATGTAAATCTTGAAAAGGGTGACAGACAGGCGTTATGTATTGACTCCGTGCTTGAAATTATACTGGCTCAGGATTGTGTTTGCGAAAAACTGGATGACAATCAGAGAAAATCAGTAGTGGAACAAAAAGACAGCATGAAGAAATACCGAACGGAGAACGAAATTAAGATATATTCTTCATATTCACTGTTCGGAGAAGCCGTGGGAATAAACAGCGAATGGGATAAATATCTGTAATAACAGATGAAGAAGAGAAGGAAGATTTGGAATGAAACATAATGCAGTAGAAGCATATTACATGTTTGTTAATAGAAAGTAGGAGGTAAAGCGTATGATGAAAAGAGCCAGAGTTATATGTATCTTTATGGCTGCGGCCATAGTGCTGTTGTCAGGGTGCACCAAACGTGGTACAGCAGAAGGAAAAACCAGACATAAAAACATATATACAAAAGAAGAATGTCAGAAACCTTATGACAATGTTATTGAAAAATGCGTAGGAGCTAAGGGAACACCTTACAAGGCGTACGACAGACTTCAAACATGGATTTCCATAGGATATCAGGATGCCAGATATTCGTCGGATGAATGGGTAGACAGTGAGGGAAACATAAAGTTGCCTTTTGATAAAGAAGAACTTTTTAAGAATTGTGAAGGTGGCAGGATGTTCTTTGCATATTACGTGCCGGACGATGTTGCAGCCAAAGCATCCACAAAGGAACTTGTTGACATATGTCTGGATTATTTTGATCAGGATACGACTTTTTGGGAATTTGATTTCACGGCAGCTAATGAGATTGAATGGCTGCTGAAAGATAATAACGCACTGGAAGAGACTCTCAGAAGAGATGATTTTGCAACAGCTTATTATGATAAATATATGGAACTGGATTACCCTGATTATATATCGGAAGAAGAAAATTCTGACGAATATTGGAAGCGCAAGAGTAAATACGGCATGCTTACCGTGGCGGAATGTATACTGGCTTTGCCGGAGGCGTGTGACAGTCTTTCGGACGAACAGAGAACCAATCTTGTAAAGAAACTTATCAAGGAGTATCAGTTATCGAGCGAGGGCAAGACAATTTCAGACAGCGCCGCGCCGGGAGGATATGTGAGATTCTTTGCATGGGTAGTTGAAGGTAATTCCTGGTACTATGCAATTAACGAAATGAATCTTACGGATGATGAGTGGAAAGTAATTGACAGAGTTATTCAATGGAATGAAAAGAAGTAGGAGCATTTTGAAATAGACAATAGATAATACATTTATAATGTATCAAACGAGTAAGGATTGGTGATGTTTATGATGGTGAAACAATTTTTGAACAGCTTTTTCAGGATAATACCTGTATTAATGATTTCATTTGTAGGGATTATTGCAATGCAAATTATATCGTCTAAATGGAAGAAAGCATATATATTACAGAGTATTTTTGTATCATTGCCGGGATTTGCAATAGGCATAACGGGATTTATATTTGCTCAGAATTATGTGTTTAGGTTATTTGGGATAGTTTTGATTACAATAGGGATTGCATTTATAGCGGGTGCAGTTGCTTGTTATGTATTTAAATATAAAAAAGAAAAGAGGGAAACTGTATAAGATAAGTGAAAGATTAAATCAAATGATAAGGAGGCATACCCTGTGGAGCGAATCGAACAA
Source organism: Butyrivibrio sp. CAG:318 (assembly GCA_000431815.1). GTDB lineage: Bacteria > Bacillota > Clostridia > Lachnospirales > Lachnospiraceae > Eshraghiella. Next base: position 28,168 of record FR889215.1, on the reverse strand, counting down.
TTTGAGCTGATATCGGGCATTAACCCCACAGGGATTGCCGTTTACAGCCGGGATTATGGTGCAGTTACATATGCAAAGTTGAACGAAAACCAGAATGAATTTTTATCATTTATTTCCGATGAAATCGACAGACCGCTCATTATGATAAGATGCAGAATATCTTACGAGACAATAGTTGGTTATACAGCGGCACTGAAAGCGGGTATACCCTTGATTATGTGTGACGAACGCAATAGTGATCCGGTTGTGAAGATGTACAAGCCACACTATATATGGCAGCACAAGGACATTGATGAGCCTGAGGAATATGTAATATCCGGAAGATTATATGATTATAGATTATATAGAAAAGCAAAGATGCATAAATTACTTATTAATAGTAAGCTGGCTTTGCTGCTGGCTACGTCAGGAAGCACGGGAAGCTGTAAATATGTGAGAATCAGTTATGATAATATTGTGTACAATACGAAGTCGATAATTAAGGCACTTGAAATCAAGAACACCGATAAGGCCGGAGTTATGCTTCCGCTAAGTTACACATATGGATTGTCCGTGGTAAATACATATTTGTATGTGGGAGCATCTCTTATAATTTGCGATGAAAGCATTGGCAGTAACGATACATGGAATTATTTTGAACGATGTGGAGGCAACGTGATATGCGGTGTGCCCGATACATATGAATTACTGTATCTGATGAATATATGGAGAAGACCGGGGCTGCATCTTAAATTAGCCACACAGGCAGGAGGCAGACTGAACCCGGATACTGAGGAAAATATCTTGAAACTGGCATATGAACAGGGATTTGATTTTGCGGTGATGTATGGACAGACAGAAGCAACAGCCAGAATGACGTGCCATTTTCTTAACAGGAATCCGGAACATATTCATAGCGTTGGAAAGCCTGTTGCCGGTGGAAATATTTCTATACTTGATGGCGAGGTAATATATTCCGGGCCAAATGTGTCCCTTGGATATGCCGAAGGTTTTGAGGATCTTGCGTTAGGAGACGAGAACAAAGGAATTTTGCATACCGGCGATATCGGGAAGATTGATAAAGACGGATTTTTGTATATTACCGGAAGAATAAAGAGAATTGCCAAAGCAGGCGGGAAGAGAATTAATCTTGATGAGCTTGAGGCAATAATAGAACATAATAGTGGAATGCGGACGGCATGTATTGAAAAGGATGGCTGTATATGTATAATGGTTATTTCTGGTGACAGCAGCATTTTAGACGGAATACAGAATGAAGTAATCAGTTTACTTAATGTAAATAGGCGGTTTGTCAGGACATATTCAATAAGAAAATTGCCGGTTAATACACATGGTAAAAGAGATTATAATAAGTTGGCAGCTATGTTGACATAAGAGAAAGGCGGGATTGACATTAAAGCGGGAATGATAACAGCATTACAGTATCAGGCATATTACAATTCAATGATATTGGACAGGAAAGACTATGATAATATAATATGTAATAAGTATATACCTTTGGTTGTAAGGCATCCGCTGTCAAGCCACGTTGATTTTGCATATGAAGGAATATTGGAAACTTATCCTGACGGTCTTGATAAACGCAGATTCACCGGAGTATCCGAAGATATAGTCAAATATATCAGGGAAACGGTGAACGACGGATGGTATGTGGTTACATCTGCCAATGAATATTATCTTGAAGGGAAGATGATGTCGGGTGGTGCGGATGAAAACATTGAATTTATGTGTAATAATTACATTCCTATATGTGTAAAAAATCACAATGGAGCGCATGCGGACTTTGAGTTTGACGGAATATATGATGACCGTATATCGCCGATTGAGAAACTTACTGTTATTGGACATGTTGACAATCTCGCGGGATATATCCGCAAGGCGATAGAACACGACGTATATGTGGTGGTAACCTGTGACCAGCATAAGAATCCTGATTATGGGGATGTGGTAAGATATAATAATTTTGTCCTTATATACGGATATGATGAGGAAGGGAAAGTTTGGTGTCGGACATATGGAGCGGATCACAAGATAGAAACACAGTATGTTGAATTAAATAAAATAGTGGAATCATATGAGACGTTGGAAGCAGAATGGGATTATGAAGTATATTTCTTTAGAAAAAGAAAGAATTATTCGGAGAATGTCAATACTCTGAAAATTGCAAATCAACTCAGGGCATATCTGGATAATCATCGGGAATCTGATGACAAGATAGATATTACAGGGTTTGAACATGTATATGGGAATGCGGTGTATGATTTCCTTATCAAAAGCATTAAGAAATCAGAAGTAAAGAATCCGCGTTCATATGAAATGTTAGCGGAACATAAGCAAATTGTGGGTTGTATTTTGAGATACGCCTTAAAAGATGGCTATACAATGGTAGAGAACAGAGTTTCGATACTTGTAACGCTTGGGGAAGAGGCTTTGACGCAATGCCGGGATTATCTCATTTCCCATAAATCATCAATGGCACGTAAACTGATAAAAACGACTAAAATAATACAGCATGAAGAATACGATTTATTTAATGAAGTAATCGGGATTATAACAAACGGAGGTTATACTAATGATAGCAATATTGGATTGCAGAGAACTGAAATATAGGATTCAAAGAAAATTAAATCATAGATTTGGAGACGATATAAAGATTAAATTTGAACATGATGAGGCTGAACTGATGCGGGATAGTCAGCAGTGTGACATTTTATTTATTCCTGATAGGTTGTCTTTAAAAAGCAATTCCGGGTATGAATTGTGCAAAAAATTGCATGGAAAAAATCCTGACTGCTATGTGGTAGTGGTTGGGGCTGATCATAGTGAAGCGTATCAGGGATATTTGTGTGGAATCAATAATTACATAAGAGCAGATTATGTTGATGAGGATCTGGATAGATGTCTTGACAGTGTCGAATATATTTTTCGGGACAAACAATATATTGATTTTAAAGTGATTCACTCAGGCGCTATGAAAATAGATGCGGATGATATTATATATGTAGAAACTAGCAAAAGAAATACTGTAATCCATACGGCAACAAAAGATTATGTCAGCAGTATGAGCATAAGTGCGATGGAACAGGTATTGCCTACAAGGTATTTTATTCGTACGGCCAGAAGCCATATAGTGAACATTCATAAAATTAAGGAGGCGGAAAAAACATATATTTTGGCTTGTGCTTGTAATGAGCGTATACCATTGAGCCGGAGCCGTAAAAACGATTTTATGGAACTTTGGGACAAAGAAAGGAGAACAGACATATGAAAAAATCTATATTAATTATTCTTGGAGCTTTAATACTGATGATTGCAGTGGGCGGATTTATCTTTATAAAATGTCACAATGATAAGGAAGGGGAAGATGATCTTTCCAGTGCCGATAAAGACATTATTGTTGTTACTGAAGCGTATCCGACTACATTTGTTATATATGGTGATGATATAGAGTTCGACGAAAAAATCAATAGAAAGATCATATCGGAAATTACCGAGGAGAGTCTTTACAATTCTGACGGCTATACATATCTGATAGTGAATGACTTAGATAACAAGGCGCATCTTACAAAAGAAGATATCCATGTGATTGATAAATTTCTTGATAATGAGCATAACAATTTTGTGTACTTGGGCACAGAATCATTAGAACGCATGTTAAGTGAGGGTTTATTTGGAGAGAATGAAAATGTATATGAACCAGATGATCTCGCGGTGGGAGTTTACCATGAAGCTGGGAATCGTATTGTTACGGCTGGAATGTACAAGAAAGGCGCCGAGTATAACTTGGCGGAAATTCTTATACATATGCATAGTTATGCTTTGAAGATGTAGGAGGAAGACATTGATAAAATTACAAAATGTTGAGAAGGTATACAAATCAGAAAACGGCAATGTTACTGCCCTTAATGACATAAATCTCGAATTTGAAAGTTCGGGAATGGTGTTTGTGGTTGGAAGGAGTGGCAGCGGCAAAACAACATTGTTGAACATTATCGGAAGTCTGGATCATATAGATAATGGAGAGGTTAGTGTAACGTTTCCGAATGAGGATGAATATAATCTTAGCGCAGCCTCGGAAAAAGAACTTGATGAATACCGTAACCTGCATGTTGGATTTGTGTTTCAGGAGTACAACCTTCTGAAAGATTGGAGCATAAGAGATAACATATTGCTGCCTGTAAGGCAGCAATATACCGAGGGGGCCGAGCAGGAAGAAGAGAAGATTCTTGAGCAGGTTCTGCATGAAACGGATCTGAATATCAAACCGGAAAGAAAAGCGAATGAACTCAGTGGAGGACAGGCGCAACGTGTTGCAATAGCGCGTGCGATAGTAAAGAATCCGGAGATTATTCTGGCGGATGAACCAACCGGTAATCTTGACGATAAAACATCAATAAAGATAATAGAAATTTTAAAACGCATTTCCAAGACAAAACTTGTAATAATGGTTACACATGATGAGAGTATGGCGCAGGTATATGCTGACAGAATAATCAGGGTTGCGGATGGTGTGATTGTATCTGATGAATATATCAACGACAATGAATATGAGGTTGGCGTATATGCGACGGACGAACCGGAAACGCCAGCGCATAAATTTCACGGACGCCTTGCCGGAGTAATGCTGAGCATAGAGAAAATTTTCTTGCAGGTTACCGGAAAAAGAACATATAATGTGTGCGTGGAACATATAGGACATGAGCGTGAGGAGGAGCCGAATATTTGTGAATATCAGCAAAAATCGGTTAAACCGTTAAATCGTAAAATGGTTCTGAAAACAGCGTTTATGAATCTGAAAAAGCGAAAAGCAAGATTGGCTATAACTACGGCGGTATTTATGGTTACAATTTTTGTGCTTTTGTTCGTGTCAGAAGTGATTGTTTCTATGCCGGGGAAGGCAATAGATGAATGCATCAGAGAACGAGGTATCGAAGAGATATATTTAAAATCAATAGTGGAATACAAGAATGCATACAGGCAAACCGATTTTGCGCAATCAGGCAATAACGATTTTGTGAAGGAAAATGTTGCAACTGTATGGAAAGATTTTGATATTGAAAGGTATGCATCCGGTTTGGCACTGGTGTCTGATAACAACGGTGTGGATTTTTTTACCGGTAAAGGCTTAGGCGAGGCAGAGATTATTTCCGGTAGAGAACCTGTTGCGGAGGATGAAATCTGTATAACAGATTATATGGCTGATCAGATGGATTTAACACAGGATCCGGTCGGAATGGCGGTTTACTGTTATGGAGCCAAATTGAAAATTACCGGGATTGTCGGAACTGATTATAAACAGAAGGATATTGTCAAAAAAATCAGGTATAGCAAGTTGACAAACGATGAAATTTATGACATTCAACATGTATATGAAAGAGCATATTGTACGGACGGATTGTGGGATTATCTCTCAAAAAATGCTACATATATGAGGTTGAAGTCGGCAGATTTGTTTCAACGCGGGGAACAGGCATATTTAGAGGGAGAGATAGCAGTGGCTTCGGTAAGGGATGTAACGGCGGACGAACTGATATACGGAAGGCGGCCGGAGGCGGCGAATGAAATAGTTGTGTCGAAAGATCTGCTGGATAGAGGGTATGTGTCGCTTGAGGATGATAACATGACAACCTTTACTGCATATGACCTGAGTGCGGAGAAGTATAATGGAGCATATACAGGCATGCTTAATCTTCATAATTATTCGGATTCGTTTAAGGTGGTGGGAATAGCAGATAAAAAAGAAGTGCAGATGTATATGTATGATGAAACGTATGATGAGATAAGAAACGATTTTTTTACGGATTGTATTCTGGATGTATATGGAATTAAAACAAATGGAAAACAAATAAGTAAATATGTTGATTCGTCATATCGGGATGGCGTATATGTTGACCATCCGTTGGCGGATGCTGTCGTAAGCGTTTATCAAGTCAGAAGTTCATTGGAAAAATATGGAGTGCTAATCATAATTGTTTTTGCAATGCTCAGCATTCTGTTAAATCTGGCGTTTATATCATATAGCATATATGACAACCATAAGAATATAGGCGTGCTTAGGGCGATGGGTGTACGACGTAAAGATATAATTGCTATTTTCATGGCAGAAGCAATAGTTATGGCACTGGCATCATATGTTATAGCTAATGCCCTGATGTTTGTGCTGATTGGCAAGGTTAATCAGTCACTATCGTCCGCAGAGAATGGATATATAGCATATTTTCACAGAAGCACGGTAATGGCATTGGTGATATTCATTATAGCGATTGTGATGACGGTGGCATCTGCAATAGGTCCGGTTATTGCAATGTCCAGAAAAAAACCGGTTTCGCTTATCAGATCATAATAAAAAGAAAAGTAAAGACCATAGACAGAAGATGGAGCGTATTATACGCTCCATCTTCCGCTTGCTCCGCATGGAAGAACAAGACTGCTCTGTGTCACAGGAAGTCCGATTTCGGAAGCCTCCACCGTGCCGCCGTGGCGGGATTTCACAGCCAGGCTTAACATATATGTCAGGACGGCCGGAGCCAGACCTGTGGTGTATGAATTAATAAGGAAGAAAAGCGGATTATCAGATAACAGCTTTTCACAGAGGCATATAAGCGGATATACGGCATCCTCTATTTTCCATATTTCTCCGCCGGGACCTCTTCCGTAGGAAGGCGGATCCATGATTATTCCGTCGTAGTGATTGCCACGGCGGATTTCGCGTTCGACGAATTTCTGACAGTCATCCACAAGCCATCTTATAGGAGCATCCGATAAGCCGGAAGAAGCGGCGTTTTCTTTGGCCCATCCGACCATTCCTTTGGATGCGTCGACATGTGTGACATTCGCACCGGCAGCGGCGGCAGCCAACGTGGCACCTCCGGTATATGCGAACAGGTTAAGAACCTTGACTGGTCTGCCGGCATTCTTTATTTTATCACTAAACCAGTCCCAGTTTACTGCCTGCTCAGGAAATAAGCCGGTGTGCTTGAACGAGAACGGCTTCAGGTTAAACGTTAAGTTCTTATAATTAATGGACCATTGATTCGGAAGCTTATGGAATTCCCATTCACCGCCCCCGCGGTTGCTTCTGTGGTAGTGTCCGTTCATATTTTTCCAGCCCGGGTGTTTTCGGTCGGTGCGCCATATGACCTGAGGGTCCGGACGTACCAGGATATAATCTCCCCAGCGCTCCAGCTTCTCGCCGGATGATGTATCAATAACTTCGTAGTCTTTCCAATTATCTGCAATCCACATTGTGTTTCTCCCTATTATAATATGAAGTGATAGATTTGTATCTCTTCCATATTATACATACAGACCTGTGCCAAGTCAATTATTCGGCATCGGGTCCGGAAATATAATTGTACTAAAAAAAATACAATAAAAATGTATTGATTTTTTCTTCTATATACTATATACTAGTATTCGCTGTGACATGATAGCGTTGAAACGTGAGGTTGCTGCCCGATAATGTGGCAGGTTTTCCGCGGAGCGAATGTCAAGTTAGGAAACTGACGACAAGTCACTGTACAACTTACCATCTGCTTATATGCAGAGATGACCGTGTAACGGTCGCGGCGAAGAAGAATTTCTTCTTTTTTCTAAGAAGAGGCGCGACACACACGGGGATGTGTACAGTCACCACTTGTTGTACTTCAGATTTATAAGTACGAAAAGGAGGCGGCTTTTTTTATGGCAAGTCAAGTAATGAGAATCACACTTAAAGCTTACGATCATCAGTTGGTAGATCAGTCAGCTAAGAAAATTATCGAGACTGTTAAGAAGACAGGATCTCAGGTGAGTGGACCGGTACCTCTTCCTACTAAGAAGGAAGTTGTTACAATCCTCAGAGCTGTTCATAAGTACAAAGATTCAAGAGAACAGTTTGAGCAGAGAACACACAAGAGATTAATCGATATCATTACTCCTACACAGAAGACTGTAGATGCTCTCTCAAGATTAGAGATGCCTGCAGGTGTGTACATCGACATTAAGATGAAGAATAAATAATGTCGGATATTTTTTAAGTAAGTAAGTCCTGAAGGGTTTTATATAAAACTGTTCTAGGATGTTCGCGGCAACGCGAACCGCTGTAGATTTAACAGGAGGTATTATTCAATGAAGAAAGCAATTTTAGCTACTAAGGTTGGAATGACACAGATCTTCAATGATGAAGGCGTGCTTGTTCCGGTAACTGTATTGCAGGCAGGACCTTGTGTTGTAACACAGGTTAAGACAGTCGAGAACGACGGCTATGCAGCAGTTCAGGTCGGATTTGTTGACAAGAAAGAGAAAGTTGTTAATGTTGACAAGAACGGCAAGAAAGAAATCAGAAACAGACATGGCGTTAATAAGGCTGAGAAAGGTCATTTTGACAAGGCCGGCGTTTCTTACAAGAGATCCCTTAAGGAGTTCAAGTTTGAGAATGCAGCTGATTACTCAGTAAAAGACGAGATCAAGGCAGATATATTTGAAGCCGGTGATAAGATTGACGCAACTGCTATTTCCAAAGGAAAAGGATTCCAGGGCGCAATCAAGAGACTCGGACAGTCAAGAGGTCCTATGGCTCACGGTTCTAAGTTCCATCGTCATCAGGGTTCTAACGGTGCTTCATCTAACCCAAGTCGTGTATTCAAGGGCAAAGGAATGCCTGGACACATGGGTGCCAAGAAGATCACTATTCAGAATCTTGAAGTTGTCAGAGTAGATGCTGACAAGAACTTAATCCTTGTTAAGGGTGCGGTTCCTGGAGCTAAGAAATCATTAGTAACATTGAAAGAGACAGTAAAGTCAGCTAAATAGTTGATTTTCAGGAAGGAGGAACACACAGATGGCAAAGGTATCTGTTTACAATATTGAAGGCAATAAAGTTGGCGATATGGAGCTTAATGATGCTGTATTCGGTGTTGAAGTTAACGAACATCTTGTACACATGGCAGTAGTAAGCCAGCTTGCTAATAAGAGACAGGGCACACAGAGTGCCAAGACCCGTTCAGAAGTCAGCGGTGGCGGACGTAAGCCATGGAGACAGAAGGGTACAGGTCATGCCCGTCAGGGTTCAACAAGAGCTCCTCAGTGGACAGGCGGCGGAATCGTATTTGCTCCGAAGCCAAGAGATTACTCTTTCAAGATGAACAAGAAAGAGAAGAATCTTGCTCTTAAATCAGTTCTTACCTCAAAGGTAGCTGAAGACAAACTTATCGTATTAGACAGCATCAGCTTCGATGAAATCAAGACAAAGAAAATGGTAGCTGTTCTTAATAATCTTAAAGCTGATAAAGCTTTGGTAGTTCTTAACGACAATGACAAGAATGTAATTCTTTCAGCTAAGAACATTCCGGATGTAAAGACTGCATTAACTAACACAATCAATGTATATGACATACTTAAGTATGACAAACTCATTGTTACCAAGGATGCAGTAGCAACTATCGAGGAGGTGTATGCATAATGGCAAACGTACAGTATTATGACGTAATCCTTAAACCGGTTATAACAGAGAAGAGTATGGAAGACATGAGCGCTAAGAAATACACATTCCTTGTTCACCCGGAAGCTAACAAGACTCAGATTAAAGAAGCAGTTGAGAAAATGTTCGAGGGAACCAAGGTTGCCAAGGTCAACACAATGAACCTTGACGGCAAGACCCGCAGAAGAGGAAATGTTTTCGGTAAGACAGCTGCTAAGAAGAAAGCAATCGTACAGCTCACAGAAGACAGTGCTGACATCGAGATTTTCTCAGGACTTTAATCACATAGCGGTGCAGAAAAGTCGATGAAAATATTGCATCGCTCATAACAAAGAGACATCGAAAGGAGAAACAAAGAAATGGGAATTAAGACATACAACCCATATACACCGTCAAGACGTAATATGACCGGTTCTGATTTTTCAGAGATTACCAAGAAGACACCTGAGAAATCACTTCTTGACAGCAAGAAGAAGAACGCTGGACGTAATAACCAGGGTAAGATTACCGTTAGACATCAGGGCGGCGGAAACAGACAGAAATACAGACTTATCGATTTCAAGAGAAATAACAAGGATGGAATTCCTGCAACAGTTATCGGAATCGAATATGATCCAAACAGAACAGCAAATATCGCTTTGATCTGCTATGCAGACGGCGAGAAGAGATATATCCTTGCACCACAGGGACTTACAGACGGCATGAAGGTTATGAACGGACCTGAAGCTGAAGTAAGAGTTGGTAACTGCTTACCACTTGAGAACATCCCGGTTGGTACAGAAATCCACAACATCGAGCTTTATCCTGGAAGAGGCGGACAGCTTGTTCGTACAGCAGGCGTTTCTGCACAGCTTATGGCTAAGGAAGGCAAGTATGCAACACTCAGACTTCCGTCAGGCGAGATGAGAATGGTACCTATTATCTGCCGTGCAACAATCGGTACAGTAGGTAACTCAGAGCACAGCCTTATTAATATCGGTAAGGCAGGACGTAAGCGTCACATGGGTATCCGTCCTACAGTTCGTGGTTCTGTTATGAACCCTAATGACCATCCACATGGTGGTGGTGAAGGTAAGGCTCCGGTTGGTCGTTCAGGACCTATGACACCTTGGGGCAAGCCGGCACTCGGTCTTAAGACAAGAAAGAAGAACAAAACTTCTAACAAGCTTATTGTAAGAAGAAGAGACGGTAAGAGCATCAAATAAAGGAGGTCAAATTTATGGCACGTTCATTAAAAAAAGGACCATTTGCAGATGAAAGCCTTCTTAAGAAGGTTGACGCTATGAACGCAGCAGGCGACAAGTCAGTTATTAAGACATGGTCACGCCGTTCTACAATCTATCCTCAGATGGTTGGACATACAATAGCAGTTCACGATGGCAGAAAACACGTTCCTGTTTATGTAACAGAAGATATGGTTGGACATAAGCTCGGAGAGTTCGTTGCTACAAGAACATTCAGAGGACATGGAAAAGACGAGAAAAAATCAAAATCTCGTTAATTGACAGGATTTCGTAAAGGAGGTTAAAATCCATGGCAAAAGGACATAGATCCCAGATTAAAAGAGAGAGAAATGCCAATAAGGACACAAGACCATCAGCTAAGTTGTCTTATGCAAGAGTTTCTGTCCAGAAGGCATGCTTTGTTTTAGACGCAATCCGTGGAAAAGATGTTGCAACAGCTCTTGCGATTGTAACATATAATCCTAGATATGCTTCTACATTGATAGAGAAACTTTTAAAATCAGCTGTCGCTAATGCCGAGAATAATAACGGCATGAAGGCAGAGAATCTTTTCGTTGAAGAGTGCTACGCAAACAAGGGACCTACAATGAAGAGAGTTAGACCGAGAGCACAGGGCAGAGCTTACAGAATCGAGAAGAGAATGAGCCACATCACAATCGTGCTTAATGAAAGATAGAAAGGAGAACACACATGGGACAGAAAGTTAATCCTCATGGCTTGAGAGTCGGTGTTATTAAAGACTGGGACTCAAAGTGGTATGCTGACGCTGATTTCAGTGATAACCTTGTTGAAGATTATAACATCAGAAAATTCATCAAGAAGAGACTTTACAGCGCAGGCATTTCAAAGATTGAGATAGAGAGAGCATCTGACAGAGTTAAGATTTACATCTACACTGCTAAACCGGGTGTGGTAATCGGTAAAGGCGGAGCTGATATCGAGAAACTTAAAGCTGATGTTCAGAAGCTTACAGACAAGAAGTTATCAATAGATATTAAAGAAGTAAAGAGACCGGACAACGACGCACAGCTCGTTGCCGAGAACATTGCACTTCAGCTTGAAAACCGTGTATCTTTCAGAAGAGCTATGAAATCGGTTATGACAAGAACAATGAAGTCAGGTGCTAAGGGTATTAAGACATCAGTATCCGGACGTCTTGGCGGAGCGGATATGGCTCGTACAGAATTTTACAGCGAAGGAACAATTCCTCTTCAGACATTACGTGCTGACATTGATTATGGATTTGCTGAGGCAGATACAACATATGGTAAAGTCGGCGTTAAGGTATGGATCTACAAGGGCGAGGTTCTTCCGGTTAAATCATCTAAGGAAGGGAGCGAACAGTAATGTTATTACCTAAGAGAGTTAAACATCGTAAGCAGTTTCGTGGTTCAATGGCTGGTAAAGCTACAAGAGGCAATAAGGTAGTATATGGTGATTTTGGTATTGTCGCTCTTGAACCAAAGTGGGTAACTTCAAGACAGATTGAGGCAGCCCGTATCGCAATGACACGTTACATTAAGCGTGGTGGTAAAGTATGGATTAAATTATTCCCTGACAAGCCTTATACTCATAAGCCGTTAGGTGTCAGAATGGGTAAAGGAAAAGGTGCAGTAGAATATTGGGTAGCAGTTGTTAAACCGGGACGTGTAATGTTCGAAATCGGCGGAGTTTCAGAAGACCTCGCAAGAGAAGCTTTACGTCTCGCTATGCACAAACTTCCTCTTAAGTGTAAGGTAGTTTCTCGTGCGGAATTAGAAGGCGGTGATAACAGTGAAAATTAATAAGTATGTAGAAGAATTAAATGCAAAGACATCTGCAGAATTAAACAAAGAATTAGTAGCTGCTAAAAAGGAATTATTCAATTTAAGATTCCAGAACGCAACAAATCAGCTGGATAACACAAGCAGAATCAAAGAAGTTAGAAAGAACATTGCAAGAATCCAGACTGTTATGGCTTCAAAGGCTGCTTTATAATCCGAGGAAGGAGGAATTTGTTGTGGAAGAAAGAAATTTAAGAAAAACACGTACCGGCAAGGTCGTAAGCAATAAGATGGATAAGACAATCGTAGTTGCAGTTGAGGACCATGTAAAGCATCCTCTTTATAACAAGATTGTTAAGAGAACTTACAAATTACAGGCACATGATGAGAACAATGAATGCCAGGTTGGTGACATCGTAAAGGTTATGGAAACAAGACCTTTATCCAAGACCAAGAGATGGAGATTTGTTGAACTTATCAGCAGAGCTGAGTAATTATCGAATAATTTTGAAGGAGGATTACCTGCATGATTCAGCAAGAGACAAGACTTAGAGTCGCTGATAACACAGGTGCAAAAGAGCTTCTTTGCATCAGAGTTATGGGTGGATCTACAAGAAGATATGCTAACATCGGTGATGTTATAGTCGCTTCAGTTAAAGATGCAACACCAGGTGGCGTTGTTAAAAAAGGCGATGTAGTTAAAGCCGTAGTAGTTCGTACAGTCAAAGGTGCTCGTCGTAAAGACGGATCATATATTAAATTTGATGATAACGCTGCCGTAATTATCAAGGAAGACAAGAACCCTAAGGGAACACGTATTTTCGGACCGGTAGCAAGAGAGTTAAGAGATAAACAGTTTATGAAAATTGTTTCATTAGCTCCGGAAGTATTATAGGAGGTGCGACTGTGTCAACATTAAAGATTAAAAAAGGCGACCTTGTCAGAGTAATCGCGGGCAAGGATAAAGACAGAGAAGGCAAAGTAACATCTGTTGATGCTAAGAACCATAAGGTTGTTGTTGAAGGCATTAACATGGTTACAAAGCACACCAAACCAAGTGCACAGAACCAGAATGGTGGAATTGTTCATCAGGAAGCTCCGATTGATATTTCCAACGTTATGTATGTACACAAGGGAAAAACAACAAGAGTAGGCTTCAAGATTGACGGCGACAAGAAGGTTCGTGTTGCCAAGTCAACCGGAGAAGTTATCGATTAATTTAGGAAAGGAGGTCTGTAACGGTGAGCAGGCTCAAAGACTTATATAAGAGTGAAATCGTTGATGCAATGGTAAAGAAGTTCGGTTATAAGAACATTATGGAAGTACCAAAGCTCGACAAAATCGTTATAAACATGGGTGTTGGAGAAGCTAAAGATAATTCTAAGATTCTTGAAGTTGCTGTAAAGGAACTTGAGACAATAGCCGGACAGAAGGTTGTTACAACCAAGGCTAAGAATTCAGTAGCTAACTTCAAAATCAGAGAGGGAATGCCAATCGGATGTAAGACTACACTCCGTGGCGACAAGATGTACGAGTTCCTTGACAGACTTGTAAATCTCGCATTACCTCGAGTTCGTGACTTCAGAGGCGTAAGTGCTGATTCTTTTGACGGAAGAGGTAACTATGCACTCGGAATCAAAGAACAGATCATCTTCCCTGAAATCGAGTATGACAAGATTGACAAGGTAAGAGGTATGGATGTTATTATTGTAACAACTGCCAAGACTGATGAAGAAGCACGTGAATTATTGAGATTATTCAATATGCCATTCAAAAAATAAATTAGGAGGGAAATTCAATGGCTAAGACCTCGATGAAAGTTAAACAGCAGCGTAAGCAGAAGTTCTCAACAAGAGAATACACACGTTGCAAGATTTGTGGACGTCCACACGCTTATTTAAGAAAATATGGAATTTGCAGAATTTGCTTCCGTGAGTTAGCATATAAAGGACAGATTCCGGGCGTTAAGAAGGCAAGCTGGTAAGATATCAGCTATGATAAACGGCGCACACCGTGCGCAACAGATTGAAATTTAGGAGGATAATCAGATGACAGATCCAATCGCAGATATGCTTACCAGAATCCGTAATGCAAACACATCTAAACATGATACAGTTGATGTTCCTGCTTCAAAGATGAAGGTTTCAATAGCTGATATTCTTTTTAAGGAAGGATATATTCAGAAGTATGAGCTCGTTGATGACGGCAGCTTCAAGACTATCCGCATTACATTAAAGTATGGCAAGGATAAAAATGAAAAGATCATTACAGGTCTCAAGAGAATCTCAAAACCAGGTCTTCGTGTATACGCAGGCAAGGATGAGTTACCTAGAGTTCTCGGCGGACTTGGTATCGCAATCATTTCAACAAATCAGGGCGTAGTTACTGACAAGGAAGCAAGAAAGCTTAATGTCGGCGGCGAAGTTCTTGCATACATCTGGTAATTAAATTACCGGGTGTGTGACAACCCTGCGGGGTACATACCCTGCAAGAACGAAACTATTAACAGACGATAACAATCGTCATACCCAATAAGGAGGTACGCGGCATGTCACGTATAGGAAGAATGCCTATCGCTTTACCGGCAGGAGTTACTGTCGATATTGCAGAAAATAACAAAGTGACTGTAAAAGGACCAAAGGGAACTCTTGAAAGAGTATTACCTGCGGAAATGGAGATAAAACTCGACGGAACAACAGTTACTGTATCAAGACCTAACGATCTCAAGAAGATGAAATCATTACACGGTCTTACAAGAACACTTATTCACAATATGGTAGTTGGTGTTACCGAAGGATATGAGAAGAAACTCGAAGTTAACGGTGTAGGTTACAGAGCACAGAAGAACGGTAAGACACTTGTTCTTTCACTCGGATATTCACATCCGGTTGAGATGACCGATCCTGAAGGAATCGAAGTAGCAGTTGACGGACAGAACCTTATCATCGTTAAAGGTATTGACAAAGAAAAAGTTGGCCAGTATGCAGCTGAAATCAGAAGCAAGAGAGAGCCTGAACCATACAAGGGTAAAGGTATCAAGTATGTTGATGAAGTTATCAGACGTAAAGTTGGTAAGACTGGTAAGAAATAATTAAAGGAGTGAACAAAAATGGTTAGTAAAGACAACAGATCTGTAGTTCGTCAGAACAAACACAGAAAAATACGTAATCGTTTCAGCGGAACAGCTGAGAGACCAAGACTTGCGGTATTCAGAAGTAATAATCATATGTACGCTCAGATTATTGATGATACAGTTGGAAAGACTCTCGTAGCAGCTTCTACACTTGAAAAAGACGTTAAGGCTGAACTTGAGAAGACAAATGACGTAGCAGCAGCTGCTTACTTAGGAACAGTAATTGCTAAGAAAGCACTTGAGAACGGAATTAAAACTGTAGTCTTCGATAGAGGCGGTTTCATATATCAGGGCAAAGTAAAAGCATTAGCAGAGGCAGCAAGAGAAGCTGGCCTTGAATTCTAGCAGGAAGGAGAAACAGATGAAACATACAATTATTGATGCTCATGACTTAGAGTTAAACGATAAAGTAGTATCAATCAAGCGTGTTACAAAGGTTGTTAAAGGTGGTCGTCATTTCAGATTTGCTGCTTTAGTAGTAGTTGGAGACGGAAACGGACACGTTGGCGCCGGAATTGGTAAAGCAATGGAAATTCCTGAAGCTATCCGCAAGGGAAAAGAAGATGCTATGAAGAGACTTGTTTCTGTTCCTGTAGATGAGAACGGAAGTATTCCGCACGATATGATTGGTAAATTTGGCAGCTCTTCAGTTCTTTTGAAGAAGGCTCCGGAAGGTACCGGTGTTATCGCCGGCGGTCCTGCTCGTAGCGTAATCGAGATGGCCGGCATTACAAACATCCGTACAAAATCATTAGGCTCAAACAACAAGCAGAACGTAGTTCTCGCTACAATCGAAGGCTTATCACAGCTTAAGACACCTGAAGAGGTAGCCAAGCTCCGTGGCAAGACCGTAGAAGAGCTCTACAAATAAGGAGGTAGCGAAGAATGGCAGAGAAGTTAAAAGTAACATTAGTTAAATCAACAATCGGTGCTATACCAAAGCAGGTTAAAACTGTTGAAGCACTCGGACTTAACAAACTTAACAAAACTGTTGAATTACCTGACAATGACGCAGTAAGAGGCATGATTTTCAAGGTTAGACATTTAGTTAAGGTAGAAGAAATATAATTTTTCGGATAAGGAGGTGTAAAAATGGATTTATCAAATTTACAGCCTGCAGCAGGTTCTAAGCAAAGCGATAATTTCAGAAGAGGCCGTGGACACGGTTCAGGAAATGGTAAGACTGCCGGTAAGGGCCATAAGGGTCAGAAAGCTCGTTCAGGAGCACCAAGACCGGGCTTTGAAGGTGGACAGATGCCATTATATAGAAGATTACCTAAGAGAGGATTCACTAACAGAAATTCTCTTACAATCGTAGGAATCAATTTATCAGCACTTGAAGGCTTTGAAGATGGTGCAGTAGTTACAGTTGATTCACTCATCGAATCAGGTATCGTAAGAAATCCTAAGGATGGAGTAAAGATTCTTGGAAACGGAGAATTAACTAAGAAGCTCACTGTTAAGGCTAACGCTTTCAGCGCATCAGCTAAGGAGAAGATTGAAGCTCTTGGTGGAACCTGCGAGGTGATTTAATGTTTAAAACATTAGCAAATGCATTCAGAATTAAAGAAATTAGAAATAAAATACTGTTTACTCTTGCAATGTTAGTTGTTATCAGGATAGGAAGTATTCTTCCTATCCCGGGAGTAAACACAGATTATTTTACTAATTTGTTTAATACAACAGCAACTGGAGATCAGTTCAGTTTCGTCAATGCACTTACAGGTGGTTCACTGCTTAAGATGTCAGTATTTGCATTAAGCATTACACCATACATCACATCTTCAATCATAATGCAGCTCCTCACAATAGCAATTCCGAAGCTTGAGGAGTTACAGAAAGACGGAGAAGACGGAAGGAAGAAAATCGCAACGATCACGCGTTATGTAACAATAGCGCTTTCGCTGATTGAGGGTATAGCAATGGTCATCGGCTTCGGCAGACAGGGCCTTATCAGTAATTACTCATCAATGACTACATTCCATAAGATTTTCTCAGGTGTCATGATGGTATCCATCCTGACAGCCGGTTCGGCTCTTCTTATGTGGATTGGTGAAACAATCACCGAAAAGGGTGTTGGTAACGGTATTTCAATAGTACTTGTAATAAATATTATTTCAAGCATGCCGGAAGATTTCGCAACTCTGTTTGAGACATTCATAAAAGGTAAATCTGTTTTAAACGGAACGATTGCAGCCGTAGTTATTCTTGCGGTAACAGTCGGTATTGTATTCCTCACCGTAATACTTTGTGCGGGCGAGAGAAGAATACCGGTTCAGTATTCCAAGAAAATACAAGGCCGCAAAACCTTTGGCGGACAGTCATCACATATTCCGCTTAAAGTTAACACAGCAGGCGTTATTCCGGTTATTTTCGCACAGACACTTATGTCATTCCCGCTTATGATAGCAGCTTTCTTTACTGTGGATTACAGTACTGTAGGTGGTAAGATTTTACTTTCGCTTTCATCGGGTAACTGGTTTAACAGAAACAACATGATATATACCCTTGGTGTGATTCTGTACATTGTGTTGAATATTTTCTTCGCATATTTCTATACATCAATCACATTCAACCCTCTTGAGATTGCCAATAACATGAAGAAGAGCGGTGGATTTATTCCGGGTATCAGACCTGGTAAGCCTACATCAGATTACCTTACATCTGTACTTAACAAGATTATTTTTATCGGTGTAATCGGACTTATCATAGTCGCACTTATACCGATTGTATTCTCAGGACTGTTTAACGCAAATGTTTCATTTGGCGGTACATCAATCATCATTGTTGTCGGAGTTGTTATTGAGACATTCAGGCAGATTGAGTCACAGATGGTTGTAAGAGATTACAAGGGATTCCTTAACACCTGATTATAAGTGAAAGGGCGGTAATAATTATGAAGATCATAATGCTTGGAGCTCCTGGAGCAGGAAAAGGTACTCAGGCAGAGAAAATCTGTGCAAAGTATAACATTCCTCATATCTCAACCGGAGATATTTTCAGGGCAAATATCAAAAATAATACAGAACTCGGTCAGAAAGCAAAGTCATACATGGATCAGGGACTTCTTGTTCCGGATGAACTTGTGGTTGACCTTGTAGTTGACAGAGTTAAAGCTGACGACTGCAGGAACGGATACGTTCTCGATGGTTTCCCAAGAACCATTCCGCAGGCAGAAGCACTTGATAAAGCACTTGCAGCTAACGGAGAGAAAGTTGATTATGCAATCAACGTAGAAGTTCCGGATGAGAATATCATCAATCGTATGTCAGGAAGAAGAGCATGTCTTTCATGCGGTGCAACATATCATATTGTTCACATTCCTACCAAGGTTGAGGGTATCTGCGATAAGTGCGGAGCTGAGCTCGTTCTCAGAGACGATGATAAGCCTGAAACGGTTAAGAAGCGTCTTGATGTATATCATGAACAGACTCAGCCGTTAATTGATTACTATACAGATAAGGGCGTTCTTAATGAAGTGGACGGCACTAAGGATATGGATGAAGTATTCAGTGCGATCGTTGATATTTTAGGAGCGTAATTATGTCGGTAACGATTAAATCTCCAAGAGAAAAAGAACTTATGCGCGAGGCCGGTAAAATCCTCGCGCAGGTTCATAACGAACTTGGTAAAATAATCAAGCCGGGAATATCCACTTATGAGATAGACAAGGAAGGCGAAAGGCTGATACGCAGTTTTGGCTGTGAGCCTTCTTTCCTTAACTATCAGGGATATCCTGCTTCAATATGTGTATCAGTAAATGAGGAAGTCGTTCACGGAATTCCTTCCAGAACAAGGATTATCAAGGACGGCGATATCGTCAGTCTTGATGCCGGAGTGATCTGGAAAGGTTATCATTCGGATGCGGCAAGAACCCATGCGGTAGGTAATATTGATGATGCTGCAAAGCGTCTCATCAAAGTTACCGAGCAGAGTTTCTTTGAAGGCATTAAATATGCCAAAGCCGGTAATTATTTACATGAGATTTCCGCTGCAATCGGCAGTTACGCAGAATCGTTTGGATACGGAGTTGTCAAAGACCTGACCGGACACGGAATAGGAACACATCTCCACGAGGATCCGAATGTTCCTAATTACAAACAGCGTAATAAAGGCATTAAGCTTGAAGCCGGTATGACATTGGCAATCGAACCGATGATTAACGCCGGAACGTGGAAAGTAAGCTGGTTAGATGACGGCTGGACGGTTGTCACAAGAGACGGCAGGCTTTCGGCACATTATGAAAACACTGTTCTCATTACTGAAGATGGATGTGAAATCCTTTCATTGATCTGAGGTAAATATGACGGAAATAATTAAAGGCACTTTCTGTGAATCTGTTGCAGGACATGATGCGGGAAGCATATATGTGATAATCGGTAAGTCCGATGCATTGTATGTATGTGACGGGAAGTTAAAGACAATTGAGTCACCCAAACGTAAGAACCGCAGGCATGTGAGAATCCTGAATTACCGGGATGAAATGCTTCAGAACAAAATAGAGCAGAACAGAGTTAACAACGAGGATATTAAATATTCAATCAAAAATTATCTGATTCACATTAGAAATGTTGATTAGCAGGAGGTAAGTGAATGTCAAAGTCAGATGTTATCGAAATTGAAGGAACAGTAATTGAGAAACTCCCAAATGCAATGTTCCAGGTAGAGCTTGAAAACGGACATAAAGTCCTCGCTCACATAAGCGGAAAGCTCAGAATGAATTACATCAGAATAATTCCCGGAGATAAAGTAACACTTGAGTTATCACCGTATGATCTTTCAAAAGGAAGAATCATTTGGAGAGACAAATAAAATTTTTAAATTTTGCTTGTATTATATAACCCGGTGTGATACAATATCACTCGGACGTTTTTTCAACTTTATTATAAGTTGCTTTTTCGTGGAAAGGAGGATTTACCATGAAGGTTAGATCATCAGTTAAACCAATTTGTGAAAAATGCAAAGTCATTAAGAGAAAAGGAAATATCATGATTATCTGCGAAAATCCTAAGCACAAACAGCGTCAGGGTTAATCAGAATATTTTGATATCTATGCCCGGGGATGACTATATCCGTAGGCATATTTTGCGCGAAATACCTGTTTATCAGGTGATTTTGCGATGCAGATTGCGGCTGCAGTGGCGAACCACGCGGGTGAGTTGTCAGCCACTTTAAATAAATAGCTTTTAACAAAATAAGACAAATGGAGGTGTAATGCGCACATGGCTCGTATCGCTGGTGTAGATTTACCAAGAGAAAAACGTGTTGAAATCGGCCTTACCTATATATATGGAATCGGCAGAATCAGCTCAAATCGTATTCTTGCAGAAGCAAAAGTAAATCCGGACACTCGTGTTAAGGATCTTACTGATGAAGAAGTAGGCAGAATTAAAGATGTAATTGACGCTAGTCAGTTAGTAGAAGGTGATCTCAGAAGAGAGACCGCACTTAACATTAAGAGATTACAGGAAATCGGATGCTACAGAGGCATTCGTCACAGAAAAGGTCTTCCTGTAAGAGGACAGAAGACAAAGACAAACGCTAGAACTCGTAAGGGTCCTAAGAAAACAATCGCAAACAAGAAAAAATAATACCCGATGAATAAACGGGAACCCATAAGGGAGGTTAGTTTAGAAAATGGCTAAAGTTACAAAAAAAGTGACAAAGAAGCGTGTTAAGAAAAACGTTGAACGCGGACAGGCACATATCCAGTCATCATTCAATAATACAATCGTTACCATTACTGATACTGAAGGTAATGCATTGTCATGGTCAAGTGCCGGTGCCCTGGGATTTAGAGGTTCAAAGAAATCTACTCCTTATGCAGCTCAGATGGCAGCAGAAACTGCAACAAAGGCAGCTCTGGTACACGGTTTAAAGACTGTTGACGTTATGGTCAAAGGACCGGGATCAGGCCGCGAAGCAGCAATCAGAGCGCTTCAGGCATGTGGTCTTGAGGTTACCAGCATTAAGGATGTTACTCCGGTACCACACAACGGATGTCGTCCACCAAAACGTAGAAGAGTCTAATAGGAGGTGCTAAAAGAATGGCAGTTAATAGAGTTCCTGTTCTTAAGAGATGCAGATCACTTGGACTTGATCCAGTTTATTTAGGAATAGATAAGAAATCAAAAAGAAGATTAGAGAGAGCCGGCAAGAAGATAAGTGAATACGGACTTCAGCTTCGTGAGAAGCAGAAAGCTAAATTCATCTACGGCGTTCTCGAGAAACCATTTAGAAACTATTTTGTAAAAGCAGACAGAATGAGCGGCATGACAGGTGAGAACCTTATGTCAATGCTCGAGCTCAGACTTGATAATGTTATCTTCAGATTAGGTTTAGCAAGAACAAGAAAAGAAGCTAGACAGATCGTAGATCATAAGCATGTGCTTGTAAACGGAAAGCAGGTTAACATTCCGTCATACCTCGTAAGTGCCGGTGACACTATCGAGATTAAAGAGAAAGCTAAATCTTCACAGAGATATAAAGATATCCTTGAAGTAACAGGCGGAAGACTCGTACCGGAGTGGCTTGAAGCTGATCAGGAGAACCTTAAGGGAACAGTTAAGTCAGTTCCTACAAGAGAGATGATCGATGTACCGGTTGACGAGATGCTTATAGTCGAGTTATATTCTAAGTAATATATGACACCCTCAACAACATCAAACCCAAGAAGGAGGGGCTTTTAGTGTTCGAATTTGAGAAACCGAAAATCGAAATCGAAGAGATTTCTGAAGACAAAAGATATGGAAGATTTGTTGTAGAGCCGCTTGAGAGAGGCTATGGTACAACACTTGGTAATTCCCTCAGAAGAATTATGCTTTCATCACTTCCGGGCTCGGCAGTTAGCCAGGTTAAAATCGAAGGCGTTCTTCATGAGTTCAGTCCGATTCCGGGAGTAAAGGAAGATGTCAGTGACATCATTATGAATATTAAGAATCTCGCTATTAAGAACAACAGCGAATCCGGAGAGCCTAAGATTGCTTATATCGAGTGCGACGGAAGAGAAGGTGTTGTTACAGCAGCGGATATTCATGCAGATTCAGATATCGAGATTTTAAATCCGGATTTGGTTATAGCTACACTTAACGGTGGTGCTGACTGTAAGTTATTCATGGAACTTACAATCACTAACGGAAGGGGTTATGTAAGTTCTGACAAGAACAAGCATGAAGATACTCCTATCGGAGTACTTTCAATTGACTCAATCTATACACCGGTTGAACGTGTTAATCTTTCAGTACAGAACACCCGTGTTGGACAGATGACCGATTATGATAAACTTACACTTGAAGTTTATACTAACGGTACATTAGCACCGGACGATGCAGTAAGCCTTGCTGCAAAAGTACTCAGTGAACACCTTAATCTGTTCATTGACCTTTCAGAGAGCGCTAAGGCTGTTGATATTATGGTAGAGAAGGAAGACAACGAGAAGGAGAAAGTTCTTGAGATGAATATCGATGAACTTGAACTTTCAGTTCGTTCATACAACTGCCTTAAGAGAGCCGGTATCAACACTGTTGAAGAGTTATGTAACAAGACATCAGAAGATATGATGAAGGTAAGAAACCTTGGACGCAAGTCTTTGGAAGAAGTTCTTGCCAAATTAAAGGAGCTTGGATTACAGCTTAGTTCAGGCGATGACTAAATAGTAAAGGAGAAAGCAGCAAATGGCAGGTTATAGAAAGCTTGGAAGAACCGCAGATCAGAGAAAAGCTTTAATTAGAAACCAGGTAACAGCATTGCTTTACAATGGCAAGATTGTTACTACCGAAGCGAAAGCTAAGGAAATCCGCAAGGTTGCTGATGGATTAATTGCATTGGCAGTTAAGGAAAAAGATAACTTTGAAACTGTTACGGTTACCGCAAAAGTAGCTCGTAAAGATAAAGATGGCAAGAGAGTCAAAGAAGATGTTAACGGAAAGAAGAAAACAGTATACGATAACGTTGAAAAGACAATCAAGAAGGATGCTCCTTCAAGAGTTCATGCCAGAAGACAGATGCTCAAGGTTCTCTACTCTGTAACAGAGGTTCCGGCTGAAGCAGCAGGTAAGAAGAGAAATACTAAGGAAGTAAGCGTTGCCGATAAGTTATTCGACGAAATCGCTCCTAAGTATGCAGACCGTAAGGGCGGTTACACAAGAATCGTCAAGATCGGACAGCGTAAGGGCGATGCAGCAATGCAGGTACTTCTTGAGTTGGTTTAATACTGACATTGAATAAACAAATATCAGGACGAATGCTGTATGGCATTCGTCCGTTTTGTAAATAGCAGGAAAGGGCAGTCAGAATGGGAATAGTCAGAACCAAAGACCTTGTCTATGAATACATCAAAAGAGACGAGGACGGCAATGTTGAGGCAGTCAACAAAGCAGTGGACAATGTTAATATTGATATAGAGCCGGGTCAGTTTATAGCTATTCTCGGCCATAACGGTTCAGGTAAATCCACTCTTGCAAAGCATATCAATGCACTTTTGCTCCCGACAGAGGGTGCGGTGTATGTTGAAGATATGTCAACACAGGATGAGGATAAACTCTGGGACATCAGACAGAATGCCGGAATGATTTTCCAGAATCCGGACAACCAGATTATAGGAACCGTGGTACAGGAGGATGTCGGTTTCGGACCGGAGAATCTCGGAGTACCTACCGACGAAATCTGGCAGCGTGTCGGTGATGCACTTGAGGCAGTCGGAATGACTGCATACCGTGAATATTCACCCAATAAACTTTCAGGCGGACAGAAGCAGCGCGTCGCAATAGCTGGTGTCGTTGCAATGAAACCGAAATGCATTATTATGGACGAACCGACGGCGATGCTTGACCCGAACGGACGCCGCGAAGTCATTAATACGGTTATGGAACTTAACCGCAAAGAAAAAGTTACGATTATCCTTATAACACATTATATGGATGAGGCAGCCAAGGCTGACAAGATTTTTGTCATGGATAAGGGCAAGGTTGTCATGGAAGGAACACCGCGTGAGATTTTTTCACAGGTGGAAAAAATGCAGGCGATACGTCTTGATGTGCCGCAGGCAACAGAACTAGCATATATGTTGAACAAATCAGGAATTCCTGTACCGCAGGATGTTCTCACACCTGAAGAACTGGTGGATGAATTATGTCGATTATATTAGATAAAGTTAATTATATATACGGTGAAGGCTCCGGCTTCGTCAAACATGCCCTTAAGGACGTAAGCCTTGCAGTCGATAAAAATGAATTTATAGGCCTTATAGGACACACCGGTTCCGGTAAATCAACGCTCACTCAGATTTTTAACGGTCTGCTGCGCGCGACCTCCGGTGATGTCTATTTTAACGGCGATAATATATATGATAAAGACTATGATATGAAAAAACTCAGAAGCAAGGTCGGCCTTGTTTTTCAGTATCCGGAACACCAGCTTTTTGAGACAACGGTTTTCAAGGATGTATGTTTCGGACCGAAGAATCTCGGACTCGATAAGAGAGAATGTGAACTGCGTGCATTTGAGGCACTTGAGCTTGTCGGAATGGACAAGGAGCTTTTCTATAATTCGCCTTTTGAATTGTCGGGCGGTCAGAAAAGAAGAGCGGCAATTGCGGGCGTTATCGCAATGAAGCCGGAGGTGCTGATACTTGATGAGCCTACGGCCGGACTCGACCCACAGGGGCGTGACGAGATACTTGATATGGTAAAAGCGATGCACGAGCAGACGCAGATGACAGTCATCCTTGTGTCACACAGCATGGAGGATGTGGCCAAATACGTCGGACGTATTCTTGTTATGAATGACGGACGTCTGATGTATGATGACGTTCCGCGTGAGGTTTTTGCACACTACAGAGAACTTGAGAAGATAGGGCTTGCGGCACCGCAGGTAACATATATAATGCATGCACTCAAAGAACGAGGCATGGATGTTGATACAGATGCGATTACGATAGAAGAAGGCTTTAAAAGTATTTGCAAAGCTTTTGGCAGATAACGAAAGGAACGGCAGATGTTAAAAGATATAACAATCGGACAATATTATCCGACAGGCTCGGCTATACACAAGCTCGACCCGCGCGTTAAATTATTCGGTACAATACTTTATATTGTTACGCTTTTTATCGCCAGGAATCCGGTCGTATACATCCTGGCGGCGGCATTTCTTTTTACCTGTATCGGAATTGCGAAGGTCCCGCTCAAATATATCCTGCGCGGTCTTAAGACGATAATGATAATTCTGGCATTCAGCCTGATTTTTAATATATTTTTTACCGAGGGCCGCGTCCTCGTGCAATTCTGGAAAATCAAGATAACCTACGAGGGCATCATTCAGGCGATTTATATGGGAATAAGACTGATTCTTCTGATAATCGGTTCTTCCCTCATGACACTCACAACCACGCCGAACGACCTGACCGACGGTATGGAAAAAGGTCTTCGTTTCCTCACGGTGATCAAGATACCTGTGCATGAGATTGCAATGATGATGTCGATTGCCCTGCGTTTCATACCAATCCTCATGGAGGAAACGGACAAAATAATGAAGGCTCAGACAGCCAGGGGCGCAAGTTTTGACGAGGGTAACTTCTTCAAGCGTATCAAGGCGCTGATACCGATACTTGTTCCGCTTTTTATATCGGCGATAAGGCGCGCCTACGACCTTGCGACAGCTATGGAGGCGAGATGTTACCGCGGCGGCAAGGGACGTACCAAGATGAAACCGCTCAAATACAGCAAAAAAGACGGGCTTGCGTATATAATTCTTTTTGCCTATCTGGGTCTGATAATTGCGGCGCGAATCCTCTGGAACAAATTCGTGCAGGTGGGCTGATATGAGAATATTGATAAGAGTGTCATATGACGGAACGGCGTATTCCGGCTGGCAGATACAGCCAAACGCCACGACAGTCGAGGGAACGCTGCGACAGGCGGTCTGCTCTCTCTTTGGTGCCGATATTGAACTTATAGGCGCAAGCAGGACCGATGCCGGAGTACATGCGCTTGGCAATGTGGCTGTTTTTGATGTTGACACAAGGATTCCTGCCCCGAAGATTTCTTATGCGCTGAATGTGCGTCTGCCGGACGATATAAGAGTGTGGCAGTCAATTCAGGTGGAGGATGGCTGGCATCCGCGGCACAACGACTGCGTCAAGATATATGAATACAGTATATATAATGATACCTTTGAAAACCCCAAAAAACGTCTGTATTCCCATTTCTACTATGGAAATCTCGACGTCAATATGATGCGTGAGGCGGCGGCTTATTTTATCGGAGAGCATGATTTCACCGCGTTCTGCTCTGCCGGCAGCCAGGTGGCCGACAAGGTGCGCACAATTTACTCGCTTGACGTGATACAGGATGGCCGTGAAATCGTCCTGCGTGTCAAAGGAAACGGTTTTCTCTATAATATGGTACGAATTATCGCCGGCACGCTGATAAAGGCCGGAACGGGCGATATAAGGCCTCAGGACATACCAGGTATAATAGAATCACGGGACAGACAGCTTGCCGGACCTACGGCGCCCGCGCGCGGTCTCACGCTTGTGGAGATAGACTATGGAAATTCGCTTCCGGCCTTATAAATTCTGTAAAAAACATATTGACACACTCAAATCGCTATTATATAATATTTAACTGTGGCGACATTAGGAATAAAATGTTTTACCAATGCCCCGGAAGAACATTTTGAATATATAAGCTAACAATTTTGTTTTGAAAATTCAAGGAGGTAAACCAATGAAAACATTTATGGCAAGTCCATCAACAATTGAAAGAAAATGGTATGTAGTTGATGCTACAGGATATACATTAGGACGTCTTGCTTCAGAGGTAGCTAAGGTTTTAAGAGGAAAGAATAAGCCTACCTACACACCGAGCATGGACACAGGAGACTACGTAATCGTAGTTAACGCTGAGAAGATTACCGTAACAGGCAAGAAGCTTGATGACAAGGTATATTACAATCACTCAGGCTGGGTAGGAGGTCTCAAGGAGACTACACTCAGAGAGATGCTTGCAAAGCATCCTGAAAGAGTTATCGAGCACGCAGTTAAGGGAATGCTTCCAAAGGGACCTTTAGGAAGAGAAATGTACACAAAGCTCCACGTATATGTTGGACCGGATCACAAGCACGCAGCTCAGAAGCCGGAAGCTTTGACATTTTAATTAGAAGGAGGAAATTACAATGGCAGCAAAGAAATCAGCAAGCGCAAAGTTCTACGGAACCGGAAGAAGAAAAAGCAGTATTGCAAGAGTATATATCGTTCCTGGTACAGGTAACATTACAATCAATAAGAGAGATATCGACAGCTACTTCGGACTTGAGACACTTAAGCTCATCGTTCGTCAGCCACTTGCAGCAACAGACACAGCTGACAAGTTTGATGTTCTCGTAAACGTACACGGCGGCGGAACAACAGGTCAGGCCGGTGCTATCAGACACGGCATTTCAAGAGCCCTCATCAAGGCTGATGCAGATTACAGACCAGTTCTCAAGGCAGCAGGATTCCTCACAAGAGATCCTAGAATGAAAGAGCGTAAGAAATACGGCCTCAAAGCAGCTCGTCGCGCTCCGCAGTTCA
>FR889214.1 GCA_000431815.1 Butyrivibrio sp. CAG:318 | reverse complement strand
TAGGATTAGTTCTTAATAGAGATTATATACCATTATCGTCCTGTTGTCAATAAAAATAGTAATAATTCTCATTATTATAAAAACTTCCAAACTGACTATGTAAAATCATCTAATCATTTGTCAAATCCTCTGCTTCTCGAAGCGATGAAGGAAAAACAAATACCCCTTCTTTTTCCAATTCAGCCAATATCTTGTACTCACTTATCTTCCTCCAACAATCGCTATATGCTCTTTTTATATAAGTTATCAGGTTCAGACTCTTTTAAATATTCCTTAAATGGGTCTTTTTCCATATCCGCTACCTCACTCCATATTTTTATACTTCAACCTTTATTAAAACAGGCAGTCCCATTACAGAACTGCCTATTTAATGTTAGTTATTAAATTCTTATCCTAATATAGCTTTGCACAGGAAGTGAAGTAATCAGCGACGACCCGATCATCTTTTTCGAGCCACTTTGTCGAGCTGGGGTTGATGTTTATTTTGCTGTTCATGTGAATCACTCCTACCGGGTTTTATGAGATTGCCCTCTCACTTTCTCTTTGCCGAATTTTCATGCGCTATTGACAATACTATCATCAGGATGATATAATGTGGTTGTATCATTACAATGATAACGGAGGCTTCATATTATGAGCGTCATTCAACTGCTTCATGGAACCGACCACATCATCGAGGTTCCGGATATTCATATTGGTAATCCGCACAACGACTATGGCATGGGTTTCTACTGTACCCGCGTCGATGAAATGGCTCGTGAGTGGGCCTGCAAAAAGAACACAGACGGTTTTGTCAACAGCTACGACTTTGACACGGAAGGGCTGAAGGTGCTGAATCTGTTGGACGGAACGCATACGGTCCTGAACTGGATGGCTCTTCTGCTTCAGTTCCGCACCTTCAAACTGGACTCCGAAGTTGCCGTTGATGCAAGGGACTATCTTATTGACCACTATTCAAATGATTTAACCGGCTACGATGTTGTGATCGGCTATCGGGCAGACGATTCCTATTTCCAGTATGCAGAGTCCTTTGTGTCCAACACCTTACCGCTCAGAAGTCTGAACAAGGCTCTAAAGCTGGGCAAGCTCGGTGAGCAGACGGTTGTCATTTCTCAAAAAGGCTTTGATCGGCTGCACTTCGTGAATGCTTATCCGGTCAGCAAGAGCGTCTATTACCCTAAGTTCTTGGATAGAGATACCAAAGCGAGGGATACTTACCGTAAAGAAATCAAGAAAAGCAAGTCTTACCGGGACGACATCTTCGTGCTGGATATCTTGAGGGAGGAGATGAGCAACGATGACCCACGCATACAACGAATCTTATTTGAATAATGCCAAGGATCGTCTTTCCTCTTTCTTCGACTATGCGATCAACGACTGCAAGCTAAAACCGGATTGGATCACAGCACTCTTCATCAATACCGGCTACGCCGAACAGTTTGAACGAGGCAACCCCGCCTATGTTGCAGGGATGTCCGGTGTTGAGCTGGCCCGTGCGGTCATCACAAAGGCATACGGTCCAAAGGAGCTGCCAGCACCAACCAACGCAGAGGACTGTTCCCCTGAATATTGGGCCGGTTGGGCAGTTGCAGAGTACCAATGGTTTACTGGCCGTCGTTTCAAGGACATCTTTGAGCGCATTCCACTTTCCAAGATCGTTGGGATGTATTCCGTTTACCACGAGATGGACATTACAAGTTTCATCGATACCATGGAGGAACTCTATAAAGCAGCGGAAGGCGATTCCAACCTGAAGCGCATCCGTGAAAACCGGGGCTTATCTCAGGCAGAGCTTGCAGAGCAATCCGGCGTGAATCTGCGCAACATTCAGATGTACGAACAGCGGGTCAATGGCATTGACAAGGCGCAGGCAAACATCCTCTACAAGTTGTCCCGTGTTCTCGGCTGTAATGTGGAAGACCTATTGGAAAACCCCATGATGTGATTTCATTCCTGCACCTGCTTCGGCAGGTGCATTTTCTATGTCAAACCAGTCGTATCGTTCCGGGGTCAACATTTTCAATGCAGTTCTGCCCCGCTCAATATCCATACGCTGCATGACCGACTCCTCTACATTGCACTCTGTATCTTCGAGAACATCTTATCCGTAAATTTCAGACTCTTGAAAGCACCTTTTAACTCAATTTATTTCTTTTTAACTCAGTCAATGTTAAAAGTAAAGTTTTTGAGTTTTTCTGTTTCATTGAAAATTTCCGCCCATTTAGGCTTTTTCAATCAATATTACACATGTTTCCATCAGATTTTCAAGTTCTCGCTGAAGATTACCTCTTGAATTTATATTTTCCCTTTCCATATCCGGATACCGGCCCGATAATATCTGCCTGCGTCAGATTTGATAGAAGTTTGGATGCACCTGAACTTTTCAGCCCAAGAAGTTCCATGACCGCACTTCTTCCAAACACTTCATCAAAACCAAATTTCTCAAAAAGTCTATGGATGTGAACTGTCGTTTTTACTGAAAAACCGCTGCTTTTTTCGGAAAGCACACTTCCAATGTCCACTTTTGGAGTTTGAATGTCCACTTTTTCGTTCTCAATGTCCACTTTTTCTTCGTTCAAAAGTCCACTTATGTGAAGATTCCGGTTGTGAAGCTCATTTTTCTCGTTCAAAAGCAGATTTCTAAGAAACGCTTCCAGATATTCAGTTGTTTCGTGAATACCTTTTTGCAGGTTCGTATAATTTGCACGGACAAGTGCATTTCTGAAATACCACGCATTTTCCGCAAAAATATCATTGGTTGCCGAGAATCCAAGTGTCCTTAAGTATTTGATGAAGAACACTGCCGTTGTTCTTGTATTACCCTCTCCAAAAATATGAATCTGCCATAACCTCGAAATGAATACCGCAAGATGATGGATAATCTCGTCCATCGAAAGACCTTTATAGCTAAAATCTTTCTCCTGTGAAAAATCATATTCAAGTGTCGCTCTTAGTTCAGAAGCACTGCCATACATAACGGTCGCCCCATCAAGCACCCATTCTTTCTTTGTAATGTTGTAATCTCTAATCCTTCCGGCGTGTTTATAAATACCCTGAAATAGTTTGCGGTGGATAGAGATATACTCATTTGGAGAAAATGAGAACGCTGTTTCGGAAAGAATTTCGGCAATACGGGAAGAGACTTTATCAGCTTCTTCGGTACGTTCATCATCAGCTAAATGGCAAGGCCTTTCCTCATAATAGCTGTCGATAAGGATCTGTGCTTCCTTCATCGTGATTCGGCCTTCAATATTCTGAATGGCAGTATCGATCAAATATTTAGATGGCCTGAGTCCGTCCACTGCCTGAAGTCCGATTGCCGTACTCCAGGCATAACCTTTATAAGCCTTATCAGGTTCAGACTCTTTTAAATATTCCTTAAATGGGTCTTTTTCCATATCCGCTACCTCACTCCATATTTTTATACTTCAACCTTTATTAAAACAGGCAGTCCCATTACAGAACTGCCTATTTAATGTTAGTTATTAAATTCTTATCCTAATACAACTTTGCACCTGCCGGAATGTGGTCATCAACCATAAGAAGATGAAGTTCTTCATCCTCTGAATCCTTAAGGTTGTTTACTGCTGAAAGTAACATACCACAAGATTCAATTCCCATCATCTTTCTAGGTGGAAGATTTGTGATGGCAATAAGTGTCTTTCCAACTAACTCTTCTGGTTCATAATAAGCGTGGATTCCGCTTAAAATAGTGCGGTCTGTGCCTGTTCCGTCATCTAAAGTAAACTGTAATAATTTCTTTGACTTAGGAACTGCTACACACTCTTTTACCTTAACAGCTCTGAAATCTGACTTGCTGAATGTATCGAAGTCTACTTCTTCCTCAAATAAAGGTTCAATCTTTACGTTGGAGAAGTCGATTTTCTCAGCCGGCTTTGCAGTCTCTGCAGGAGTTTCTTCGGAAGTCTTATTTTCCTTCTTGTCAGAGTCTAACGACTTCATTGTCGGGAAGAGCAGCACGTCTCTTATTGCTGCGGAGTCGGTCATGAGCATTACAAGTCTGTCAATGCCATATCCGATACCACCTGTAGGCGGCATACCGATTTCAAGGGCATTTAAGAAGTCCTCATCAGTGTGGTTGGCTTCCTCATCACCCGCTGCCGCAAGGGCATCCTGGGCTTTGAAACGCTCTCTCTGGTCAATCGGGTCGTTAAGCTCTGAGTATGCGTTGCACATCTCCCAGCCGTTCATGAACATCTCAAAACGCTCTACATACTCAGGGTCGCTCGGTTTTCTCTTGGTAAGAGGTGATATGTCAACCGGATGATCCATTACGAATGTAGGCTGTACAAGGTGCTCCTCTACATATTCCTCGAAGAAAAGATTGAGGATATCACCCTTCTTATGTCTCTCTTCAAATTCTATTTTGTGCTCTTTGGCAAGGGCGCGTGCCTCTTCCAAAGTCTCAACTTTGGCAAAATCAACACCGGCATATTTCTTAACCGCATCTACCATGGTGATGCGCTCAAAAGGCTTGCCGAGATCCATCTCGATTCCGTTATAGGTGATTGTCGTGGTTCCGAGAACCTCTTTGGCAATGTATCTGAACAGGTTCTCTGTAAGATCCATCATTCCGTTGTAATCAGTGTAAGCCTGATATAATTCCATAAGTGTGAATTCAGGGTTATGTCTTGTGTCAACACCCTCGTTACGGAATACACGGCCGATTTCATATACCTTCTCAAGTCCGCCGACAATAAGTCTCTTTAAATACAACTCAAGTGAAATACGAAGCTTAACATCCTCGTCAAGTGCATTGTAATGCGTCTCAAAAGGTCTTGCAGCAGCGCCGCCGGCATTGCTTACAAGCATAGGAGTCTCAACCTCCATAAATCCCTGTCCGTCAAGATATCTTCTAATCGCAGCGATGATTTTGGAACGCTTTACAAAAGTATCCTTAACTTCCGGATTCATGATAAGATCCACATATCTCTGACGGTATCTTAAGTCAGTGTTGGTGAGTCCGTGATATTTTTCCGGAAGAATCTGAAGGCTCTTTGAAAGAAGAGTTACCTTCTCAGCATGGATTGAAATTTCACCGGTCTTGGTCTCAAATACCTTGCCTGTGACACCTACGATATCACCGATATCAAGTTTCTTGAAATCCGCATATTCTTCTTCACCGATGCAGTCCCTTGCTACATATGACTGGATCGTTCCCTGTAAATCCTGAATATGGCAGAAAGATGCCTTACCCATAACACGCTTGGACATAAGACGTCCCGCTATCGTAACATCCTTGTCGTTAAGCTGTTCAAAATTATCCTTTATCTCCTGACTGTGATGTGTCACATCAAACTTAGTTATTTCAAAAGGGTTCTTACCTCTCTCCACGAGATCCTTTAATTTGTCTCTTCTTACCTGTAACAGTGCATTGATATCCTGCACCTGCTGTCCGTTATTCTGTCCGGCCACTTTATTCACAACCTTTCGTGCTTTAGTTTCTGCTGACGTTTAATACTTTATACTTAACAATTCCGCCTGAAGGAGTCTCTACCTCGATATCATCTCCTGCCTTCTTGCCTATCATGGCTTTGCCAAGCGGTGACTCATTGGATATCTTGTTCTCAAGGCTCTTTGCTTCTGTTGAACCTACAAGCATGAACTCAAGTTCCTCATCATATTCTGTATCGAGAAGCTTAACCGTACATCCGAGATTGATAAGACCCTTCTTAGTGCTGTCATCATCTGCAACTTCAGCATTCTTAAGGATTTTCTCGATTTCCTCGATTCTTGCCTCGATATCTCTCTGCTCGTCTTTGGCAGCATCATACTCGGCGTTCTCCGATAAGTCTCCCTGCTCTCTTGCTTCCTTAATCTTCTGTGCAACTTCTTTACGCTTAACTACCTTCAACTCCTGAAGTTCGTTCTCAAGCTTTTTAAGACCTTCATAGGTCATAAGATTCTTCTTCTCAGCCATTTCACATACACCTTTCCTTGTGCTTAAAATTTGTCTACCTTATATAATAAAATAGTATCTGACTATTTGTCAATCATTCTTTTGTCCAGAAGGCGAAAGAGTTCGTCCATCGTCTCCGTCATATTCACCTCGGCACGTAACGCAGCGCAGTCATGGAGTCCTGTTGTATACCATGATACATGCTTGCGAAGTTCACGAACTACTATATATTCCGGCTTATATTCAAGCATATACTCAGCCTGGCGTTTGATTGTCTGCTTGATTTCCTCCATGGAAGGTCTGGCGGGAACCGGTCTGCCGGCAAGCGCCGCATTAACTTCACGGAATATCCATGGATTGCCCTTGGCGCCGCGTCCTATTGCAATTCCGTCACAGCCGGTTGCTTTTATCATATCGACTGCATCCTGCGCTTTAAAAATATCGCCGTTTCCTATAACCGGAATCGACACACGTTCTTTGACCTGACGGATTATATCCCAGTCGGCACTTCCGGAATAATACTGTTCCCTTGTTCTCGCATGCACCGTGACAGCTGCCGCGCCGCTTTCTTCCATAATATGTGCAAACTCTACGGCATTTACATGTTCATCATCAAAACCCTTGCGGAATTTAACCGTAACCGGGCAGCTAAGCCTTGATGCCATCTTCTCTATTATGCGTCCCGCAAGAAGAGGATCCTTCATAAGTGCCGAGCCCTCTTTGTTATTGACTATCTTCGGAACGGGACATCCCATGTTCACATCGATTACTGCAAAACCAAGATTACGTTCTTCAAGTCCGGCCGCAATATCAGCCATTATATCCGGATCTGAGCCGAAAAGTTGGATTGCCGCCGGCGCTTCCTCGGGAACTGTCTTTAACAGTATGTCCGTATTCTTATTATTGTAAAGAATTGCCTTGGCACTTACCATTTCACTGACAACATAACCGCATCCCTGCTCCTTGCACAGCAGCCTGAATGAGAGATCCGTAACGCCTGCCATCGGTGCAAGTGCCACATTGTTATCGAGAATTACATTTCCGATCCGCATCAGGTTTCACTCTCCTGTATTTTTTCTCCGAGAATAAATACCTTGTAATACATTTCAAGCGAACGGAACAATTCTTCCTTGTCACGCTGCAGGCTTCTTATCTTAAGTGCCGCGCCGATTTCATCATACAGAAGATCTCCTTCGTCAGCCTCCGTCTTAAGTATAAGTGTGCCGTCTTCGTCAAATTCCATTATAAAAATGCCTCCGACATCTTCCGTAAAAAGAACAGCCATTATCTTAAGCTCGTCCTTAATATGTCCCGGAAGCCTGTCAAAAGCCTCATCTAAATAAAATTTTTTATCGTAGGCGCTTGCAGCGCATAATACCTGATTATCCATGTTAATCTCCAAATTCTGTATTCTAGACATATCCGTATATTCCGCGGACCGAAACTTCCCCGGCACGGACTGCCGTAATATTATGCTCATCATCTTCCACCAGAAGTTCGCCTTCGTCATTAATTCCGACTGCCTTGCGTCTTATGGTACCGGACTTGCCGATTATCGCAACTTCCGCTCCCTTGTTGACAAGCATGGATTCATATATATCTTTGAGGCTTGACATATTAAGGTCATTGATGAAAATCTCATAATATTGCTCAAAATAATGCCCGAACGAAGCCACAATAAGGCTCCTCGATACCGGTTTTTTACATTCAATCGCAAGTGATGTCGCCGTCCTGCTTATATCTTCCGGAAATTCCGTCATATTGGCGTTAATTCCTATTCCGACCACGACATAACTTATCGTCTCCATTTCGGTACTCATTTCGGTCAGAATACCGGTTATCTTGCGTCCGCCTATTACGATATCATTCGGCCATTTAATCATCGCTTCAAGCCCTGTAACCTCCCGCACCGCGGACGCACACGCCATAGCGGCAAGCAAGGTTATCATAGGTGCATGCTCAGGTCTTATGTCCGGCTTAATAAGAAAAGACATCCATATTCCACTTCCTGCCGGAGAATCCCAGCTTCGCCCGCGTCTGCCACGTCCGGCACTCTGGTATTCCGCTATCGCAAGTGTTCCTTCGGATGCTCCCTGTTCAGCCTGTCTCTTAATTTCACTGTTGGTGGAATCTATTTTATCAAAATACAATATCTTCTTTGCAAACCATTTAGTATCAAGCACGCTCTTAATCTCTTCGGACAATAACACATCCGGGCACGACTTAAGCATGTATCCTCTGTTACGGACTGATTCAATCTCATATCCGGCTTCTTTAAGTGCATTGACTGCTTTCCATACTGCCGTCCTCGACACTCCGAGTTCTTCGCATAACTCCTGTCCGGACACATACCCGTCAGTATTCTTAAGAACTGCCAAAACCTTATCTTTCATATCATC
This sequence comes from Butyrivibrio sp. CAG:318, assembly GCA_000431815.1. Taxonomy (GTDB): domain Bacteria; phylum Bacillota; class Clostridia; order Lachnospirales; family Lachnospiraceae; genus Eshraghiella. The sequence goes on along the minus strand of FR889214.1, from coordinate 3,649 downwards.
TGCCTCCGATTGCTATATAACTCATGATACTGATAACGGCAAGCACGGCCGCAGCAACCACAGATATGATACCGGTTACCTTCCTGTCCGTCATCATAGCCTTGATTCCGGTGAATAAGTTCATAACACCACCCATCATAAATATAATCGGGAACAGCCATTTATTATTGTCAGTATTGATAAATGCCATAACGGCAAGGACAACTACGCCTACGCCAAGAAGTACATTAAGAATATCAAGAATTGTTCTTATTATTTTCTGAAATTTGTTCTCTGATGCAAACATACGGGGCACACCTTCCTGTTTCTTTACAAACTAAAAGTCTACCCCGTAATAATACTATAAATCACCCAATGTTGCAACCATCACTGCCTTAATTGTGTGCATTCTGTTCTCTGCTTCGTCAAATACGACCGACTGTTCCGATTCAAATACTTCATCGGTAACCTCAAGTTCCGACATACCGAATTGCTCATATACGTCCTTGCCGACCTTGGTCTTGAGATCATGGAAAGCCGGAAGGCAGTGCATAAATATCGCCTGGCTGCCCGCATTATCCATAACGGCTTTGTTGACCTGATAAGGAGAAAGTTTCTTGATCCTTTCTGCCCATACTTCTGCCGGCTCGCCCATCGATACCCATACATCCGTGTAAATAACATCAGCCCCTGCTGTTCCTGCCTTAACATCCTCTGTAAGGGTTATTGTTGCGCCGGTCTCTTTAGCGATCTCACGGCATTCATTAACCAGTGCTTCATCCGGGAAATAATCCTTTGAAGTACATGCGGTAAAATTCATACCGAGCTTGGCACTTACTATCATGAGTGAGTTGCCCATATTATATCTCGCATCGCCCATATAAGTAAGATTAACGCCTTTGATCCTTCCGAGTTTCTCTCTTATCGTGAGAACATCGGCAAGCATCTGTGTCGGGTGATATTCGTTCGTCAGTCCGTTCCAGACAGGGACTCCTGCATACTTCGCAAGTTCTTCAACGATTTCCTGTCCGTATCCTCTGTATTCGATACCGTCAAACATTCTTCCGAGTACCCTCGCCGTATCGGCAATGCTTTCTTTCTTACCGATTTGTGAGCCTGACGGGTCGAGATATGTCGTTCCCATTCCGAGATCATGCGCTGCAACTTCAAATGAACATCTTGTTCTCGTACTTGTTTTTTCAAATATGAGCGCAATGTTCTTTCCGGCATATTTATCCGTCATGACAACACCTTTTTTCTTCTTATCTTTCAGATCTGCGGCAAGATCTATCATATACAATATCTCGTCCGGTGTAAAATCCTTAAGTGTTAAAAAATTACGTCCCTTTAAATTCATCTTCGTGTCCTTCCTGTCTGATATCATTCTGTTTTATTATCGGCGGCAACTTCCGTTACTGACTTGACAAGTCCTGCAATTCCTTGTATTTCCGACGGAATAATAATCTTGGTAGCCTTGCCGTCCGCTGCTTTGGCAAAAGCCTCAAGGCTCTTAAGCGTTATGACAGCTTCATCGGCTCCGGCTTCTTTGATATATTTGATACCTTCTGCATTAGCCATCTGAACGGCCCTGATAGCCTCTGCCTGGCCTTCTGCTTCACGGATAGTAGCTTCTTTCTTAGCTTCTGCACGGAGTATTGCAGCCTCTTTCTCAGCCTCCGCTTCGAGTATCGCCGACTGTTTCTTACCTTCCGCAACCGTAATATTGGCTTTCTTCTCACCTTCTGCTCTTGTAACAGCTTCACGGCGTTCACGTTCGGCTTTCATCTGGCGTTCCATTGCATTCTGGATTTCCGCCGGCGGAATGATATTCTTAAGTTCAACACGGTTAACTTTGATTCCCCATGGGTCAGTCGCCTGATCAAGCGAAACTCTCATCTTGGTATTAATGATCTCCCTTGATGTAAGTGTCTGGTCAAGTTCAAGCTCACCTATTATGTTACGGAGTGTTGTTGCCGTAAGATTCTCAATTGCCATAAGCGGTTTCTCAACACCGTAGGCATAAAGCTTAGGATCCGTTATCTGAAAAAAGACAACCGTATCAATTCTCATAGTAACATTATCCTTCGTAATAACCGGCTGCGGGGCAAAATCCACAACCTGCTCTTTAAGGCTCACTTTTCTGGCAACTTTATCAATGAAAGGTGCCTTAAAATGTATACCGACTGACCATGTAGCCTTATATGCTCCAAGTCTTTCAAGTATAACCGCACTTGCCTGCGGAACTATTTTAATACATGATACTACAATCAAAAGTGCAATAACTACCACGATTACAATACCCACTGTATAAGCGGATGTTGATGCCATTACTATCATATTTTCTCTTCCTTTCTTCTGACAATGAGTTTAACTCCGGAAACCCCGACTATTTCCACCAGGGTATCCTTAGGAATTATATCATTATCGTTCTCGGCTCTTGCTGTCCATTCCTGTCCTCCCACAAGAGCATATCCTATCGAGTCATTATTATTGATATCTACAATGACTCTTGCAGTCTGTCCTATAAGACTGTCCACATTGGTCTTCTCGCCGCCCACTTTGAGAAATTTCGTAAGAAACGGTCTCGTAAAAATAAGCAGCACAATTGACACAACAAAAAATGCGGCAATCTGTGCCCACACCGGCAATTCCACCAGAGCCATCACAAATGCGACAAGCGCACCGCCCGCAAACCATATAGTCGTAAGGCTTGTCGTTATAAGTTCAAAGACTATAAACAGCACCAGCAGTCCCAGCCAGATCCATACGATAAAATCCATTGTGCCTCCTCCTGTCCGCAATTATTCGTAATTGCTAAGATTTCCTTTATTGTACTATATTGCAGGCTCTTTTTCAATCAGATTATTAACATATGATTTTTATATCAACATCATATTATTTATATATTTTACTAATATCGGAATATATATTACAATACAACCGCAAAATAAACAAAGGTGATGATTAATATGGCATTCAAAATACACAACGGACGCCAGATGTCAGATTCGTTCCGGACTGCTCTTTTTATCGTATTGTCCGGAGGTTTTCAGGACGCTTACACCTACAGATGCCGTGATGCTGTCTTTGCAAATGCCCAGACCGGTAACATTGTATTGATGAGTTCACACATGTTCAGCGGCGACTGGGGCATCTGCCTGAAATATCTGATTCCTGTAGCATCCTTTATCCTCGGAACATTTGTGGCCGAAAATATCCACTACCGTATGAAGATGTATGAGAAAATCCATTGGCGTCAGCTGATTCTTATCGCTGAAATAATTATCTTGTTCGGTGTAGGCTTCATGCCGTCCGGAATCAACATTGCAGCCAATGCTCTTGTTTCATTTGTATGCGCAATGCAGGTCCAGACATTCCATAAAATTCACGGACATGCATATGCCAGCACGATGTGCATCGGCAATATGAGAAGCGGAACCGAAGCATTGTGTGCATACATCCACACACATGACAAAGTTATCTTACGCAAAGCCGGAACTTATTTTGGCGTAATCCTTGTGTTCGCAATAGGTGCCGGAATCGGAAGTTTTGTCACATCACATATCGGCATCCGTTCAATCTGGATTTCATGTGCGCTGCTTCTGGTAAGTTTCGTGATGATGTTTTTTAATGATGAAAACGCAATCGAGTAGGAGGGAAATTTAAATAA
>FR889213.1:27836-41206 GCA_000431815.1 Butyrivibrio sp. CAG:318 | reverse complement strand
AAGCAGGCAAAGTCGTCAATATATGTCGTTGACAATTATATTGGATTAAGAACGCTGGTACATCTTAAAAATTCTCCTACAGGAGTAAATATTACTTTATTCAGCGATAATGTTGGGAATAATAAACTTCATAATATAGAATATACGGATTTTTGCAAAGAATATCCATCCGTAAAAATATCAATGAAAAAGACAGGCGGTATATTTCATGATCGATTCATAGTGTTGGATTATGGAACTGCTGATGAAAGGGTTTTCTTATGTGGAGCTTCATCAAAAGATGCAGGGGCTAGAATAACCAGTATTGTTGAAGACTACGGAGTATCTAAATATGCTCCGGTTATTGCCACACTGTTGAAAAATCCAACTTTGATTTTACCACAGTAGAGGGGAGTGAATGCATTGAAAAAGAAAGCAGAAAGTTTCGGATTTGAGGAAAATCCTGTGCCGGCAGATAGGTATCAGGATATTATAGGACAGGTGGTAAGAGGAAAAATAGACCGCCCTATGGGAAGTTGCCACCCGCGTCATAAGAATATATTTTATCCGGTCAATTATGGTTATGTTACCGGGATAACAGGCGGAGACGGAGCAATTCGTAGTGATGTGACTGTTCCGGGTGATGATGAAATATACGCACAGATTGCATTTCAGGAACAATTTTTAAACGGTGTTCTGGTCGGATAGTAGGCTTCGGTAAAGTTTTTACCGAAGTCTATTTTTTGCCACAAGTTGTCGTACAATTTGCAGGAGAAATGCCATGGCAGAAAATACAGAATTAATGACGGTAGATAATATATTTAATCGGGTTTATGTCATAAGGGGTCATCAGGTTATGCTTGATTGTGATTTGGCTGAGATTTATGGGTATGAAGTGAAGCGTTTGAATGAACAGGTAAAGCGTAATATTGTAAGGTTTCCGGAAGATTTTTTAAAGTCGCAAATTGCGACTTTAAACGAAAATGGAAATAAAAGAGGGCTTCACATTAAAAAATTGCCATATGCATTCACGGAGCAAGGTATTTATATGCTTGCTACAGTTCTCAGAGGTGAGCTTGCAGAACAGCAAAGCATTTTTATTATGCGTGCATTTCGTGAAATGCGTCATTATATAAGGCAAAACCAACAGTTTGTTACACAGGCGGAGATGCATCTTGTAAGTGCAAGAGTATCAGAAATTTCTGTGCAAATGTTAAATATGTATGATAGACAGAAGAAAACAGAACAAGATATTCAAGTTATTCAAAAGAGCATAGACACACTTAACGAAAACTTTGTTTCGGATAAGGATTTTAAAAATTTTGTTATCTATAAAGTACAGAAGTTTGAAGCAGATGCGGCATACATAGATATATATATCAGATTGCCATATAATAGGAGATACGTGGAAATCAGGCAAGGTACTCCATAACACTTGTGAGGCTCGGAAGGACGATCTCGGCAAGAGATTGCATCTCTTCATCTGCCGGCAGCAGATCAGGGACCATGATTGGGTGTAGGCCGCCGGCATGTGCTGCACGGATTCCATTGTATGAATCTTCAATTGCATAGGAGTCTGACGGAGAGATGTTAAGCTCTTCGCAGGCTTTTAAGAAAATATCCGGAGCCGGCTTGCTGCGGCTTACCATATCGCCGCATATTATACGGTCGAAATACTCGATTACACCGGCATCACGCAGTTCATCCGTAACGACCTGCTGTCTGGTTGAGGAAGCAAGGGCAATTTTCTTATCGTGTTCCTTTAAAAAAGTGAGAAGTTCTTTGACGCCCGGTTTCATCGGAAGCCTGCCGCCGTCATATCTCGAATGGAATATTGCAGATGATTCCCTGGCATATTCATCATACGGAAAATCAGCGCCGTACAGATTAAGCATGATTTCACGGGTGCGCACCATGGTCGTTCCGGTGCATGCAAGAATGGCTTTTTCTATATTGGGAATATTGTGGCGCGAAGCAACCTCTTCCCAGCATTGCATTACCGCACGCTCTGAATCGAATATAACACCATCCATATCAAAAACGACCGCTTTGTATAATATATTTCTATTCATGGAAAATACTAACCTTTCATTGAGTTTATGAACAAATTAAATTATAATAATCATATCATATGGAAAGAAGGAATGGCAAATGATTATTGATTTTAATAAAATACCTGAAGAAAGAAAGCCTGGGTTTAAAGGTGGAAAAGGTGAGCTTTGCGCGAAAATGTATGCAGATGAACTGAATAAAATAATGTATGACAGGCTGGAGCCGGGTTCATCGATAGGATATCATGTGCATGAGACCAACAGTGAAATCATTTATATTCTGGCAGGCAAGGCGGATTTTATCTATGACGATGGGACAGAAACCGTGGAAGCGGGAGGGTGCCATTACTGCCCGAAGGGACATGGTCATTCAATGATCAATAACGGAACAGATGACATAGTATTTTTTGCTGTTGTTCCGGAACAATAATAAAGATGACGGGGATTACTCCTCGTCATCATCATCAAGAATTTCATCAAGTTCTTCTGAATCAAGTAACTCATCAAAAGCATCTGATGCAATTTCATATTCCTCATCATCCTCGATGTTGTCAATGGACGGTTCACCATCTGCATCTTCGGAATAACGGTAAATGTAAACCTCACCGTTCTCCTCTTCTTCGCCGCCAAGCGGGAGAAGTGCGATATATTCTCTTTCACCGGCCGGGAATATAGCTACAATGCCGCATTCAACCTCTTTATCATCATCGAATGTAAGCGTAACGGTATCGCCTTCAAAATCTTCGTAAGTGCTCATATAGGGCTCCTTTCATTCATTGATATGATAATTGTATCAGAAATCAGACTAAGCCGCAACGTGAAAATGTTTGTTTGACTTAATAAAATTAAAAAAAATCTTGATTTTTTTATTTTTGTAATGTATTATGAAAAAAAAGAAACAAAGGTCGACGGAGACATCTACTGAAAGGCGCAGTAGGTGTTTTTTTTGTAAAGACCCAAGGAGGCACATATATGGATGAAATCGATAAGAAAATAATTACACTTTTGCAGCAGAATGCAAGGACCCCGCTTAAGACACTGGCGGAACATGTATTTTTATCATCACCGGCGGTATCTGCGAGGATTGAGAGGCTTGAGAAAGAAAATATAATTTCCGGATATACAGCCAGAATTAATCAGACAAAGCTTGGATATCATATTACGGCTTTTATTAATCTTGAGATAATACCGGCACAGAAGGAGGAATTTTATCCTTTTATAAAGGCGTGTCCAAATGTGCTGGAATGTAACTGCGTGACAGGTGATTTCTCAATGCTTATTAAAGTTGCTTTTTCTGATACAATGATTCTGGACTCGTTCATTGGAAGACTTCAGAAATTCGGAAGGACAAGTACCCAGATAGTATTCTCAACGCCGGTTGAGAACAGGGGCGTTGATGTGACAGCTATAGATGTCTCACAGAACCCATAAAAGGGTTGTAAAAGCTGTCCCGCTTTGATACAATATATAATATTCCGTACAACATAAATGGAGAATGTTATGAATATCAAGGATACGAAGATAGTACTGGCTTCAGCATCACCGAGAAGACTTGCACTGCTTGAACAGATAGGTGTGGAATGTGAGGTCATTCCTTCAGAACGTGAAGAGATTATAAGAGAGATAAGCCCTGAAAGAATAGTCAGACAGCTGGCATCCGATAAGGCACATGATGTATTTGACAGGCTGTCCGGAACGGACGGCAATACGTTGGTAATAGGCGCGGATACGGTCGTAGCGGTGGATGGGCGAATTCTTGGGAAACCTCATTCATATGAAGAAGCCTTCGATATGATTAAGCTTATCCGGGGAAGGGAACACAATGTGATCACAGGTGTAGATATTATAGGCAAAGATCGTGAAGTGTGTTTTTCTGAAGTAACCGGGGTCAGGGTATATCCGATGTCTGATGAAGAGATAGAAGAATATCTGTCCTGCGGTGAGAGCATGGATAAGGCCGGTGCATATGGCATACAGGGATTCTTTGCGGCATATATCCTTGGAATAAACGGAGATTACAATAATGTTGTCGGGCTTCCGGTATCACGGCTGATACATGAGATTAAGAAAATGTGAGGACAGAAATATGAGTGAAATCGATAATATTTGTGCAGAAGTATTTTATGAGAACCAGGAGCAGCTGTTTCCGAAACAAGTAGTGGCTGATATTGATGAGGCCATTGATTTTCTTGAGGAATGCATGGCTCAGGTGTTTGATGATAAGAAAGAATTCCTTGAATATATGAAGGATGAAGGAATAGATATAAGTGATTATGAAGATGTGAGCGATGCCCTTGAGGTATTTGCACTTCCTGACGGAAGGTATCTGTATGTTGAAGCGTAGACATTTCAGAATAATGATATGTGTCTGTCTTGTGTGCCTTATGACCATATGTGCAGGATGTGCCAGAGTGCAGTTTACGACAGGACTTAAGCGGAGTACATTTGCGGTTATTAACGGCCGTAAGATAAGCATGGATGAGGCGATGCTGCTGCTCGGAGAACTCAGGTGCTCTTATGAGAAAACATTCGATTCAGAAGTATGGAGTGAGAAGATTGAAGGCATGACCGCAGAGCAATATGTCAAGAACAATGTCCGCGATACACTGGAACAGATAGCTGTTCTTGAAGATTTTGCGGACGATTTTTCCATAAGACTCACGGATGAAGACTGCGATATGATTGCTAAAGCAGCGGATGAGTATATGACCGGTTATGATGGTAATGGGACAATTGATAAATCTGATGTGGAAGACTTCTATACATCTTTAAGGATGGCACAGAAAGCATTTTATACGATTACCGATACAGTGGATACCGAGGTCAGCGAGGATGAGGCAAGGGTTATTAATGTTCAGTATATTTATGTTGCGACTGTTGAGTATGATGATGACGGTGTGAGAACAGAACTTAGTCAGGCTGATGTTTCGCGTGCATATAAGCGGGTGCAATCATTGCTTTCCCAAACGGATGATGGTACCGATTTCGCGGCACTTGCCAGGGAGAACAGTGATGATTCGCAATATACGCTTGAATTCGGACGAGGAGAATACCTTGAAGAATTCGAGAATGCGGCATTTAAGCTTGAGGTAGGAGAAATTAGCAGTATTGTTGAAACCGATATCGGATATTATATAATCAAGTGCGTCAATGATAATGTCGAGAGTGATTATGATAAGAGGAGTGCCGAAATTATTTTATCGAGACGCATGAAGGTTTTCTCGGACCAGTATGCAGCTCGTCTTGAGAAAAGTTCTACGGAATTTAATAAGCGTTTCTGGGAAAATACGCCGATGGACGAGGTAATTCCCGGAACCGGAAAGCTGTATGAAATATATAATGAATATTTTGTTAGCACTCAATAGAAATGAGTGCTAATTTTTCCTTGACTTTCTGAAAGATTGGTATTACTATATCTTTCAGAAAGATTTTTTTTATTAAAGGAGTTGGTTATTATGGCACAGGAACATGGAAATCTGTCAATTAACAGTGAGAATATATTCCCTATAATTAAGAAATGGATGTATTCTGATCACGATATTTTCTTTAGAGAGCTTATATCTAACGGATGTGATGCTATTACCAAGCTTAAGAAGTTAAGCCTTATGGGTGAATATGAACTTCCTGAGGACTATAAGCCGGTCATTAAGGTAAGCGTAAGCTCTAAGGAGAAGACTATTACATTTACCGATAACGGACTCGGTATGACTGCCGGAGAAGTTAACGAATATATTAACCAGATAGCTTTCTCGGGTGCGGAAGCATTCCTTGAGAAATATAAGGACAAGGCTAATGAAGACCAGATTATAGGACATTTCGGACTTGGTTTTTATTCGGCATTTATGGTTGCCGACCGTGTGGCAATAGATACGCTGTCATATAAGGCAGATGCTGTGGCAACGCATTGGGAATGCGACGGCGGTACGGAATATGATATGACGGATGGCGATAAGACAGAAGTCGGTACGCAGATTACTTTGTACCTTAATGATGATTGTACTGAATTTGCTAATGAATACAGGGCTCGTGAAGTAATCGAGAAGTACTGTTCATTTATGCCTTATGAGATATATCTTGATAATGCAGACGACACAGAAGAGAAGACGGAGATGATTGAGAAAGATGACCTTCGTGATACCGATACCATTATTGAAACGGTTGTGGAAGAGGCTAAGACCGAGGAAGTTGAGGACGAAGACGGTAACAAGAAGACTGTTGAGACCAAGCCTGCAAGTGAGAGATATAAGATTAAGAAGAGACCGGTTCCGCTTAATGATATACATCCGCTTTGGACGAAGCATCCTAACGAATGTACGGATGATGAATACAAGGATTTCTACCGCAAGGTATTCCACGATTACAAGGAGCCGTTATTCTGGATACATCTGAATATGGATTATCCGTTTAACTTAAAGGGTATACTTTATTTTCCTAAGATCAATATTGAGTTCGAGAGCGCTGAAGGTGTTATTAAACTTTACAATAATCAGGTATTCGTAGCGGATAATATTAAAGAAGTTATTCCTGAATTTCTTATGTTATTAAAGGGCGTAATTGATTGTCCGGATCTTCCGCTCAATGTATCAAGAAGTGCGCTTCAGAATGACGGATTTGTTAAGAAAATATCAGATTATATTACGAAGAAAGTGGCGGACAAGCTTTCGGGAATGTGTAAGACAGATAAGGAAAGCTACGAGAAATACTGGGATGACATAAGTCCGTTTATTAAATTCGGATGTCTTAAAGATGACAAGTTCTGTGAAAAGATGAATGATTACATCCTGTTCAAGAATCTTGACGGCAAGTATCTTACCCTGCCGGAGTGCCTTGAAGAGAATAAAGAGAAACATGAGAATACTGTATTCTATGTTAAAGATGAAATTGAACAGGGTCAGTATATTAAGATGTTCAAGGACCAGGGAATGGATGCGGTTATTCTTAAACATAATATTGACCAGCCGTTCATCACACATCTTGAGCAGAAGAATGAGAACCTTAAGTTCTTAAGCATAGATTCCGATCTTTCCGAGATTTTTAAGGATGATGCGGATGACAGCGAAGAGGCTAAAGAAGCTCTTAAGGCCGATAATGACAAGCTTTCCGAAATATTTAAGAAGGCACTTGGCAAGGATAACCTTCAGGTTAAAGCCGAGAAACTCAAAGATGCAGAAGTTTCTTCTATGATAACAATCAACGAAGATTCCAAGAGAATGGCCGACATGATGAAGATGTACGGTATGTCCGGAATGGATCCGGAGATGTACGGCGCACAGGGCGAGACTCTTGTACTTAACCTTAACAATGTTCTGGTTAAATATATACTTGACAACCCTGAGAGTGATAATGTTACAATGTTCTGTGAACAGTTGTATGATCTGGCTATGGTAGGACACGGTCAGGTAGCACCTGAGAGAATGACAGCATTTATTGCCAGAAGTAACAGAATAATGGAACTTCTGACTAAGTAAGCAGAGGTATTTAATGAAATCAGACAATGATTCTGTTATAGAATTTGAGTGGATTGAAGTTAATATTGATGATGATTGTAAGGCTGTGCAGCCGGATGCGGATGCACAGCCTGAAGTTGTTGAAGCACAACAGCCTGAGTCTAAGGCAGTATCGGCAGTTCGTAATATTTTTGGATATTTAATCGCGGTTGCAACCGCTGTTCTGATATATATAGTCGTCAGCAGATTTGTTGTAATCAATGCTAATATTCCTACGCGCTCAATGGCTCCTCTTATCGAATCGGAAGACAGACTTATGGGATTCCGCATGGCATATTTGTTTGCGGAACCGAAACGTGGAGATGTTATTATATTCAGACATAAATGTTATGATGATGAAGATGAGCAGCTTTTAATCAAGCGTATAATCGGCCTGCCCGGAGATACCATACAAATTACGGATAATATGGTATATATAAATGATATACCGTATGAGGAGACATATCTTCCGGATGGCGTATACATGAACAGTTTTGGACCGTATAAAGTTCCGGAAAATGCCTATTTTGTAATGGGAGATAACCGGACCATATCCAATGACGCCAGAAGATGGACATATAAGGATGTGACATCGGATGAAATCGTTGCCAGAGCGTGGTTTAAGTATTATCCTCATTGGGAAGTCTTTTGACAATAAGATTATGCGTGTTGTATCTTGTCGCGGCGTGTCGATAATTTCCTATTGAATTTATAATATCAAAATCATATAATTCATACGATTGAAGAAGTTGTATCACAGCAGTGTAAATCATAGCGTGTGTAAGAAAGGATGATATGTATGAATACATATATGGTTAAACTTAACAGTCAGCAAGATGTTATCAATTTTGTGAACATGATGGGCAAAACGGGATGCAACGCGGATATTAAGTGCGGAAGCATTGTTGTTGATGCATGTTCGATTCTTGGAGTGATTTCACTTGGACTGAACAAAATGCTTGAATTGGTAACTTACGGTGATCCGGGAAGTGATTTTGAACAGAATATCAAACAGTATAGAGCTGCATAAGCACTTTTTGGAAATATTTTTATAAAGAGACTGTAATGCGGAATCTCATTTATGTTGAGATGCTGTACGACAGTCTCTTTTTTTGTTGACATGAGATTATAAAGATGATATCATACTAACTGTATTAGTTGACATAGTACAGTTTGCGATATGAAGGAGGATTTATGTTAGAGGCAATTAATCTGTGCAAAGTATATAAGCCTAAGAAGGGCGTACCGGTCAAAGCTCTCGACGGGATATCATTAAGATTTCCTGAGAAGGGAATGGTATTTCTTCTCGGAAAGTCGGGAAGCGGAAAATCTACATTGCTGAATCTTCTCGGAGGACTCGATAAATATGATTCGGGTGAGATAATTATTAAAGGCGTGTCATCAAAAGATTTCAAGCAGCAGTATTTTGATTCATACAGGAATACTTACGTCGGATTTATTTTTCAGGAATATAATATACTTGATGAATTTTCGGTTGGAGCCAATATTGCCCTTGCTATAGAATTGCAGGGACGCAAGGCGACGGACGAAGAGATAAATAATATTTTGAGGGAAGTTGACCTTGAAGGATACGGAGACCGTAAACCTAACGAACTCTCGGGAGGACAGAAACAGAGAGTAGCCATAGCGAGAGCGCTTATCAAGAACCCTGAGATCATAATGGCTGATGAGCCGACAGGCGCGCTTGATTCCAATACGGGAAGACAGATTTTTGATACATTAAAGAAACTTTCGCGCGATAAACTTGTGATAATTGTATCCCATGACAGGGAATTTTCCGAACAATATGCCGACAGGATAATTGAGCTGGCTGACGGCCACGTTATAAGTGATGTGGAATATTCGGGAGATAGTGAAGAAGCGGAACAGGAAGATAATATTATATATGATAATGACATGGTCAGGATAGCTTCAGGTTACCATCTTACGGAGGAAGACAGACTGGCAATCAATGATTATATAGACAGACTCGGAAGTGGACAGGTAACATTGAGGCTTGGAAAAAATCGTATAAACAGCAAGCGTTTCACGGCAACCGACCAGAATAAAATAAAGAAACAGGATGGTTCGGCATTCAAGCTTATCAAGTCAAAACTGCCTCTTAAGAATGCCTTTAAAATCGGTGCAAGCGGATTAAAATATAAGAAAATCCGTCTTATCATAACTATTCTGCTGTCGTGTCAGGCCTTCGGACTTTTCGGACTGGCAGATACATTTGGTTCATACAATCATATAAAGGTATGCACCAATTCACTTATTGACAGTGGTGTTAAATATCTTGCTTATTCAAAGAGCGTTAAGAGCACTGACGGTGGTAACGATTACTGGTGGAATAGCGGAAACTATAAGATAAGCAAAGAAGAAGTGCAGCAGATGGAACAGGATTTAAATATTCCGTTCAGCGGTGTATTCAGTCCGATAAGTTCGATAGATTTAGGCTCATACTACGATCCGGAAGCCAAATTTACCGAAACAGAGTTCAATATATATGCACGGAGCTTCAGTGGATTTACCGAAATTGATAATGATAAGATGAATAAACTGAATGTTAAGCTTGCAGCAGGAAGACTTCCGGATGGAAACAAGAACGAGCTTGCGGTAAGCGAATATGTTTTTGAATCATTTAAGATAGGAGGATACCGGCAGGATAACAGTCAGAAAGCTGACAAAATTGAGAAGTATGATGATCTTATCGGTAAGACGCTTAAGCTTAAAGATGAAGAATACACAATAACCGGTATTGTTGACACCGGACTTAATCTGGACAGGTACGAATCGCTTATCAAGAAGAAAGAAGGGCAGTCAACTGCCGATGCTCTTGTTAATTATGCATTATATAATGAATTCAGTTATGAAACCGGATACGGACTTGCCGGAACGGCAATGGTCGGTGACGGACACCTTGATAAAATGATTCAGAATGAACCTAAGCTTATACCTATTAATGCAATAATCGGACTTGATGCTACGGATGACGGGTATAACCTGTGGTCGAATGAGAGCATAGTGCATTTTGAGGATGTGCCTAAGGAAGATATAGTCTGGACGGACGGAGAGAAGAAGGAGCTTGGTGATAAAGAAATAATTGTGACATTTTCATCGCTTAATATCGATTCGATAGAGAATACGGATATCACAAGTGTGGCAGACAATCTTAAAGATATAAACCTGAAACTCTGGATTAACGGTTATGATGGCAGCTACGAGGTGTATGACGGGTATAAAATTGTTGGTATAGTCAAAGATGACAGCATTTATGCCAAAACATCGTCATTTATAGTATCTGACACCAACAGAGTCAATGAACTTACAGATCCGAAGCAGATCGGAGAATATAATTATGTTGTCGGTGTAATGCCTCAGACTAAAGCGGATGTAATGAAAGTTGTAAGTTACAGTTACCGTGAAAACAGCGATATAAGATATGAGATTCAGAACAGCACAACATATGAACTTGATACCGTGAATACAATATTGAAGAAGTTAGCTAAGGTATTTATGTATATCGGAATCGGCTTTGCGGTATTTGCAACTGTAATGTTGGCAAACTTTATCGCAACCAGCGTTGCGCACAAGAAACAGGAAATTGGTATACTGAGGGCTATCGGTTCGAGAAGTAATGATGTATTCAGGATATTTTTCTCTGAAAGCTTCATAATTGCAATGATTAATTTCGTGCTCTCGGCAGCCGGTGTGTTTGCAGTTACGATGATTATCAATAATTACATAAGAAAAGATCTTGGCGTACTTATAAGTCTTCTGACATTCGGACCGAGACAGATTCTGCTGATACTTGTTCTGAGTATTTTTGTTGCGGCAGCGGCAAGTTTTATACCGGTGAAGAAGATAGCATCAAAGAAACCTGTTGATGCCATAAGAAACAGATAAATGATCCGATGAAACAATAAAAAGAAAAACATAACAGATATGTACCGGAGACACTTTCACAGAGGGTGTCTCCCTTTTTGTACATTAAGATCAGCTTGAATGTCCGGCCTTCTTTTCGAGAATGTTTATTAATTTATACAGAACTCCCGATAAAATGCACAATATCACAATTGACATAAGAACCCAGTCCATTTTGAAAACCTGACTTCCGTATATTATCAGATAACCAAGACCGCTGTCGGCCGCCAGAAATTCACCAATAATCACACCTACAAGCGAAAGACCGAGATTTACTTTCATTGTATTGATTATTGTTGGTATTGAAGATGGTATGACCAGTTTGGTGAGAATATGCCGTCTCTTGCCACCGAGGGTACGGATTAATTTGATTTTTTCCGGGTCTGTTTCGATGAAGGCAGTATATATGCTTAAAACAGCACCGAATATGGCAACGGAAACCGCAGCGACGATAATGGTTTTTACATTGTTGCCGAGCCATACTATGAGAACCGGTGCGAGCGCCGATTTGGGCAGACTGTTCAAGAGCACAATATATGGTTCTGCAATTTTGAAAACCATCCGGAACCGCCACATTAACATTGCGCATAGCATGCCTGCCGCAATTACGATGGAGAAACATATGAGAGTTTCGTAAACGGTTACCCACAGATGCTTCCATATTATGCCTGTTCCGGCCATATCGGTAAAACATCTGATAATTCTTGAAGGACTGCTGAATACAAAAGAATTGAGTACGCCGATGTCCGCGCATAGTTCCCATCCGCCGATCAACAGAACCAGAATCAGTGTGCGCATGATAATAATGCAGAAGTGTTGTCTTTTACGGCTTTTCAGGTATCTTAGCTGGCTTTGGGAAATTATTTTATCCATTTTCGTTAAGCTCCTTCCATAATATATTGAAATAATCCTTGAATTCAGGTGCATTTCTGCGCATGAGAGGTGTCAGGTCTGCCGGAAAATCGACGGAAACCGAACGTGCAATCCGGCCCGGACGCCTGCTTAATACATATACGGTATCTCCGACTGAAATTGCCTCCGACAAATCATGCGTTACTAACACGGCGGTCTTGTGTTCCTTTTTGATGATTGAATATATATCATCACATACAGTGAGTCTGGTCTGGTAATCAAGCGCCGAAAACGGTTCATCCAGAAGCAGAATCTCAGGTTCAAGTGCGAGAGTCCTGATTAAAGCTGCGCGCTGACGCATGCCTCCTGAAAGTTCAGACGGCCTGGATGCTTTGAATTCACCCAGACCGTATCGCTTAAGAAGTTCATCGACATAAGAGGTGCCGTCCGTTTTTTTCCTGCGTTTTATTTCAAGACCCAGCATCACATTGCCGTAAATTGACCGCCATTCAAATAAATGGTCATGCTGGAGCATATATCCGATCGAATCGTTACCGGGACTTATATCGCGGCCGTTTATCAATATGCGTCCGGAATCCGGCCGGATTATTCCGGCTATAATGGATAAAAGGGTGGATTTGCCACACCCGGACGGCCCTACGACAGACACGAAACTGCCTTTCGGAATATCAAGCGATATATCCTTGAGAGCACAGGTTTCACCTTGTACCGTGTGATATGAGTAGGAAATATTTTTCAAAGAAAGGGCAGTGCTCATTTTTCCTCCTTAAAACCTATAATTATATGCTTGTGATATAATATTTTATGAAAAATATTGAAAATAGTTCGGTATTGCTGTAGAATATTTCCATAAAATATCGTGGATGCGAGGATTTGCAATGAACCGTTTTGAAGAGATAGTCAGAAATATCAAAGGGGACATGGTTTATATACAGACTCATAATTTTCCGGATCCGGATGCGATAGCAAGTGCATTTGGCTTATCCAAACTCCTTAAACATTATGATATAAAATCATCAATCTGTTACAAGGGTAAAATAGAACGGTTCAGCAC
>FR889213.1:0-27805 GCA_000431815.1 Butyrivibrio sp. CAG:318 | reverse complement strand
GGTTCAGCACGAATGGTTTTGTAAACAAATTGGGGATTGAACTTATAGATCTTGATTCAATCAATGGTATGTGTGAGAATGATGAAATCATCCTGGTGGATTCGCAGAAAGGCAATTCCAATATTGTTGATTCTCCGGGCAATGAGATAATATGCATAGACCATCACCCGTCATTTGAAAACTGTAACACAAATGATTACAGATATGCGGATATCAGACCGGAATATGGTGCATGTGCCACGATAATTGCGCAATATTACCTGGAAAATGACATACAGATGGATAAGAGTGTTGCTACGGCACTTATATTCGGAATTAAGAGCGACACCATGGGATTATCGAGAGGAGTATCCCAGGCTGATATCGATGTTTATCAGCAGCTTTACGGGATGTGCGATATGGAGCTTATAAGTTCGCTTGAGCATTGTTCACTGAAATTTGAGGATCTTAAGGCATATGCCAATGCAATAAACAGTATTAAGATATATGATAATATCAGTTTTGCCAATACAGGATATAATTGCCCGGAGGCTCTTATTGCCAGTATATCTGATTTTATGCTTGACCTTGTTGAAATCGATTTTTCTGTTGTATATTCAATAAGAGATGACGGCATAAAGCTCTCTGTCAGAAGTATCGGAGAGATAAATGCCGGAATTGTTACCAATGATGCGCTTTCTGATATCGGAGGCGGCGGAGGTCATGCTGAGATGGCGGGAGGATTCGTGCCGTTTGCAAGCGGAACGTCACGCAGAAAAATATCACTTATGATAGAATATATAGAAGAACGTTTTCTTGCCGCTATTGGAAACAACAATAAGAAAAGTAAAAGATAAATTATTTTGGCTATTTACAATTCGCGCAAATAATGTTATTATATTTTTCGTGCTTGTGCATGCTGAAATAGCTCAGTTGGTAGAGCAGCTGATTCGTAATCAGCAGGTCGAGGGTTCGAGTCCCTTTTTCAGCTTATTATATAAATGCGTCTGTCACATTATGGTGACAGGCGTATTTTTTTGCTTTTTTACGGCAAAAACGGTCAAAAAAAGTCATTCAAAACCATAAATAATAAAAAATGTTCAAAAAATGAGAGAAAATGATTGACTTTGAATGAATTTGACGGTATACTTGTGTTATCAAGAACGGAGGAGGTAATACAAGTGATTTACACAGTAACATTTAACCCGTCATTGGATTATATCGTTTCGGTAAAGGATTTTAAGACCGGAATTACCAACAGAACGGATTCCGAGAAAATTCTTCCGGGAGGTAAGGGCATCAATGTATCGACAGTCCTTATGAATCTGGGAATACCGAACACGGCGCTTGGATTTGTAGCCGGATTTACCGGTGATGAAATAATACGAAGATTAAGCGGACTGGGTGTCAATAATGGATTCATACGACTGGATGACGGATTCTCAAGAATTAATCTGAAATTAAGCACAATAGAAGGAACGGAGATTAACGGCCGTGGCCCCGATATCGGTAAAGAACAGGTTAAGATGCTTATGGACAGACTTGATGAGCTTAAGGAAGGAGATATATTGTTCCTTTCCGGAAGCATTCCTGCAGGGATGGGCGATGATGCTTATGAGAAAATAATGCAGGCACTTGAAGGAAGAGGCGTCATTATCGCAGTAGATGCGACGAGAGAACTTCTTATGAAGGTGCTTCCGTATAAACCGTTCCTTATCAAGCCGAATAATTACGAACTTGGAGAGATATTCGGTGTGGAACTTACAAGCAGAAAATCGGTTATACCGTATGCAAAGAAACTTCAGGAAATGGGAGCTGTCAATGTCCTTGTATCAATGGCTGGTGAAGGCGCGGTGCTCGTGGCTGAAGACGGACAGGTACTTGAAACAGAGGCTCCGAAAGGTAAGCTGATTAACGGAGTAGGTGCAGGAGATTCGATGGTTGCCGGATTTATGGCAGGTTATATGGAGAAACATGATTACAGACATGCCTTCTGCATGGGTGTTGCGGCGGGCAGTGCAAGTGCTTTCTCTGAGAACCTTGCAACCGGAGCAGAGATAAAGAAAGTATATGATCAGATAACTTTATAAAAATGGAGGACGAAGGTATGAGAATTACAGATTTGCTTGACAAGAGAAGTATTTCTCTTGATGCAGCTCCTAAGAGCAAGGAAGAAGCTCTTAATGATGCAGTTGCGCTTATGGAGGCAGCCGGAAGGCTTAATGATGTGGAAGGCTACCGCAGACAGGTGTTTGCGAGGGAAGAAGAAAGTACAACGGGCGTTGGTGAAGGAATTGCAATCCCGCATGGTAAATGCAGTTCAGTAAATACGCCTGGCCTCGCAGCAATGGTAATTAAGAACGGAGTCGATTTTGATTCGCTTGACGGTGAACCGGTGACGTTGCTTTTTCTTATAGCAGCACCTGACACTGAGGATAATATTCATCTTGATGTGTTAAGCAAGCTTTCAATGATGCTTATGGACGAGCAGTTTACGACGAGCCTGCGCAATGCCGGAACAGTTGACGAATTCCTGAATATCATAGACAGGGCAGATGAAGAGAAAAAGAGCGTTGACGAGAGGCTTACAGATAATAACGAGCCGGCTGAAGGCGCCATAAAAATACTTGCCGTAACATCGTGTCCTACAGGTATTGCACATACCTATATGGCAGCGGAGGGACTTGAAAAAGCTGCTGCGGCTAAGAATTGTCACATCAAAATCGAGACAAGAGGATCCGGAGGAGCCAAGAACGTCCTTACCGATAAGGATATAGAAGAAGCTGATTGTATAATAGTGGCAGCTGACGCCAAGGTTCCTATGGAGAGATTTAACGGTAAGAAACTTATAGAACGTCCGGTTTCGGATGGAATTAACAAGGCAGATGAACTTATCGATATGGCAATTGCCGGAAACGCACCTGTATATCAAAGCAATACTTCCGAAGATGCATCCGCCGGAACGCAGACATCAGGAAAGAAAGGCATAGGACATAAGATTTATACACAACTTATGAATGGCGTTTCGCATATGCTTCCGTTTGTTGTCGGAGGTGGTATACTCATAGCACTTTCATTTCTGATAGATGGCTTCGCTATTGATATTAATTCATTGTCTGCAGCCGAAAGGGCTAATTTCGGTACAATAACATCAGCTGCGGCATTGTTTAATGAAATTGGTAATGTCGCTTTTAAATTTATGCTGCCGGTACTATCGGGATTTATAGCCATGGCGATTGCGGACAGACCTGCTCTTGCAGTCGGATTTGTAGGCGGAATGATAGCCGCAAACGGAACATCGGGATTCCTCGGCGCACTCGCAGCAGGATTTGCAGCAGGATATATAGTACTCCTTCTTATGAAGATATGTTCTAAACTTCCTGAGGTGTTGGAAAAAATAGCACCGGTACTCATATATCCGCTTATAGGAATACTGCTTATGGGACTTGCAATGAAATTTGCGGTAGAACCGGTAATGGGATTTGTCAATACAGCCATGAATAACGGTCTTCACAGCATGGGAAGTGCAAGCAGGATTATACTCGGACTTGTGCTTGGCGCAATGATGGCAATCGATATGGGCGGTCCGTTTAACAAGGCAGCTTATGTGTTCGGAACAGCATCAATCGCAGCCGGTAACTATGATATAATGGCATCAGTCATGATAGGCGGAATGGTTCCGCCGTGTGCAATAGCCCTTGCCACACTTTTCTTCAAAAAGAAATTCACCAAGCAGGAGAGACAATCCGGTCCGGTCAATATTATTATGGGACTTGCGTTCATAACTGAAGGAGCTATCCCTTATGCAGCGGCAGATCCGCTGAGAGTAATCCCGGCTTGTGCAATAGGCGCGGGAGTGGCAGGAGCACTTTCAATGGCATTTAACTGTACTCTTATGGCACCGCACGGCGGAATTTTCGTAGTACCGGTTATGGGCAATCCATTGATGTATCTGCTTGCACTTGTGATAGGAACTGCAGTATCTACGATACTTTTAGGAATATTAAAGAAAAATAAGACAAATTAGGAGGAAAAACTCATGAAAGAAATCAAGTATGTAATTACAGATCCGGAAGGAATCCATGCACGTCCGGCAGGACTTCTGGTGAAGGCAGCAAAGGAATTTGCGTGTGATATTAAAATCGCGAAAGACGGAAAGGCAATGAATTGCAAAGCGATTTTCGGAATCATGGGCCTTGGCGTTAAGAAGGGCGAAGAAGTTACAATTACTTTTGACGGTGAAGATGAAGATAAAGCGTGTGAGACCATAAACGCGTTTATGCAGGCTAATCTTTAAATTCCGGACATAGGGAGAATGCTTATGAAGGTATATGAAGGTAAAAGTGTATATAGTGGCATAGCAATCGGCAGAATCAGATTGTTTTCCAAGGATGAACGTCAGGTAAAGCGCGTGAGAGTCAGTGATACCGGTGCGGAACTGGCCAGGTATGAAGATGCCAGAAAGAAAAGCATTGGTGAACTTGCGGAATTACATGATAAAGCACTTAAAGAAGTCGGCGAAGCCAATGCGGCAATATTTGAGGTTCATCAGATGATGCTTGAAGATGATGATTATAATGATTCGGTCAGGAACATCATAACGTCACAGGGAGTGAATGCAGAGTATGCCGTTGCAACAACCGGAGATAATTTCTCAAGGATGTTTGCATCTATGGATGACGATTATATGAAAGAACGTGCTGCTGATGTAAAAGATATATCTGAACGTGTAATCAATGTTTTGAGCGGCAGTTCATCTTCGGACTTAACAGACGATGAACCGGTGATAATTATTGCGGATGACCTTGCCCCGTCTGAAACTGTCCAGTTAGATAAGGATAAGGTACTTGCTTTTGTTACCGTGCACGGTTCGACAAATTCCCATACGGCGATTCTGGCAAGAACAATGGGCATCCCGGCTTTGGTCAATACCCCGGTCGACCTTGATGATGATATTGACGGATGCCTTGCGATAGTCGATGGAACCAAGGGCACTGTATATATCAATCCGGACGAAGCTATGCTTGAGATGATGCGTGAAAATAAAGCCAGGGATGATGAACAGAAGAAGCTTCTGGCCAGCCTTAAGGGCAGGGAAAATGTAACCATTGACGGACAGAAGATAAAACTTTATGCTAATATAGGCAACATAAAGGACCTGGCGAAGGTGATACAGAACGACGCCGGAGGTATAGGACTTTTCAGAAGCGAGTTCATATACCTTGAAAGCAAAGATTTTCCTACCGAAGAAGAGCAGTTTGCGATATATAGGCAGGTTGCCGAGACGATGGCGGGCAAGACGGTTATCATAAGAACCCTTGATATAGGCGCAGACAAGCAGTGTGATTATTTTAATCTTAAACACGAAGACAACCCGGCAATGGGATGCCGTGCTATCAGGATATGCCTTACGAGACCGGAAATTTTCAAGGTTCAGTTAAGAGCGTTATTCCGTGCGAGCGCATACGGAAATATTGCAATAATGTATCCTATGATAATAAGTGCGTGGGAAATCGACCGTATCTATGAAATAGTGGATGAAGTCAAGAAGGAACTTGACGAACAGGGAATCAGTTACGGCAATCCTGAGCAGGGAATTATGATTGAAACGCCTGCGGCGGTTATGATGAGTGATGTACTTGCATCGAAAGTTGATTTCTTCAGCATAGGTACCAATGACCTTACACAGTATACGCTTGCGATTGACAGGCAGAATACTGAACTTGACATGTTCTATGATGCGCATCATCCGGCGGTGCTTAAGATGATATCCATGGTTGTGGAGAATGCGCATAAAGCCGGAATCTGGGCAGGAATCTGCGGAGAACTTGGAGCTGACAGAACACTCACCAAAGAATTTCTGGCCATGGGTGTGGATGAACTTTCGGTATCACCTGCAAGCGTTCTGCCGATTCGCAAAATAGTACTCGAAACCAATGTTAAGGAATATAAGGCGGATAAGAAATGTTAACATTACAGAGACAGGAGATGATTCTCAAACTCCTGAAGGAAAAAGGCAGCGTAACTACTCAGGAAATCAGCGAAAAACTTGGAATTTCCGAGTCTACGGCAAGAAGAGATATCAGTTATCTTGATAAGGAAGGGAAACTGTCCAAGGTTTTTGGCGGTGCTGCGCTTAAAGAACAACAGCAGGTTACGGCATATGAATATACATTTGAACAGAAGAATGATCTTAACATTGATGAGAAGAAAAAAATAGCCAGATATGCTGCTCTTCTTATCGAGAAGAATGATTTTGTGTATCTTGATGCCGGAACAACAACTGCTTATATGATAGACTATATTGAGGAGCAGGCGGTTACATTTGTAACCAATGGCATTACACATGCAAAGCAGCTTGCGGCCGGAGGTTTTAAAGTCTATCTTGTCGGCGGTGAACTTAAAGCATCAACTGAGGCAATAATCGGAAGTTATGCTATGGAAACTCTGAAGAATTATAATTTCACCAAAGGATTTTTCGGGACTAACGCAGTTACAAGAGAGAACGGATGTACAACACCTGATGCGAATGAAGCACTTATTAAGAAAATGGCGATGAGTCATTGCAAGGAAAGTTATGTTCTGTGTGACTATTCTAAATTTAATAAGATAAGTTCGGTTAGCTTTGCACCGTTCGAGGGTACGAATTTTATATGCGACAGAATGGTTCCCGGATATGAAAAATGCAATAATATCACGGTAATCAAATAAATAAAGCCGGCTGCACCTGATATGATGCGGCCGGCTTTGCATTGTGCATATTATCACGCGTTCTCGCGGTTGTTTCTTATTCTGATAAACAACACAGCAATGAAAATCATGGAAACGGCAACACATAATGAGCCGATTGGCCCGATTATTCCAAAACTGATATTTATTTTGTAATTGATGCCTGCGGATTCAAGCGACGAATTCAGCAAATTGTTAAACATATCGGCGTAATGGTCAATGTTGATTATCGTATATACAGAATTGGCAATTGACATTACGGAACTTAATATAAGTATGATAAGAGGAAACATGCTTATTTTGTGCTTAGGCGCCTCGTTATTCAGCTCCGAACGTACACTTACTATGCTTGAACGTAAGGTTGCATAATAGAAAACAATGAATATGAACATACATGTCCATACAACCAGCAGGATGATGAATATTGCACTGTTCAAATCTATGGATGCCGGCATTGTAATGTCAAAAGCCTGACCGATGTACTTGGCGGCTTCGGGATATGCTTCTGCAAGCTCACCCGGTATGCATGCAAAAAGTATAAGAACGGCAGCGATACTAACATATGCGACAGACATAAGGACTATCTGTGCAATGGTAAGACCGGATGCAATGGTAAAACCTGATGACTTAAGCGGTCCATCTTTCTTTGCTGCCGAGTATGTAACCCAGAGAGCCACCAATGTAAGTATTGAGAATATACTTATGTTAAATCCGTTGAAAACTGAACAAGCGGTTCCGACAGAATACAGTATGGCTGCAATCAGAGCGAGAGGTGATGCCATAACCTTTTTGATGGCGACGTGGCGTTCGCTTAGCGGCACCGACGAATATGTTGTGTTAAATGCCGCCTGGCCGGAAGGATTATTAAAGTTATTAAAATTATTATTGTAGACATTGTTATAGTTATTGTCCGGTGCAGGATTGGGATTATATGTAAAGTTTCCGTAAGGAGCCTCACTTGCAGCTGCCTGTCCGTTATCCGCAGCCTGTGTATCAGCTGCCGGTGTCTTCTGTGTATCAGGCACAGATACCGGATTCTTACGGCATTCACACACTGTTCCATCCGGTATTTCTTTACCACAATAAATACAAAACATAGGATACCTCCGATTAATAATAAAATTTTATGTTATTCTATCATATATCCGCGGATTTATCAATTGATGCAGAAAATTTTACGAAAATAAAAATACCCCGGATAAACCGAGGCAATAAAATAATAAAAAGAAGTGCAGTCGATGGGACTTGAACCCACACCCACGTAAGCGGACATGAACCTGAATCATGCGCGTATGCCAATTCCGCCACGACTGCAAGCTTTATAATAATATCATTCCCGGCGTTATGTGTCAAGAATAAAAAAATTGAAAAAAATTATTTTAGGGGTTGCAATTATAAAACGGATATGGTATGATAGCTATCGTCGCTGGTAAACAGCGTAGTTACATAAGCAGTCGTGGCGGAATTGGCATACGCGCATGATTCAGGTTCATGTCCGCTTACGTGGGTGTGGGTTCAAGTCCCATCGACTGCACTTCTTTTTATTATTTTATTGCCTCGGTTTATCCGGGGTATTTTTATTTTCGTAAAATTTTCTGCATCAATTGATAAATCCGCGGATATATGATAGAATAACATAAAATTTTATTATTAATCGGAGGGGTGCGGGTTCAAGTCCCGCCGACTGCACTTTAATACCGTAAACAGTGTTTACGGTATTTTTGATATACAGGATTATTCTTACACAGGAGGCATTATGAGCCGCAGAAACAGAACAAAGAAATACACACCGCTTATAATAATCATGCTTATAACAGTTGCAGCGGTACTCGGGGTGGCGTATTATGTGCTGAAAGATGATTTGTATTTTCTTCAGGAACGTACGGTATCTCCGGATGGAAATATAACTCTCTATATCAAACACACTGTTTCCGGAGATTCATCCAGGTACAGGGTGTCCCAGAGAACGGATGGGAATAAACTGAGGTATTATGAATGGACAACCGATAAGCTTGAAACGGTATGGGCTGATGACAGTTCAAAATGTGCTATAAGATACACAACCGGGTCGGGAAATGAAGTCACGGATGTCCTTGACTGTGTGAGCGGCAAGATAATACAGGCATCTTCGATGAGTTCATTAAGCCTTCGATATTATATGACACAGACCGGATATGAATTATATGATGAGATACCTGTTGACCTGAAATTTACCGGATGGCAGGGAGATTGTATGTGTTATAAATTCAGTACGGTCAATACATCCGGAGTCGAACTGTCGGGAAATTTCGATGCCGATTATTCCAATGGATTTGCCATAAAGCAGTTTGCCAGGGATTAAAGTGGCAGAAAGCATATCTAAAAAAAGATAAAAAATACTTTTATTATTTCAAGCGATATGATATAATCATCTAAGCATAACTTAGAAGCAGGCTCTGTACATAGTTCAGGGCTTCATAAGGAGGATACATAATGAAACATATTAAGACTCTTAACACAAGAAATCTTAAGGAATCAGCTAAGAAGGGCGGATGTGGCGAGTGCCAGACATCATGCCAGTCAGCTTGTAAGACATCTTGCACAGTTGGTAACCAGAGCTGCGAGAACAAATAGTTTTATATTGAATAAGCAGGACTGTAAGAGAGTGTGAGGACGAAGACACCGGCACTCTCTTCTTAGTGTGAAATACCGAAACGCAGTTTTGCAAGGAGGACATTTTGATACACCAGTATAAAAGCAACGGATACAATATCGTGCTGGACGTAAACAGCGGGTCAGTACATGTTGTTGATGATATAGTATATGACATTATTCCGCTTTTTCAGGAAAATTCAAGAAAAGAGATAGCGGACAAGCTCTCTGACAGATATGATATTGATGAAATTAACGAAGCCTGTGATGAAATACAGACCCTTAAAGATGGCGAGGTATTATTCACGGAGGATATTTATGAACCGTGTATAGAACAGTTTGCGGAGCGCAAAGCACAGGAAAATGTAGTCAAGGCGATGTGCCTTCACATAGCACATGACTGTAATCTTGCATGCAAATACTGTTTTGCCGAGGAAGGCGAATATCACGGAAGACGAGCCCTTATGAGTGCCGAGGTGGGTAAGAAGGCACTTGATTTTCTGGTGGCCAATTCGGGACACAGAAGGAATCTTGAAGTTGACTTCTTTGGCGGAGAACCTCTTATGAATTTTGAGGTGGTAAAGGAAATAGTGGCTTACGGAAGGGAACTTGAGAAGACACATGACAAGAAGTTCCGTTTCACAATGACTACCAATGGAGTACTTCTCAATGATGAGATACTTGATTTTGTGAATAAAGAGTGCGGTAATCTTGTGCTCAGCGTGGATGGACGTAAGGAAGTCCATGATAAGATGAGACCGTTCCGCAATGGCGCCGGAAGCTATGATCTGATAATGCCTAAGTTTGAGAAAGCTGCCGAGTCGCGTAATCAGACCAATTATTATGTCAGAGGCACATTTACACATAATAACCTTGATTTTTCCAAAGATGTGCTGGATCTTGCCGACAGAGGATTTAAGCAGATATCGGTTGAACCGGTTGTCGCAGATGATACAGAGGATTATGCATTAAGACCTGAAGACCTTCCACAGATATACGAAGAATACGATAAACTTGCGGTCGAGATGATCAAGCGTGAGAAAGAAGGCCGAGGTTTTAATTTCTTCCATTATATGATTGATCTTGAAGGCGGACCGTGCGTGTACAAGCGTCTGTCGGGCTGCGGCTGCGGAACCGAATATCTTGCGGTAACACCGTGGGGCGATTTTTATCCGTGCCACCAGTTTGTTGGTCAGGAAGAATACATAATGGGTAATGTTTTTGAAGGTATTAAGACACCACAGATAAGAGAACAATTTAACCATTGTAATGTGTATACCAAGGATAAATGCAAAGACTGCTTCTGCAAATTTTTCTGCAGCGGCGGATGTTCGGCAAATGCTTACAACTTCAACGGGGATATCAATGAACCGTACGACATAGCATGTAAGCTTGAACAGAAGAGAGTTGAGTGTGCAATAATGATTAAGTGCGCACTTGCAGAATAAAACAATTTTCAGGAGGATAATATGAAAGCTTGGAAAAAAATTATAGCCATGATTGCACTTGTTGCATCACTCGGCTTAATCTGCTACACCGTGCTTATCGGATGGGGTGGTGGACACAGGGGAAGTGCGGAGAATATAACTCTCGGACTTGACCTTGCAGGCGGTGTAAGTATTACATACCGTGCGGTAGGAGATATTTCTTCACAGGATCTATCCGATACGGTATATAAGATGCAGCGGCGTCTCGGTAACTATGATGGAGCACAGGTTTATTCGGAAGGTACAGACAGAGTAACGATCGAAATACCGGGTGCGGATGATGCTGAAGCTGTTCTTGAGGAACTTGGTAAGCCGGGTTCACTTTACTTCATCCTTCAGTATGCAGAAGATGGTAAAACAGCTAACTACGAGTATGGCAAGTATAAGAATGCCGATGGTAAGGACGCATACGGATGGCATCTGACAAGAAGTATTGAAGATCTTCAGAAAGACGGATCGATAGTTCTTACAGGTGAGGACATCAAGGCCTGCGAGGGCGTATATCAGGGAGAACAAGGTAGCACAAAAGAACCGGTTGTTGCATTTGATCTTACCCCCGACGGAAAAGAGAAATTTAAAGTTGCAACAGGCAAGGCTGTGAAACCTACGAAACATTGGTCAATCGGTGTATATTACGATGGAGAATTCGTAAGCGTTCCGACGGTAACCAACCAGATTACCGACGGTTCCGGTGTGATCAACGGAATGGATTCCATTGACGAAGCAAAAAATGTTGCTTCTTACATCAGAATAGGTGCCCTTCCTGTCGAACTTGAGGAGATAAGCTCCAAGGTTGTGGGTGCCACACTCGGCCAGGAAGCTATTCATACAAGTGTTATTGCCGGATTGATCGGTTTTGCACTTTTGTTCATATTTATGATCGCATATTACAGAATACCGGGTATTGCAGCTAATATAGCACTCGTTGTATATACGGGAGCAATGCTTCTTATTCTTAACGTGTTTGACCTCACACTTACACTTCCGGGTATTGCCGGTATTGTATTGTCCGTCGGTATGGCGGTCGATGCCAATGTAATTATTTTTGCCAGAATCAGGGAAGATCTGGCAGCAGGAATGTCCGTAAGAGGAGCTATCAAATCAGGTTTCAAGAAATCGCTTTCAGCGATTATTGACGGTAACGTTACAACACTTATCGCGGCAATCGTTCTCGGAATAATCGGAACCGGTCCGGTAAGAGGATTTGCCGTTACACTCGGAATTGGTATTGTGCTTTCAATGCTTACATCACTCCTTGTATCAAGATGGGTACTCCTTCTTCTTTACAATCTCGGATGCCGTAAGCAGAGCCTCTATGGCAAAGCCAAAGAAGTCAGGACATTACATGTTGTTGCCAAGAGAAAAATATTCTTCTCAATATCGGGACTTCTTATTGCTACCGGTATTGCATTCATGGTAGTAAACGGAACCAATGGTAAAGGAATATTCAATTTTGACCTTGAATTTTCGGGCGGTACATCCGCAAACATAACATTTAATGAAGAATATTCACTTGAAGAAGTTGAAAGCAAGATCATCCCTCTTATCAAAGAGGCTACAGGAAGCAAGACAGTCCAACAGCAGCAGGTAAAGGGTAATAATACAATTGTATTTAAGACACAGATGCTTGATACCGAGCAGCGTGCGGCACTTAATGCTGTGCTTGAAGATAAGTTCGGAATCGACACGACTGACAGTGATAAAGTAAGCTATGAGAACATAAGCGCAACAGTTAGTTCAGAGATGAGAAGAGATGCCATAATTGCAATTATAGTTGCTACGGTATGTATGCTTATCTACATAGCAATCAGATTCAGGGATATGAAGTTTGCCACAAGTGCCATTCTTGCACTTGTACATGACGTACTTTTTGTACTCGGATATTACGCAATATCCAGAACAAGCGTTGGTAATACGTTTATCGCATGTATACTTACAATCGTCGGATACTCAATTAACGCGACGATAGTAATTTTTGACCGAATCAGAGAGAATATGAAGGTTATGCAGAAAGAGTCACTTGCTGAGGTTGTTAATGCAAGTATTACCTCGACACTTTCACGAAGCATCAATACATCACTTACCACATTTATAATGGTGCTCATTCTGTTCATACTCGGCGTATCTTCAATCAGGGAATTTGCTGCACCGATTATGGTAGGTATAGTTGTAGGTGCATACTCATCAGTATGTATTTCGGGCGCATTGTGGTTCTCAATGAAGAAGGCTTCGTACAAGAGAGCACTTAAGAAAGCAGAGCAATAAATATGCAGAAATGGCGGGTATATTCCAAAAAGGCAGATTTTGATGCCATTGGCAGCCGGTTTAATATTGATCCGGTAACAGCCAGAATTATCCGTAACCGTGATGTCACGGACATGGAGAATGTTGATATGTATCTTAACGGTACGCTTGACAGACTCCATGATCCGATGATGATGAAAGACATGGATAAAGCAGTGTCTGTGATAGCATCATCTATTCGTGACAACAAACATATCCGCATTATAGGTGATTATGATATAGATGGAATTTGTTCCATCTATATCTTGTTTAAGGGACTTAAAATATGCGGCGCGGATGTGGATTATGAAGTTCCTGACAGAATAACCGACGGTTACGGTATTAACGAGAATCTGATAAAACAGGCATATGAGGCCGGAGTTGAAGTTATTATCACATGCGATAATGGAATAGCTGCAGCTTCACAGATTGATTATGCAAATGAACTTGGTATGACAGTTGTGATCACGGATCATCATGATGTTCCTTATGAAGAGACGGACAACGGGCGCAGATATATCATACCAAAGGCCGCCGCGGTGGTGGATCCCAAACAAAATGACTGCAGATATCCGTTTAAGATGTTATGCGGTGCCGGAATTGCATACAAATTTATTGATTGCATGGTCAAAGAATTTCAAACTGGTGATTCGGTAATGCCGGAACTTTTGCAGTTTGCGGCGATTGCAACGGTCGGAGATATTGTGGATCTTCTTGACGAAAACAGGATAATTGTGAAGGAAGGCCTTAAACTTATTGCGAATACAGGAAATTACGGATTAAATGCACTGATGGCGGTAACAGGTGTCAGCCGTGAGAGTATAAATGCATATCATATAGGATTCGTGCTCGGACCGTGCCTTAATGCAAGTGGAAGACTGGATTCTGCCAAGAGAGCATTGAAAATGCTTGTGACAGATGACAGGGCGGAAGCAGAGAGACATGCCGGAGAGCTTAAAGACCTTAATGAAGAGCGCAAGAAACTTACTTCCGAAGCAGTTGATAAGGCAGTTGATATGGTTGAAAACAGCAGTCTTAAAGACGACAGGGTGCTTGTGATTTTTCTTCCGGACTGCCATGAGAGCATAGCGGGTATTGTGGCGGGCAGAATACGGGAAAAGTACTATAAACCGGTAATAGTCCTTACAAGAGGAGAACAGGAAGCCAAGGGATCTGCTCGCTCAATAGAATCATATAATATGTTTGAAAAATTGTCGGAATGTAAGGACTTGTTTACAAGATTTGGCGGACATCCAATGGCAGCAGGTCTTTCTCTTCCGGAGGAGAATATTCCGGAATTCAGAAGGCGGATAAATGAACATTGCAATCTGAGCGAAGAAGATCTGACAGAAACCGTATGGATTGATGTACCGATGCCGCTGGAGTACATCAACGAAAAACTGATCTTGGAACTTGACGGACTTGAACCATTCGGAAAAGCTAATCCGAAGCCTGTGTTTGCAGATAAGAATATTTCAATACGAAATATCAGGGCGATAGGAAAGGATAAACAGTATACCAGGATGACTATTGCCAAAGACAGTGGGATGGTTATTGATGCGGTAGGTTTTTTCCCTTGCACAGAGCTTGAAACCGTATATAATAAAAATGGCAGGATATCTTGTACATACTACCCGGAAATTAATGAATTCAGAGATAAGAAACAGATTCAGGTATGTGTGACGGGATACAGAATAGATCGTATATAGGAAGAGGTGTTAGCAGTGAAGAAATTAGAAGAATATGTAAGAACAATACCGGATTTTCCGGAGAAGGGAATTATGTTCCGCGATGTTACGAGCGTAATTCAGGATGCTGACGGGCTTTCACTGGCAATTGACAGCATGGATGGGTTAATCCATGACACAGATTACGATGTGATTGTAGGACCTGAATCGAGAGGCTTTATTTTCGGTGTTCCGATAGCATATAAGAATCATAAGGCGTTTGTGCCTGTCCGCAAGAAAGGTAAACTTCCGTGTGAGACGATAGAAGCAGAATATGCGTTGGAATACGGAACGGCAGTGATTGAGATGCATAAGGATTCGATAAAGCCGGGACAGAGGGTGGTCATAGTGGATGATCTCATCGCAACGGGAGGAACCACCGAAGCTATTATAGGTATGGTGGAGAAACTTGGCGGAGTCGTCGCAAAAATTGTATTCCTTATGGAACTTGAGGGCCTTAAAGGACGCGATAAACTGGCCGGATATAATGTTGAATCCGTAATAAAATATCCGGGTAAATAAACCATTGTTTATATTCCGGTAAAATATTTTCCGGAATATGAAGGTATATGGAGAAAATCCGATTTAAGATATCGGTATCACCGCAGTTATTGGAGGTAATATCGATATCCCGATGCGGATTTATTATTTTTTGGCATCAATAAATGTATTGATTACCTGTATAACGGTTTCTTTTTCCATCTGGTTTAATCCGGATACATCAACCGTATTCAGTTCGTCAATGCCAAGAAGATAGTCGGTTGTCACATGAAAAATCTTGGAATATTTTATCAGTACATCATACGAAGGATATCGTGCACCGGACTCATATGATGAGATCGCACTCGGAGCAAGCCCGATGCGGTCGGCAAGCTGCTGTTGGGTGAACTTGCGCTCTTTTCTTAATTCTTTAAAACGTTTTCCCATATTCATTAACATAGAGGTCACCTGTGAGTATATATAATATTTACTGTCAGTGTAATTTAATTATCTACACATATGGTGTAATTTTGTCCACATATACAGAAAATAATACGGAATATAAACTGTTTATTGCTTTTTTGGCAATAAGGCTTTAAAATATAATAGATAAAAAATCCTTAAATGACAAAATGGAGTTGTAATATGCCTGAAGAAGAGAATTTTAGACAACGACGCAAAATAGACGATATACCGTTGGATCCGCCTAAGAGCAACGATCCGGATGAATTATTTGAGGAGCTTAAGCAATGCATACTCAGATACCACCCATCAACGGACCTTTCACAGATAGAGAAGGCCTACCACGTTGCTAAAGATGCACATAAGGATCAGAAACGTAAATCGGGTGAACCATATATAATTCACCCTCTTTGTGTTGCCATAATACTTGCGCAGCTCGAACTTGATAAAGAAACAATTATTGCCGGACTTCTTCATGATGTAATAGAAGACACTGGTGTGACAGGGGAAGAGATTACTAAGGAATTTGGAGAGGAAGTATTTCTTCTTGTTGACGGAGTTACCAAGTTAACCCAGCTTAATTATGAACATGATAAGATAGATAAGCAGGCAGAGAATCTTCGTAAGATGTTTCTTGCAATGGCTAAGGATATAAGAGTTATACTGATCAAACTTGCCGACAGACTCCATAATCAGCGTACAATGCAATACCAGACACCGGAGAAGCAGATTGAGAAGTCAAGAGAGACAATGGAGATATATTCTCCGATTGCACAGAGGCTCGGTATCTCCAAGATTAAAGTTGAGCTGGATGATCTTTCACTTAAATTCCTTCAGCCGGAAGTATATCACGACCTTGAACGTCAGTTAAAGCTTGGCAAGGAAGCAAGAGAAAAGTTCGTCAAGGATATAGTGGCAGAGGTTAAACAGCATATAGATAATGCAGGTATTCCTTGTGAAATAGACGGAAGAGTCAAGCATTTCTTCAGCATATATAAGAAAATGGTCAACCAGGATAAGACACTTGATCAGATATATGATCTTTTTGCGGTCCGTATCATTGTGGATACAGTTAAGGATTGTTATGCAGCACTTGGCGTGATCCATGAGATGTATAAGCCGATCCCGGGAAGATTCAAGGATTATATTGCAATGCCTAAGCCCAATATGTACCAGTCATTGCATACAACTCTTATAGCACCGAACGGACAGCCTTTTGAGATACAGATAAGAACATATGAGATGCACAGGACCGCTGAATACGGTATCGCAGCACACTGGAAATATAAGGAGAATATAGACGGAACCAAGGGCGATGACAGTGAAGAAGCCAAGCTTACATGGCTCAGACAGATTCTGGAATGGCAGAGGGACATGTCCGATAATAAGGAGTTCCTTAACCTCATTAAGAGTGATTTGGATTTATTCTCGGATAGTGTATATTGCTTTACACCTAAGGGGGATGTCAAGAACCTTCCGGCAGGTTCCACACCGATTGATTTTGCTTACAGCATCCATTCGGCAGTCGGCAATAAGATGGTCGGAGCTAAAGTTAACGGAAAGCTGGTTACCATAGACTATAAGATTAAGAATGGTGACAGAATAGATATAATCACGTCACAGAACTCCAAGGGACCGAGCCGCGACTGGCTTTCAATAGTCAAGAGCCCGCAGGCACGCTCCAAAATTAATTCGTGGTTTAAGGCAGAACTTAAGGAAGATAATATCGTAAAAGGTAAAGATCTTATCTCAACGTATTGCAAAGGCAAGAATATCAACCTTGCGGAACTTCTCAAACAGGAGTTTATGGACAAGACGATGATAAAATACGGTTTCAGGGACTGGGATTCCATTCTTGCGGCCGTGGGACACGGAGGCCTTAAGGAAGGACAGGTCGTAAATAAACTTCTTGAAGAGTATGAGAAGAAACACCGTGAAGAGGTCACTGACAGTGATGTGCTTGACAACGCGCAGGGAAGCACCGGCAGGACCAAGGATTCCAAAGGCAGCAAAAACGGAATTATTGTCAAGGGAATAGATGATGTATCCGTAAGATTTTCCAAATGCTGTTCACCTGTGCCGGGTGATGAGATAGTCGGCTTTGTTACAAGAGGACGTGGAATATCCATCCACCGTACCGACTGCGTTAATGTTATTAATATGTCAGATATGGACAAGTCAAGACTTATCGAAGCCGAATGGCAGCGGATGGATAATGTGGATGCCGCTGAGAAATATATGGCTGACATTAAGATTTTTGCCAATAACAGGACAGGTCTTATCGTTGATGTGTCCAAGGTGTTTACGGAGAAGAAAATAGACGTATTAAGCATGAACTGCAGAATCAGCAAGCAGGGAACTGCCACAATCGAGATGGGATTTGAAATATCAGGCGTAGAAGAACTTAAACAGCTTGCAGAGAAAATACGTCAGATTGAAGGCGTCCTGGATATAGAAAGAACAACGGGTTAGAAATATGATGAAAATACAACACAGCGTGCTTGGAATGTGCGCAACCAACACTTATTATGTATATGATGATGAGACGAAACGCGGTCTTATAGTTGATCCGGCCGACTCGCCTGACACAATAATAGCCAAGGCGGACAGCCTGCCGATGATCCCGGAAGCGATTCTTATCACACACGGACATTTTGATCATGTACTTGCGATGAATAAGGTGCGTGAACATTACGGAATCAAGGTATATGCCGGACTTACGGAAAAACAAGTGCTTCATGACATGGCAATGAACCTTACGTCATCTTTTGGCATGGGACAGATATTTGATGCGGATATTTATCTCAAAGACGGTGAAGAATTTGAAACAGCAGGATATCATATCAAGGCAATAGAAGTTCCGGGACACACAATAGGCGGAATGTGTTATTATTTTGATAAGCAGGGAGTGCTTTTTTCAGGCGATACATTGTTCTGCGAGTCAGTCGGCCGCAGTGATTTTCCGGGAGGAAGCGCATCAGCATTGTGCAGAGGCATTAAGGATAAGCTTTTTATTCTTCCGGAACATACCAAGGTATATCCGGGCCATATGGATGAGACCACAATCGGTAATGAAATCAAATATAATCCTTTCTGCCGGTAGAAACGGAGTCCGTACTGATGATATATATGAGTATTAACACCCATGACTATGATAATGATGTCAGGGTTATGACCGGAGCCTTTTATCCGGGCAACAGAATAGTGACAGATACAGCATTAAGAAATGATTGCGATTTATGTGTGGAAGTTATTGTTGAATCGGTGAAAGTTCATATATGTGTGACACCGGAAGGCGGTAAAGAACATATAATAGATTGTGATTCACCGGAGAATGACCGCAAAGTTATCCGCAATATGCTTAAGCGCAGACTTTATGACATATATTCGGAAATAACAGGCAGGGTGCTTCCGTGGGGAACCCTTACCGGAATAAGACCGGTCAAAATTCCTCTTGGCATGATTGAAAAAGGGTATAACGATAATGTAATTAAAGGTACTCTAAATAAAGAATATTATGTCAATGACACCAAAGCAGAATTAAGCATTGAAGTGGCGCATCGCGAACACAGAATGCTTGAAAAGACAGATTATCTGAACGGTTACAGCCTGTATATAGGCATTCCGTTCTGCCCGACGACATGTCTGTACTGTTCTTTTACATCTTATCCGTTGTCGATGTACCGTGATAAGGTGGACGAATATCTTGATGCACTGATTAAGGAACTGACGTTTATATCCGGATATATGAACGGGCGAGGTCCGGACACCATATATATCGGTGGCGGAACACCTACTACATTGACGGCAGGGCAGTCTGACAGGCTTATAAGCAGTATAGAGGAGCTGTTTGATCTTAACGGTCTTGAGGAATTTACCGTGGAGGCAGGAAGACCGGACAGCATAGACATAGATAAATTAAAGATACTTAGGAAACATGGCATAGACCGTATATCGATCAATCCGCAGACCATGAATCAGAAGACGCTTGATTTGATTGGCAGAAGGCATACAGTGGATCAGGTTGTGGATGCCTTTAATATGGCCAGGGAATGCGGCTTTGGCAATATCAATATGGATCTGATTGTGGGACTTCCGGGAGAAAATAAAGAAGATGTCAGATATACATTGAACCGTGTCGGAATACTTAAGCCCGACAGCCTCACAGTTCATTCGCTGGCAATCAAAAGGGCAGCGGCACTTAATATTTTCAAGGATAAATACAAAGGTTTATGTAGTGAAAACACTGATGAACTGATGGATATGACATATGATTTTGCAGAGAGTATGGGTATGAAACCTTATTATCTGTACAGACAGAAGAATATGTCCGGTAATTTTGAAAATGTAGGATTTGCAAGAGAAGGTGCGGAAGGATTATATAATATACTTATAATGGAAGAAAAACAGACCATTCTTGCGGCAGGTGCAAATGCACAGACCAAAATAGTATGTAACAGTCCGCCGAGAGTCGACCGTATTGAGAATGTAAAATCAGTTGATGATTATATACGGCGCACAGATGAAATGATAGAAAGAAAGAGATGTTATTTTAATGGAAAATCCAAGCAGCAAGCAGACTGAAGAATTTGAGTCGACGCTGTTAGCCGACCTGACCGACAATATAGCACATGGGATATGCGTAAGTAATCTTACTTATCTCACAGCCATGAAAATGGGACTGGATGATATAACATGTTATGACCTTGCCATTGCAGGACTTGTGCATGATATCGGTAAGCTGAAGCTTTCAAGATATTTATATGGAAGAGCACATGACAGCTTTGCAATGGAAAATATCAAATATATGAGGATGCATTCAAAGTTAAGTTATGATATACTTCAATATTATGACTTCTCTCCTTTTATATTGCAGTCAGTGCTGTATCACCATGAGAATTATGACGGTTCGGGATATCCTGAGAATCTTAAGGGAGAAGATATTCCCTTTGGCGCGAGAGTGATGCGGGTCGCTGATACTTTTACGGCACTGATATCCGACAGACCGTACAGAAAAGCATTTGATATCGACACGGCCATGGAGATATTGATTGATGAAATCGATAATTATGATATGGAAGTGTTTATTGCTTTCCAGAAAGTCATACATGAGCCGGAGACTCTTAAGGTAATCGAACAGAGCAGGCTTATAATTGACCTGGACTATGATAAATTTATGAAAATATTGGAAACGAGGACAAAATAATGGCATTAATTAAGAAACCGATGACAGGTATGAAGGATATACTCCCAAGAGAAATGCAGATAAGGGATTACCTCATATCGCTGATTAAAGATACTTATGCAAGCTTTGGATTTACCCCGATCGAGACACCGGCCGTGGAGAATATTGCCAATCTTTCAAGCAAGCAGGGCGGCGAGAACGAAAAGCTTATATTTAAGATATTAAAAAGAGGTGAAAAGCTCAACCTTGAAACGGCACAGTCAGAAGCTGACCTTGCGGACGGCGGATTAAGATATGATCTTACGGTTCCTCTTGTAAGATTTTACTCCAACAATGCTGCATCACTTCCTTCACCGTTTAAGGCACTGCAGATAGGACCTGTATGGAGAGCGGACAGACCTCAGAAAGGCCGTTTCAGACAGTTTTACCAGTGCGATATTGATATACTCGGAGAGCCTGGCAATCTTGCTGAAATAGAGCTTATTCTTGCGACAACCACCACAATGGGTAAGATAGGATTTAAGAATTTTAAGATTAAGATAAATGACCGCCGTATCTTGAAAGCTATGGCTGCATACAGCGGATTCCCTGAAGAAGAATATGATTCGGTATTTATCATATTAGATAAGATGGACAAAATCGGACTTGACGGAGTTACCGAAGAACTCATCAAAGCCGGATATGCGCAGGAAAGCGTTGATAAATATGTTGAGCTTTTTAAGGGAATAGAAGAGGCTGATGACGGACTTGCCTATGTGGCCGGTAAGATTCAGGACAATCTTGAGGATGGCGTAAAGGAAAGTCTCGGAGAGATAATTAACAGCGTCAACAGCACTAAGGAATACTCTTTTGAGGTGGTATTTGACCCGACTCTTGTAAGAGGTATGTCATATTACACAGGAACTATTTTTGAGATAGAAGTACCTGAATTCGGCTCAAGCGTCGGTGGAGGCGGACGTTACGATAAGATGGTCGGTAAATTCACGGGACAGGATACGCCGGCATGCGGTTTCTCAATCGGATTTGAGAGAATCGTAACAATACTTCTCGATAATGATTTTCAGATTCCGGATGACCGTAAAAAGGTGGCTTTTCTTATAGAAAAGGGTATACAATCTGAGATGTTATGTGATATTATCAGTGAAGCACAGGCGATGCGTAAGACAGGAACCAACGTGCTTGTAGTCAGAATGAACAAGAATAAGAAATTCCAGAAGGAGCAGCTTGAGAAAGAAGGGTATGCCGAATTCCGTGAATTTTATAAAAATCCAATAAAATAAGCTGACAGGAGATAAGAAAATGGCAGAATCAATGAAAGGTCTCAAGAGAACATGCAGATGTGCCGAACTCAATGAGACAAATATCGGTCAGACAGTTACAGTTATGGGCTGGGTTGCCAAGAACAGAAATAAAGGCGGAATATGTTTCGTGGATTTAAGAG
This sequence comes from Butyrivibrio sp. CAG:318, assembly GCA_000431815.1. Classification (GTDB taxonomy): domain Bacteria; phylum Bacillota; class Clostridia; order Lachnospirales; family Lachnospiraceae; genus Eshraghiella. Next base: position 5,401 of record FR889213.1, on the reverse strand, counting down.
ACCGTTCCGGAATATTGCAGATAATTTTTGAAGAGGACAAGACAGGTTCAGAAGGATTTGCCAAGGCAGGTTCATTAAGAAGCGAATATGTCATTGCCGTTACCGGTGAAGTTGCTGCAAGAGCAGGTGCGGTTAATGATAATCTTGCGACAGGTAAGATTGAGATAATCGCTAAGGACATAAGAATACTTTCAGAGTCCGAGACACCTCCGTTCCCTGTTGAAGAGGCATCCAAGACCAAGGAAGATATAAGACTTAAGTATCGTTTCCTTGACCTTAGAAGACCGGATCTTCAGAAAATCCTTATCATGAGAAGCAAGATTGCCACTATAACAAGACAGTTTCTTGCCGATGAAGGATTCCTTGAGATTGAGACACCTATCCTTGTAAAGAGCACACCGGAGGGAGCCAGGGATTATATTGTACCAAGCCGTATACATCCGGGTTCATTTTATGCATTGCCGCAGTCACCGCAGCTTTTCAAGCAGCTCTTGATGTGTTCGGGATATGACAGATACTTCCAGCTTGCAAAGTGCTTCCGTGACGAAGATCTGCGTGCGGACAGACAGCCGGAATTTACACAGATAGATATGGAATTGTCATTTGTTGATATTGATGATGTAATAGATGTCAATGAAAGACTTTTAAAGAGACTTTTTAAGGAAGTGCTTGACCTTGACATAGAGCTTCCTATCCAGAGAATGACATGGAACGAAGCCATGAACCGTTTCGGTTCCGACAAGCCTGATATCCGTTTCGGAATGGAACTTAAGGATATATCGGATATCGTTAAGGGCTGCGGTTTCGGCGTGTTTGCGGGTGCGATAGACAACGGTGGAACTGTACGCGGTATCAATGCCAACGGACAGGGCGCTATGCCTCGTAAGAAAATAGATGCACTTGTTGATTTTGCCAAGGGATACGGAGCAAAAGGATTAGCTTATATTGCACTTGGAGAAAACGGCGAGATCAAATCATCATTTGCTAAATTCATGACACAAGAGCAGATGAATGCAATTATAGAGAGAATGGAAGGAAAGCCTGGAGATTTACTCCTTTTTGCAGCTGACCAGACCAAGCTTGTATGGAGCGTTCTCGGTGCACTTCGTCTTGAGATTGCCGATGAACTCGGCCTTCGCAAGCCGGATGAATATAAATTCCTCTGGATTACGGAATTCCCTCTTTTTGAGTGGTCGGATGAGCAGAACAGGCTTCTCGCAATGCACCACCCATTTACAATGATGATGGAAGAAGATATAGAGCTTCTTGATACGGCTCCTGAGAAAGTCAGAGCCAAAGCATACGATATCACACTTAACGGCGTGGAAATCGGCGGCGGAAGCGTAAGAATACATCAGGATGACATACAGAAGAAGATGTTTAACATTCTCGGATTTACAGATGAGAGAGCCAACGAACAGTTCGGATTCCTCCTCAATGCTTTTAAATACGGAGTACCGCCACACGCAGGACTGGCATACGGACTTGACCGCCTCGTAATGCTTATGGCTAAGACCGATAACATCCGTGATGTAATTGCATTCCCTAAGGTTAAGGATGCATCATGTCTCCTCACAGGTGCACCTGATGTGGTTGATGAGGCCCAGCTTGAAGAACTCGGAATAGAGATTAAATCTGTTGACGAGTCTGAGAACGTTTGATATTATAAAAAACAAATAGATATATGGAGGTAACATTAATGTATTCATTTGACGAAGTTCAGGCTTATGATCCTGAAATCGCTAAGGCAATAATGCTTGAGACCGGAAGACAGAACGATCATATTGAGCTTATTGCATCTGAGAATTTTGTAAGCAAGGCTGTTATGTCAGCAATGGGAAGCACGCTTACCAACAAATATGCGGAAGGATATCCGGGCAAAAGATATTACGGCGGATGCCAGTATGTGGATATTGTTGAAGATCTTGCAAGAGAGAGAGCCAAGAAACTTTTTGGATGTGATTACGTTAATGTACAGCCACATTCGGGAGCACAGGCCAATATGGCAGTATTCTTTGCTGTACTTGAGCCGGGTGACACATATATGGGAATGAGTCTTGCACATGGCGGACACCTTTCACACGGTTCACCTGTCAATATGTCGGGTAAGTATTTTAATTGTGTGCCTTACGGTGTCAATGATGAAGGATTCATTGATTATGATGAGGTCCGTAAGATTGCCAAGGAGTGCAAGCCGAAAATGATTCTTGCCGGTGCCAGTGCATATGCGAGAAAAATCGACTTCAAGAAGTTCAGGGAAATTGCTGATGAAGTAGGTGCGGTACTTATGGTAGATATGGCACATATCGCAGGACTTGTTGCCGGCGGACAGCACATGAGCCCTATCCCTTACGCAGATGTTGTTACAACAACCACACATAAGACTTTGAGAGGACCTAGAGGCGGTATGATTCTCTGTAATCAGGAAGCTGCCGACAGATTTAATTTCAATAAGGCTATTTTCCCGGGAATCCAGGGCGGACCGCTTATGCATGTGATCGCAGCCAAGGCTGTATGCTTCAAGGAAGCACTTGATCCGTCATTCAAGGTATATGCCAAGAATATAATTGATAACGCGCAGGCACTTGCAAGCGGACTTATGGAGAGAGGATTTGACCTTGTGTCCGGAGGAACCGATAACCACCTCATGCTCGTTGATTTAAGAAGCAAGGGCGTTACAGGTAAGGCAACGGAGAAACTTCTTGATACAGTCAATATCACATGTAACAAGAATGCAATTCCTAACGATCCTGAGAAGCCGTTTACTACAAGCGGAATAAGACTTGGTTCCGCAGCAGTGACAACAAGAGGATTTACAACAGACGATATGAAGCAGGTTGCAGAGGCAATTGCACTTGCCGTAACGGATGAAGAAGCCAAGAAGGCCGAAGCTATGGAAATAGTTAAGGCACTTACGGATGCACATCCGCTTTACTAAAAGATAATTCAGGCGGGAACTTATAACAGGTTCCCGCTTTATTATCCCTTACCGGAATGTTTAAGGCATTTAACGTCCGGACAGAGAATCTTTTCATAGATAAGTCCGACAACGAACCATACCGGAAGGTAATCGAGACGGACTATGCCTTTGATGTTGAATCTGGCTTTGGAATAATCCCAGGGGCAGCAACCTCTTTTTTTGAGAAAAGCTCCCGAACAGAATTCGGTGGCAAATATGCACAGGGAATAAATCATACCTCTTATCGCAGGCCCCTTTTTCCTGCTGCAGAGTTTACGGCAGAGCGGTTCGATGATTATGGCTGTGGCATATATTGGAAACATCCATATAGAGGTGTTGCTTGTGAGTTTTTTGTCTTTGTGCAGCGCGGAGCCCATACCGGTCCAGAACACCTCCATACACCAGCCGGTAAGACCGCATAAAAGATATTTTTTAATCATACAGATATTGTCCCTTCACGGGCAGAAATTATACTAATTATTTGATTTATACAGGTGGAAAAAATGGCAGAAGTTATAATAAAAAAGGGCGAGGGCAGAAGTTTTAAGGCCGGCGGACTTTGGATATACGATAATGAGATTGATAGGATAAACGGAGAATTTGAGAACGGAGATATCGTTGAGGTACTTGACTTTGATGGATATTTTCTTGGAAAAGGTTTCATAAATACTAAATCAAAAATAACGGTGCGTATTATGACAAGGCACCGCGATGTTGAGATTAACAGGGATTTTATAGACAGACTGGTGCGCGATGCGGTGCAATACAGGGTTGATACGGTTGACACTTCCTCATGCAGGCTCATTTTCGGTGAGGCGGACGGATTTCCGGGTCTTGTAATCGATAAATTCAGTGATGTGCTTGTAGTTGAATCACTGGCGTTAGGAATTGACAAAATGAAGCTTATGATTATCGACAGCCTCAAGGCTGAGCTTGCGTCAAGGGGCATGAATATCCGCGGCGTATATGAGAGAAGCGATGCCAAGGTAAGGCTTCAGGAAGGAATGGAGCGTGTCAAGGGATTTATCGGAGAACCGTTTGATACGAAAGTCGAAATCATCGAGAACGGTGTTAAATATATAGTTGATGTTGAGGAGGGCCAGAAGACCGGGTTTTTCCTTGACCAGAAGTATAACAGAGCAGCTGTTGCAAGGCTTTGTAAGGGTGCGGCTGTGCTTGACTGTTTCACGCACACGGGTTCCTTTGCGCTTAATGCGGCACTTGGCGGTGCGGACTCCGTGCTTGGTGTCGATGCTTCGGAGCTTGGTGTGGAGCGCGCCAGAGCCAATGCGGAATTAAACGGTGTATCGGACAGGGTGGAATTTACCTGCCGTGATGTTTTTGAACTGCTCCCGGAACTGGTAGAGCAGGGCAGACAGTTTGACGTGGTCATACTTGACCCGCCGGCATTCACGAAATCCCGTAATTCGGTCCGCAATGCGACGAAGGGATACAGAGAGATTAACATAAAGGGAATGAAGCTTGTCAAAAACGGCGGTTATCTTGCCACATGTTCATGTTCACATTTCATGGAGCAGGAACTTTTCGCAAAGACGATTGCCGAGGCGGCAAGAGGCGCGCACAAGAGGCTGCGCCAGGTTGAGTTCAGGACGCAGGCACCGGATCACCCGATATTATGGTCGGCGGATGAGTCGTATTATCTGAAGTTCTACATCTTCCAGGTTGTGGACGAGAAGTAATGAACAGAGAGTAATCGAGTAAATTCGGTTACTCTTTTTTATTGTGAATGGGCTTACATGTGTTATAATAATAGAAATTAACAAATCGGAATTTGAAAACCACAATTTTTCTTTGAGGTTTGAAAAGAGGTGAACTATGATGGAGGCAAAAATAATAGCATATGTCCTTATAGGCATCTTTCTTGGGCCAGTGGCTTCGTTGGCCATAACACCATTGTTTTGCCTCTTAAGGAAGTTGTTCTATGTCCCCTTTATTCGTAAAAGTTTACGTGAAAAAGCTGAAAGAAAAGGAAATGTTGTAGAAGCCAACCTTTTGAAAAGTCATAATATTAGAAATTATGATGCCGACGGCATTGGAATGCCGACCATGGAAGACATGGGAACATATAGCTACGAAGTTAACGGAAAGTCCTATCGCTATCGCCTTCTGTCAACTACGGGTATACCGAAAACTATTACACTGTACTACATAAAGAATCCCCGAAAGGCAACATTGGCCAATGATTTAGGTAATTGGGAATCTCCATGGCTCAAGTATTATCTGGTAATCGCTTTGCTCGTTGCGATTGCAACGGTTATTGTTGGAATGATGATAGGGTGAAAATGAAATGAATAGATGAAAGACAGGTGAAATCTCAATCGGAAGTTGCAGTAAGTGAGGTTTAAAAATGGAATTTTGGATTTTTATGTTGATTATGGATTTACTTCTTCCATTTACGATGATTGGTTTTGGAAGATATTT
>FR889212.1 GCA_000431815.1 Butyrivibrio sp. CAG:318 | reverse complement strand
CAGCAAGCTACAAGATTACCGCAACGGCAGGTATCGGTGGAACAATCTCTCCCGGTGGCACGACAACGGTATCTGCCGCAGGTCAGCTTACATATACAATCAAGGCGAACGAAGGATATTATATTGCGGACGTAAAGGTGGATGGTTCGGAAGTGACAGCAACCACAAGCTACACCTTTAGTGATGTGAATACTGATCACACCATAGAAGTTACCTTTAAACAGGAAAGCCAGACACCGGATGTGCCGGATGTGACTGCACCTAAAACCGGAGACAATACACCGATTGTATGGCTGTTTATACTATCAATTCTTTCCGGAACGGGATTGATTATTACCGTAAAGAAACGCAGAGAAAATTTGAATTCATAGAAACGATAGTTAAAAAATAAAACGAGAAAATAACCATGGAGAAGGCGGGCATGTATGTCCGTCTTTTCTTCAAAGAAAACACAACAGGGAGTGTACGCTGCGGAAGAGGCGAAAGAAAAGACACAGACGGAATCAAAGCAGAAGGCGTGTATGGGAATGGAAATGGAAATGCCTGACTCTATTTCGTATGTTGTGCGATAATTATGATGGAATTCTGAATCACGATAATATAGACAAGATTAGAATAGTTGATATGTCACAAGGTAAAGCAAATGATGATGGATATAGAGGTGTACATTTATATTTTCAGCTAGACCATAGTCATTACCCTATAGAGATACAGATGAATACTTATTATGACAGGCAGATAAATAACTGGCTCCACAAATATTTGTATAAAAAAAATTATCCTGATGATGTAGGATTGAAATTAAGAAAATTATACGAAAACGGGAAAATATTGAATGAAAATATGTTTCGGGAGGTGCTTCAAAATGTGTTATTTGATTGCAAAAGAATTTGATAAACAGGGCTGTATTGCAGTAAAAACAAGACATGGAAAAGAATTAAGCAATATGGTAAATGAATTAAACAGAGCAGTATCGGGAAAGGGCATACAATTGGTAACAATAAGCAGACCGTCAGCATATGGTGAGTACGAACCATATGAGATGCTCGATGATATTGACGTCTTCAAGGATAGGGTAAAGAACTTGAGGAATATGACACAGAGGGTATAAAAAGGTTATCAAAAGAACTTACAATAAAATATGGAAAGATTCATTGCAACCGGAGATTCCTACTATGACAGACATCCCAATTAAAATTATCCGTTCCCGCCGCAGCACGCTTGCACTCGAAGTAAGGGAAGGTGGCGAAGTGATCGTGCGCGCACCGTTGTACAGCCGCAAAGCTGAGATAGATGCATTTGTAAAGGCGCATGAAAACTGGATTATCACAAAATACAATCTAATGATCACAAAACAGAACAGTAAGTCGGAACATGTTTTTCCGAAACCGGAGGAAATCAATGCCGAAGAACATAACAGGATTAAGGCGAAGTTTGCAGAGCGGACAGCATACTATGCCGGACTGATTAATGTTACATATAACGGGATAACGGTTAGAAATCAGAAGACCAGGTGGGGAAGCTGCAGTTCCAAAGGGAATTTGAATTTTAATTACAGACTGTATTATATGCCGGCAGAGCTCATGGATTATGTTATAATACATGAGCTCTGCCATAGAAAATATATGAATCATTCCAAAGAATTCTGGGATGAAGTTTCCCGATACTGTCCGGATTACGCCGCCAAAAGGCAGAAACTTAAAGATTACAGTATATGAAACTAACGGATTTTTCTTTTCTTTCTTCTGCGTGAATTTCTTAAATTATTTCTAACTATAATATATACGAACAACAGGATAACAATTACCACAACGGCAATTACTACAGTTATTATCGCGCGGGAGCGAGAAGATGCTTTCTGCTCTGCCAGGATTGCCGCACTTTCTGACTCGGACTCGCTTTGAGCCTCAGATTCTGCGATGGACTGTGCAATGCTTTCCGATTCCGATTCAGCCTGACGGGAGGATTCCTCCTCAGCCTTGATGCGTGCCTGTTCCTCGTATGTCACCACATTTTCAAGAATATCATTGCCGGTGTCCGCACCTACGGTTGAACGGTAGAGACCGAATTTGGCACAGCTGTATTGGTAATCATCCGATACATAGAACCAGCACCATTGCTGTGAAGCATGTTGCAGATAGCCGTCAGCGGCAACCTCGAGGACTGTCTTGCCGCCGAATCTGGATAAAGCCCTGCGGCAGTCGAGGTTAATCTGGTTCTCGGGATAGAGGTGCAGGTAAGTCTTCGGAACATCATAAGTTCCGTATTTATCGGCCGATTCGGGATATGAAGCGGCATCTGCACTCACGTTTACGGCATCACATATCGCAGCGGATGTTATCATATGGCCGCCGTGACCGTATTCACCGTTAAGATCCTGACCGACCAGGACGAGAGGTTTGAAGCGGCGGATAAGTTCCGTCATGAAAGCAACTGTGTCATTGTAACTGTAAACTTCTTTGGCAGCTTCGAGCGAAGTGGCATATATATCATCGAAATCACCGTTTACGGAGATGTTGCGAACACCGACAGTCCAGAGACCGTCAAGCTTCTCATGTTCCCTTATGTTGGCACCATTCCAGTAATTGGTATAATAGGCTACCTGAACCTTGAGACCAAGCTCGCCGGCATAATACGGTATGATTCCGCCGAAGAAAAGCTGTTCATCGTCCGCGTGGGTTGAGACGAGCAGAATATCAGCTTCATCGCATGGGGGATTCCATTGCTGTACCCACGAAGGAACATCGCCCTCACCGAAAGCATATAATTTGCATATTTTCATGCCATCAGCTTTGATATTGATGACTGCCTTGGTTGACGGCTTGTCAAGTTTCACATATTCATGAAGATAACCGTTTGTACCGCACTCCTGTGCAGAACCGTCTTCAAGTGTCAGTGTCCATGGAGAGACGGTTTTGTTATTCCATGCGATATACAGATGTGCAATCGGTGTGGACGAACTTATTGTTATCGTATCACCCGAGTTGAATGTGGACATCGTATCGTAGGAACCGCCCGTCATATCATATACGGACGCGCCGTTTGATGTGGCATATTCCGGTGTGAGTTCCACAGCATCCGCAGCAGATGTTATGTCCGCCGATAATGTGAAAACAGCACACAGAGCCAGCGAGGCTAATATTGTTGTGATAATTTTTTTCATTATAATATCCTCATATCTTTCTGAAATCGAGACAATTCTAACACATATAACCGAATTAAGCAAAAACAAAAATAAAATACTTGTTTTATAAAACTGCAGGGAATATACTTAACTTAAATCAGACAACAGGAGGAAGCATATATGATATCTGATAAAATGATAGATTTGGTTAACAACAGCTCGGTTATCAGAGCGATGTTTGAGGAAGGCAAGCGCCTTGCAGGAATATACGGAGCAGAGAATGTATACGATTTCAGCCTCGGTAATCCTAATGTGCCGGCTCCTGCCCAGGTTAATGAAGCAATCAAGGCACTTGTTGATGAGGAAGAATCGACAGTACTTCACGGATATATGAGTAATTCAGGATACGAGGATGTAAGAGCGGCTGTGGCATCATCACTCAACAGACGTTTCGGAACGGATTTTGATGAAACCAATATAATTATGACAGTCGGTGCGGCAGGCGGAATTAATGTTATATTTAAGGCGGTTGTCAACGCCGGTGATGAGATAATTGCATTTGCACCTTATTTCGGCGAATACAGATCATATGCCGCCAATGTTGATGCGAAGCTTGTGGTTGTACCACCTGATACCGCTACTTTCCAGCCGGATCTTGATACATTTGAGAAAATGATAACGCCTAAGACCAAGGCAGTTATCGTAAACACTCCGAATAATCCTACCGGAGTTGTATATTCAGAAGATACGATCAAGAAGATGGCAGAGATTTTAGAGCGCAAGCAGAAAGAATACGACAGGGTAATAATTCTTTTCTCGGATGAACCGTACAGGGAACTTGCATACGACGGAGTGGAAGTTCCGTATCTTACGAAATACTATGACAACACCGTTGTCGGATATTCATACAGTAAGTCGCTTTCACTTCCGGGTGAACGTATCGGATACCTTGTAATACCTGATGCGCTCGATGATTCGGCAACGATTAAGACGGCATGTAATGTGGCTACAAGAATTCTCGGATTCGTTAATGCACCGTCACTTATGCAGAAAGTTATCGGCAGATGCGTTGATGTTGATGTATCAGAGAATATAGCTGCATATAACCGTAACAGGGAAACATTATATAAGGGACTTTTGGAACTCGGATTTGAATGCATTAAGCCGGAGGGCGCATTTTACATGTTCGTGAAGACGCCTGTAGATGATAAGGAATTCTGCGAGAGAGCGAAGAAATATAACATCCTTATAGTTCCGGGAAGTACATTTGCGTGTCCGGGATTTGTAAGAATTGCTTACTGTGTATCATACGATACTATAACGAATTCCCTTCCGCAATTTAAGAAACTTGCCGAAGAATTCGAACTTACAGACTAAGAGGTGAATTATGAGAGAATGGGAAAAAAATATCCGCACGGTTGAGCCGTATGTTCCGGGTGAACAGCCGAAAAATACGAATGTTATCAAATTAAACACTAACGAAAATCCATATCCGCCGGCACCGGCAGTCTGTGAGGCAGCGGCGAAGATGAACATGGATCTTTTGAGGCTTTATCCGGATCCGGCAGCAAGCAGCCTGATTGACGCTCTTGCCGGACTTTACGGAGTTAAGAGCAGTCAGATTTTTCCGGGTGTCGGTTCGGATGATGTGCTTTCTATGATATTTATGACATTTTTTAATTCGGACAAACCAATCCTTTTTCCGGATATAACATATTCTTTCTACAGTGTGTGGGCCGACGTCTACAGAATACCGTACGAAAGACCGGCACTTGATGAGAATTTTATGATACGCGCCGAGGATTATTATAAAGATAACGGCGGAGTGGTAATCGCCAATCCGAACGCCCCGACATCAATATACAGGGATCTTGATTTTATCAGGGATATACTTGACCACAACAAGGAATCGATAGTGGTCGTGGATGAGGCTTATGTTGATTTTGCAGGAAGATCAGCTCTTGAGCTTCTTGACGAATATGAGAATCTCATCGTCGTCAGGACATTTTCAAAGTCACGTTCAATGGCGGGACTCAGAATAGGGTTTGCCATCGCCGGTGAGCGTATTATCAAAGCACTTAACGATGTCAAATACTCGGTAAACTCATATACGCTTAACCGTCCGTCGATTGAACTCGGAACGATAGCAGTTGAGAATGATTCCTATTATCAGGAAATTACGCGTAAGGTTACCGCAACAAGGGAACGTTCGGTGAAAGCACTTACAGAGCTTGGATTTGAATGTCTGCCTTCCGGAGCAAATTTCATATTTGCAAAGCACAAGTCCATACCGGGAGCGAAGATATTTGACGATTTAAGAAATGCGGGAATCTATGTGAGACATTTTGATGCACCGAGAATAGATGATTATCTGAGAATATCAATAGGAACAGATGAGCAGATGGATGAACTGTTTAAGTTTCTTAAGGAGAATTATGAATAAAGACAGGGCATGGAACATGATAGTGAAACAGATACGGAGCGATGACAGGCGTATTGCGCTTATCGCCGCATCGATTCTTATGGCTGTCATCGGGGCTTTTGTCATTATAGTATGCACATGGATTGGCATCGGCATGGTCATTGCCGGTGCCATTATGCTTACGGTTGTGGTGAGAGCCGGAGGAAGAGGCAGTATCGACATTATGGATCTGTATTCGAGGTATGTGCTGCCCGGCTGGCTGGCGGAAGTGATTACGGAAGTGGATGTTTCGGATGAATTTGAGTTCGATAAAGATGAAATCCGTGCGGTCATGAATAAAATGCTTCCCGGACTCAGCTGGAGCGAAATGGAGTGCGACCTTTCTTTTGCCGGAAAATATAACGGTATTCCCATAAGAGCGTCACAGATAAGACTTCTGTCAGCGGATGATAATGAGACCGGATATTATAAGAATGAGCCGGAAATCGTCTATAGTGGCATGATATGTCAGTACGGCGAGAACGGAATTGCCGTAAATACTACGGGAAACATAATGTGGCTTCCTGTTCCGGATAAAGATAACGAGGATGAAGATGAGCTTAAGCAGAAAGTCCTTGATTATATGAAACCATATATGGAGCAGATTAAGTAAAACGGCATATCATAGAATAAAAAGGATTTTTTGCATGAAGTACGCAATTGTTAAATCCGTATATGCAAGATTATACAATGAAGATGGTACCGAGACGGTTGATGATGTGTTTTCGGGCTGGATGGTCATGCCGGATGATGCCGCACATAACAATATGATGCGTGTTGTTACATGGTATGGATATACCGGATACATATTAACGGATGACATCCGCATATTATCCAAAGAGGAATTTACACGTTGGACGGGAGGACTTTGTATTGTCAGGGAATCCTATGTGGACGTTCTTGATGCTCCGGATGTCAGGGCAGATCGAATTGGCAGCCTTATCAAGGGCTCGTTTGTCAAAGTACTGAAAGAATGTAAAGAAGGATGGACCCTTATAAAACAGGCGGACGGTGCATCCGGATATATAAGAAGTGCGTATATTGTCAAAAGACGTATGGCTTACGGTGACGAGCAGACAGTAAGACGCGGAATAGTATCGGCGGCAATGTCATATTATGGCGTGCAATACCGATGGGGCGGTAAATCGTCATTGGGAATGGACTGCTCCGGACTTGCGTTTATGAGCTATATGTTTAATGGTATTATAATATATCGAGATGCACAGATTAATCCGGAATATCCGGTAAAAAACATAACGTGCAGGCAGCTTGAAATGGGAGACCTTATATATTGGCCCGGACATGTGGCAATCTACATCGGAAACTGCCGTTACATCCATGCCACAGCAGCTTTTGATACACCGTATGTGACCGTTAACAGCCTTAATCCCTGTGATGACTGTTACAGAGATGACCTCGCAAAGGGTATAACAGCGTGTGGTTCTTTTTATGCTTATTGAGAAAAAAACAAATTGACCGTAACGGAATGCGGCGATAATATTTAGTCAGAAAAATACAGGAGGATACCATATATGTACAAATATACTCTGGGTGTTGATAAGATGGCGTGCTCTATGTGTGAGGCACATGTCAATGACACAATAAGGCAGAAATTTAATGTTAAGAAAGTAAATTCTTCCCATACAAAGAAAGAAACAGTTATTCTTTCGGAAGACGATATTGCCGAAGATGAGCTTAAGTCGGCAATAGAAGCGACAGGATATGAGATGACATCATACCGGAAAGAAGAATATGTTAAGAAAAGTCTTTTCGGAAGGAAAAAATAATTATAAAAGGCCGTCGGTACATTCTCGAACCGACGGCCTGATTTTTTTAAATCTATTTCACATCTTTTTTGTTCATAAGCATACATGATACAACGGCTGAAACCACAAGGTATACAACGGCAACGATTGCCGAACGTATAAGCGTGGACTGCGATGCCGTGGAATTAACATATGAAAGCATATTGCCCATATTGGTATACTCGGCAACCGAGAAATCCGTAATCTTAAATAATTTCTCTACGATAAGATCAGCAAGTGAATATATAGTGCTGCCCATCAATACATATATGATTCCGATAACCATCGGGAGAGTTGTCTTTCGTGCAATTATGAATAGAAGCATAATAACGGAAGCCACTGACAGGTTCATAAGAATTCCCCAGATTACCTCAAGTACCACCCCACGGACATTATTGACTTCAGTAATGCCAAGGAAACCGCGGCAGCCTATGATTATGCCTAATACGGTGAGCGCATGGAGTGCAATTATCTCAATAAAGATGCATATAAGCTTGGAAATTACCAGACCTGTGCGTCTCGATATAACGGAAGCAACGTTCTTGATATATCCGTGTTTGTACTCGGCTCCGCAGAAAATTACGGTGAAAATCACGGTAAAAAGGACAAGAAAATTGCCCTGGAAGAACGCATCAAAATATCCGTCAATAGTCTGTGGCATAAGCGCCGCCAGATTCATATCAGCACCGGTCTCGCCCATCATTCCGGATGAGAATGCGGCAGATGTGACATAGAAACTCCATATCATCATGGCGCATGAAGCAATCATTGCCGCAAGTATTATGTATGTCGATTTGGTACGTACCATACGGTACAGATCCATTCTGAGAGCTTTAAGCATTCTTGCCACCTCCTGTCATGTTGAAGAAAAATTCCTCAAGCCCTGCCTGCTCAACCCATATTGACGACACGAAAATGTCAGCCTTACAAAGAGCCATGTTGATCTGGCAGCTGTCTTCGATATGCTCATATACATGGATGGTGTTGGCATCGATTATATTGAATTTATGAATGTTGATACTGTGTAAAAGATTACATGCAGCTTCCATGTCATATACCTTGATAACAATCCGGGATTCACACTTCCCTGAAAGTTCTTCCGGCGTAAGCTCGGCTATGAGCTTTCCGGAATCGATTATTCCGTAATGCGTTGCTATTTTGGATAATTCCTCGAGAATATGGCTTGAAATGATTATTGTCTTGCCATTCTCGCGGTTGAGTTTCAGAATGGTATTACGGATTTCGGCAATTCCCTGCGGGTCGAGACCGTTAATCGGCTCATCAAGAATAAGCACCTCAGGGTCGCCCACAAGTGCCATGGCGATTCCGAGACGTTGCTTCATACCCATGGAAAAAGTCTTGACCTTACGCCTTGCGGCTCCGGCAAGTCCTACGGTATCCAAAAGCCCATGTGCGTATGCCGCGTCATTATATCCCATAAGAATGCATTTCATCCTGAGATTGTCATAGGCTGACATATCAGGGTAGAATCCCGGTTCCTCTATAAGAATCCCTATTTTTGCAAAAAGTCCTCCGGATGCCAGTTCGCTTTTGCTGCATCCAAATATGCTGAAACTGCCGAACGTGGGTTTTGCAAGCCCGGAAAGCATCTTAAGAGTGGTGGTCTTGCCGGCACCGTTGCGTCCGATAAAACCGTAAATATCCCCTTTCTTTATGTGGAGATTGATAGAATCGACAGCCTTTACATGCTTATATTGTTTGCAGAGGTTATCGGTTGTCAGTATGTAGTCCATATTTTGCATATATCCTCCTATTGGTTTATGTATCTGATTATATATTAATAACGATATTTTTGCAATCACATATTGATTTACATAGCTTTACAAAAGAAATATTGATATTTGACAAAAAAAGTGATAAGGTATATTCGGAGAACATTTTTTGTATAATAAATTATATATAATAGACCAGTATATGTGAGTTTATAAAGGAGACTTAATTATGAGAAAAACGAAAATAATATGTACCATGGGACCGTCAACGGACAAACCCGGTGTTCTTAAGGACCTTATTATGGGTGGCATGAATGTCGCCAGACTTAATTTTTCGCATGGCAGTCATGAAGAACATGGCGCAAGAATGGAAGCAATCAAGTCAGTAAGGGAAGAATGTGGCAAATCTGTTGCTATCATGCTTGATACAAAGGGACCGGAAATCCGTGTACGTGATTTTGCGGATGGAAAGGTTTTGCTTGAAAACGGACAGGATTTTACACTCACAGCGGATGACTCATTAGGAGATAATACACATGCAGCCATCACTTTTACTGATTTATATAAGGACGTTAAAGTGGGAACAAATATACTTATTGATGACGGGCTTATTGAGATGGTGGTTAAGGAAATCAAAGGAACAGATATTGTATGTACCGTAGTTAACGGCGGATATGTATCCAATCACAAGGGCGTTAATGTACCGGGTGCGCATATCAATATGGATTTCTTAAGTGATATGGATAAGTCGGATATACTTTTTGGAATAGAACAGGATGTGGATTTCATAGCGGCTTCTTTTGTAAGATGTGCAGATGATGTCAGACAGATAAGAAAACTTCTTGATGACAACGGAGGAAAGGGAATTAATATTATCTCCAAAATTGAGAATCAGGAGGGACTTGATAATATTGATGAGATAATTGATGCATCTGATGCAATTATGGTAGCCAGAGGTGACATGGGTGTGGAACTTCCGGAAGAAGAAGTGCCCATTGCACAGAAGGTAATTATCAAGAAGGTATATGAAGCCGGCAAGCAGGTTATCACAGCAACACAGATGCTTGATTCAATGATCAAGAATCCTCGGCCGACGAGAGCGGAGACGGCGGATGTCGCAAATGCGATTTATGACGGAACAAGCGCAATAATGCTGTCGGGAGAGACCGCAGCCGGTAAATACCCGGTTGAAGCATTAGAGATGATGGTACGTATTGCAGAGAGAACCGAACGTGAGATTAATTATAAGAAGCGGTTTTTTACAAGGGAACGTGATTCTAATCCGGATATCACAGATGCTATCTGCCATGCAACATGTACAACAGCATATGATCTTAATGCTAAGGCAATTATTGTTGTCAGCAAGTCCGGTAAGAGCGTAAGGATGATATCAAGATACCGTCCGGCATGTGATATAATCGGTTGTGCGACTACAGAAAAAGTATGCCGCCAGCTCAGTATGGTATGGGGAATTACACCGGTTCTTCTCAAAGAGAAACATGATGTGTTTGTTCTTTTTGACCATGCAATCGAGAAAGCCAAGAGCCAGGAACTTGTCAAAGAGGGAGACATTACCGTAATTACATCCGGAATCCCTATGGGAAGATCCGGAACTACAAATATGCTTAAAGTTGAGGTAGTGGAATAGTATATGGATTCAAAATACATCATGGCACTTGACCAGGGAACCACAAGTTCAAGATGCGTAATATATGATAATAAAGGACGTATCTGCTCGATGCAGCAGAAAGAATTTGAACAGATTTATCCGAAAGCGGGCTGGATAGAACATAATCCGGTAGAAATCTGGTCGTCACAGCTTGCGGTTGCAATGGAAGCTATGGTAATGGCAGGACTTTCGGCATCAGATATTGAAGCAATCGGAATAACCAATCAGCGTGAGACCACTATAGTGTGGGAACGAGCTACGGGAAGGCCTGTATATAATGCCATAGTGTGGCAGTGCAGACGAACGTCGGAACGTATTGACAGGCTCAAAGCTGAAGGAATGTCGGACAAAATACGTCGGATTACCGGGCTTATCCCGGATGCTTATTTTTCTGCTTCCAAGATAGAATGGATTCTTGATAATGTACCCGGAGCCAGGGAAAAAGCCGAAAACGGCGAATTGCTTTTTGGTACAGTTGATACATGGCTTATATGGAATCTTACCAAGGGCAGGGTGCATATCACCGATTACACGAATGCATCCAGAACCATGCTGTACGATATACATAATTTGTGCTGGTGCAGGGAATTGCTTGAATATTTTAATATTCCGGAGTCAATGCTTCCGGAAGTTAAACCATCAAGCTGTGTATACGCAGAAAGTGACCCGTCGATACTCGGCGGAGCAATACCTATTGCAGGAGCTGCGGGAGACCAGCAGGCGGCTTTATTCGGACAATGCTGTTTTGAACCGGGCGAAGCCAAAAATACATACGGAACAGGCTGTTTTCTGCTTATGAATACCGGCAGCAAAGCAATCATGTCAGAAAACGGACTGCTCACGACTATAGCGGCGGGAACTGACGGAAGCGTCTGCTATGCGCTTGAAGGCAGTGTGTTTGTAGCAGGTGCGGCCATACAGTGGCTGCGTGACGGAATGAGACTTATACGCGATGCGGCACAGTCAGAGAAATACGCATTATCGGTCAGCGATTCGGACGGCGTGTATATAGTGCCGGCATTTACGGGACTTGGGGCTCCGTACTGGGATCAATACGCAAGAGGCACCGTGGTCGGGCTTACAAGAGGATGCACGAAGGAACATTTCATAAGGGCAACACTTGAATCGATAAATTACCAGGTTGCGGATGTGCTTGGCGTGATGCAGGAAGAATCGGGAATTTATCTCAAGGCACTCAAGGTTGATGGAGGCGCAAGCGCCAATAATTTTCTTATGCAGTTTCAGGCCGATATTTTGAACACGCCGGTGCACCGGCCGGACGTTATAGAGACCACATCGCTTGGTGCGGCATATCTTGCCGGACTTGCGACGGGATACTGGAGCGGCAAGGATGAAATACTTGCCAACTGGAAACTCGGATGCTCTTTTGAGCCTGCTATGGCCGAAGATGTAAGAAACAGTAAAATTAAAGGATGGCACCGCGCAGTCAAATGTGCAAGAATATGGGCCGAAGACCGGGAGAACTGAAATGATACGTCAAATTGACATGAATGAAATATCGGATGGCAGATTGTACAGGGCGGATGACATGGTAAAAGCCGGCTGCGGCGGCTGTGAAGGCTGCCATGCCTGCTGCACGGGAATGGGCAATTCAATCGTGCTTGACCCGTATGACATATATTCAATGGAAAAAGGTCTTAATACCGGGTTTGCCAAGCTTTTGAACAATAAAATAGAATTGAATGCGGTGGACGGAATAATTCTTCCCAATATGAAACTTTCGGGAGCCGATGAAAGATGCGGTTTCCTTGATTCTGACGGGAGATGTACCATACACGGATTCAGACCGGGAATATGCAGGCTTTTTCCGTTAGGACGCATATTTGAGAACGGCGGTCATATGTTTTTTACACAGGTAAATGAGTGTACGAAACATACCAGAACCAAAGTCAAAGTTAAAAACTGGCTTGACATACCGGATTTTTCAGCCTACGATAGGTATACGGATGACTGGCATTATTTTGTGAAAGATGTTGTGGAATATGTCAGGAATTGTGGGTCAGAGCAGACTGTTTCAGCGGTTTGTACCGTATTGCTGAAGATATTTTACTTTGAGAATTATGATACGGAAGCTGATTTTTACAGCCAGTTTTACTTAAGACTCAATAAAGTTAAGCAATATATGTGACAAGTGGTTTAAGAGGTGTTATATGAGTAAGGAAAAAGTTCATCGTAAAAGGATTCTTTCTCCGCGGACGATTAAGTTTATTGCTTTTGCAATCGCGGTTATCATCCAGCTTGCGGTACTTCTTGTGCCGTATCTTTTTTTCAGGGATTATCTGAAACATATCAACTGGATATTTGAAATTGTATCATTTATAATAGTGCTATACATAGTAAAATCAGATATCAATCCGGTTTACAAGATACCATGGATAGTGATAATTTTTGTTTTTCCAATATTTGGAGGAGTGCTGTATCTGATATACGGTGTGAGACATTTTGGCAAAAAAGAGGTTGCAAAGGCAATGAAAATGTCCAAGGACTATAAGCAGGCAATCAGATCAAGACAGTACTATAATGATGAACTGCGGATGATTGATGAACAGATATCGGTGCAGACGGATTACCTTTTTAACAAGGTGGATGCACCGGTGTACCGCAATACCTGTGCCGAATTTTTCCCGCTGGGAGAGGATATGCTTCCGGTTATGCTGGAGGAACTGCGGAAGGCGGAAAAATTCATTTTTATGGAATATTTTATTATCGAACGTGGAGAGATGCTTGATTCCATAGTTGAAATTCTGGAGGAAAAAGCTGCCAAAGGCCTTGACGTCCGGTTTATGTATGACAGTTTTGGCAGCATTCTTAAGGCTCCGGGCGATTTCGTGAGACAGATGAGGGCGAAGGGAATCAAGTGTTATGAATTTAACACATTCCGTTCGATTCTGGATTCCAGATACAATAACAGGGATCACCGTAAAATCTGTGTTATCGACGGTAATGTAGGATTCACGGGCGGTGTTAATCTGGCTGATGAATATATTAACCGTAAAGTTGTATACGGACATTGGAAGGATACCGCAATCATGATTAAGGGCGAGGCTGTGTGGAGCCTCACGACCATGTTTGTTACATTATGGGACAGTTCATTTAATCAGACAGATAATTTATATGATTATATACCTACAAAGGAATTTAATTATAACGACGGATATTTTGCACCGTATACGGATTATCCGTTTGATAACGAGCCGGCCGGCAAAACGGTTTACTACAATATGATCAACAGGGCAAACGACTACGTATACATTATGACACCGTATCTCATACTTGATAATGTCATGATCACGGCCCTTGCCAATGCAGCCAAGAATGGTATTGATGTAAGAATAATCACGCCCGGTGTACCGGACAAGAAAATCGCTTATATGCTGACGCAGTCATACTATGAGGTACTGATTAAAGCGGGAGTTAAGATTTATGAGTACACTCCGGGATTTGTACATGCGAAAATTTTTGTGTCGGATGATGAGACAGCGGTTGTCGGAACGATTAATCTTGATTACAGGAGCCTTACGCATCATTTTGAGAATGCAATCTGGATGTATAAATCAGGGGCAGTAAAGGCTGTGCTCGATGATTACCGGGATACACTTGACAAATGCCGTGTTGTTACGCTTGAAACAGCTAGGAAAAAGTCCTTTATAAAACGTCTTCTTATGCCGGTATTAAGGCTGTTTTCACCGATGTTCTGATTTTAAAATATTTTTAAAAAAGTTATTGACATCTAACTATGATTAGGATATACTAACTCATGTAGTAAAGAAAAACTTCATAAGGAGGTCTTGACTATGGAAAAATACATAGGAACAATTATAGTAGCAGCGGTGCTTGTTCTGGTAGTCGGATTTGTCATTTACAGAATGATTAAGGACAGAAAGAGCGGTAAAGGGTGCACAGGCAATTGTGCAAGCTGTGGCGGACATTGTTCACACGCCTCCAGATAAGTAATTTCAAATTTCTCGTTAAGTACATAAAGTATAGAATGAAAATCCTCACTATGGGCAATAATAGTGGGGTATTTTCATTTTATGCTTTTTTGCTGTCTATGGAGGGAATATGTTAAAAATAACGATAACCGGTGTACTTGCAAGAGAAATTATAGATTCAAGAGGGAATCCGACTGTTGAGGCGGAAATTTATCTGAGTGACGGAAACATGGGACGGGCTGCGGTGCCGAGCGGGGCATCAACCGGCAGATACGAAGCTCTGGAACTGCGCGATATGAATCCGGACAGATATATGGGACGGGGTGTCAAAAAAGCGGTCGACAACATAAATATGGTTATCCGGGCTGTGATAACAGGCATGGATATAATGAATCTTAAAGCCATTGATGAAGCGATGATTGCGTCCGATGCCACCAAAGACAAGAGTAATCTCGGAGCCAATGCGATACTGGCCGTATCCATGGCATGTGCGGATGCTGCGTCAAAGTCGCTCGGAATACCTTTGTTCAGATTTCTGGGCGGTATAAGAGCCTGTGATATGCCTGTGCCAATGATGAATATTTTAAACGGCGGTGCGCATGCTGCCAACAACATGGATATTCAGGAATTTATGATAATGCCGGTGGGAGCGGATTGCTACAGTGAGGGGCTCAGATGGGGATGCGAAGTGTATCATTCACTTGCTGCCATATTGAAATCAAGAAATTTATCGGTTGCTGTCGGTGATGAAGGCGGTTTTGCACCGGATCTTGAGAATGATGAAGCTGCATTGGATCTTTTGCTTGAAGCGGTTGAGAAAGCCGGATACAGACCGGGATATGATTTCAAATTTGCAATTGATGCCGCAGCGAGCGAGTGGAAAGGCGGCAGAACCGGGATATACAGAATGCCGAAATCAGGCAGGGAGTATACGAGTGCGGAACTTATTGAGTACTGGACGGCAATCTGTGATAAATATCCGATGTACTCGGTTGAAGACCCGTTGGATGAAGAAGACTGGGATGGCTGGCATGAGATAACCCTAAGGCTGGGTGACAGGATTAAAATAGTCGGGGATGATTTTTTTGTTACGAATCCCGAGAGGCTTGGCGATGGAATCCGGAGAGGGTGTGCAAATGCAATCCTTATAAAACTTAACCAGATAGGAACGGTAAGCGAAACACTGGAAGCAGTTAAACTTGCCGGCGACAACGGATATAAAACAATTATATCGCACCGTTCCGGAGAAACGGAGGATACTTTCATTGCGCATCTTGCCGTTGCAGTGAATTCCGGGCTTATAAAAACAGGTGCGCCTGCGAGAAGTGAGCGGGTGGCAAAGTATAATGAACTCCTGAGGATTGAGGACTGTCTTTCCGGAAAAAATAAATAATCCTTGCCTTTTGATAACTGCGGGAATTATACTGAATATACCGCAGTTATTGAAAGGAATACATATAACATGAAGAACAGAAAAGAACATCTTAAGCCGGCATTTATCCTGTGCGGAATTGTCGGTGTGGTTATAATAATCATATTTATTGCATCGGGTCAGGTTAATAAGAACGTTGCCAATAATCTCAAAGGCAGAGTCCTGTATACGGAAGGTACAGATGTCATTAAGGAGTACAATTTCAAGGAAGGCAGGGAAACTGTAATTGGCAAAGGTGCCAATGCACATTATGTTGATGACGGAATTGTATATAATGATACTAACAGAATTTATATGTATGACGGCAAAAGTGACAGGGAGCTGTATGCGCTTGAGCCGGAATGCAGGATTACTTCCCTTACAGCGGTTGGATCTGTGATAGCGGCATCGTACGTGCAGGGAGATACATATAATATAGTCAAATATGATATTGCGAAGAAGGCAGCGGATGTATTGATCACATTGGATAATGAAATAATGTCGGTATGCGCCGGGAAAGATTCTGATCTGTATTATACAGAAACGGACGGTGAGGACACTTCACTTTGTAAATTATCAATAAACGGCGGAAACCCGGAAAAACTTCTCAAAGGAAACGATGAAAGAATAGAGTATATCACATATGTCGGCGGAATGATACTGATGTGTGAGAATAAATCGGGCAATATCGTGATGTCAAGGTTCAATATCAGGACAGCCAAGGCCGTTGAACTTAAATTTTCGTCGGATAATTATAATTGCGTATCGGCTGCGGCGGTTTATGATGAGGAGTATATCGTGAGTTCGGATAAAGATACGGAATATTATGCACTCTATGTGTGCAATGGCTCCAACATGGTAAGAATCGATAAAATATCCGGAGCAGATAGTCTTAAAGTATCGGATTATATGGACACGGAGTAAGATAAATTCTTTTTTTGGTAATATAGTAAAAACATATAGCATTATTTGTAAAAATGTAGTATAATTTTGTCTATAAAAATAACTTAGGCAGATATGGAGGATACATATATGGGTAAGTCAGAAGACATTAATTTAAGTAACAGGGAAGAGGTAACAGAGGTTAGCGGACAGCAGACATCGGATGCTGCAGAAATGGCAGCCCAAGAGAATAAGACACGCAGTGAAGAATTACATGAGAAGATTGAGCAGCATCATGAAGAGATGCATGAGAAGGCAGAAGAAGTAAAGGCGAAAGTCAGAACGGTTAAAGAGAAGGTAAAGGATCGTGTTAAGGTCAGCTTTATTCATTCAATTTCAGCCAAGATAGCTTTATTGGTATTTGTAGCACTTATATGTACCAATGCATTCCTTATCTGGTCAGTAGAATCTTCTACATCGGAACATGTATCGCAGATGGTACAGAACTATATGGTAAGTGAGTCCAAGCTTGCCAGAGGTCTTGTCAATGACGGAATGCAGCAGATGGGTTCGGAAAATGCACTTGCGGCTACATATCTCCACAACAGAATCGGAGATGTGGGAGTTACCGGACTTAAGTCATCATATACATATGTAGTAGGATCGGACGGGACGATGTTGTATCATCCTACAGAAGATAAGATCGGCAAGCCTGTAGAGAATCAGATTATAAAGGATGTTGTTGCCAAGCTTGCAGAAGATCCTGACCAGGTAGAAGATAAATTTGTATCATACGAATATAAGGGCGAACAGAAATATGCGGCATATGCTGTTGTGGGACAGGGACAGGCATTGGTCATTATAACTGCTGATGAATCGGATGTGCTTGGCGAGACTAACAGCATCAGAAATGACATAATTAAATTTTCACTCATAATAATGGTCGTTGTACTTGCAGCAGCAATTGCTGTCGGCAGACTTATTGCCAAGCCTATTCTTAAGGTTACTAATTCAATATTTAAATTATCCAAGCTTGAACTTACGGTTGATGAAGAGACTAAGCGCATCACGAAGCGTAAGGATGAGACCGGATATATGGCTAGAGCGGTTGAGAGCCTTGCGGACGGTCTTAACGGTGTAATTACAGAAATCAGGACACAGAGCGATAATCTCTACGGAACATCTGAGGAACTTGCATCCGATGCCAATGATACGGTTAATTCCGTAAGACAGGTAGAGATTGCCGTAAGTGAAGTTGCGGAAGGTGCATCAAGCCAGGCACAAGAGACTGCAGATGCTACTTCTAATGTAATTTCAATGGGTGGTATGATTGAAAAAGCTAATTCGGATGTCGAAAGACTCAGTGAGAGTTCCAAGGCGATTGGTGAGGCTGTTGATGAAGCTACGGAGATTCTTGATGAACTTCTTGCAATTAACGAGAAGGCAGTTAAGTCGATTGACATGATTTATGAGAGAACCAATACTACCAATAAGTCCGTAGAAGATATCAAGGCAGCTATTAATATAATTACGTCGATTGCAGAAGAGACCAACCTTCTCTCACTTAATGCAAGTATTGAAGCAGCCAGGGCCGGAGAACAGGGACGTGGATTTGCAGTTGTAGCTTCACAGATACAGAAGCTGGCAGAACAGTCCAATGAGTCTGCTAAGCAGATTGAAGATATCACGGAGAAACTTATTGAAGACTCACAGCAGGCTGTCAGTGGTATGCAGGATGTCCGCGAAATCATGAATAAGCAGAGTACGAATGTTAAGAATACGAACTCGGCATTTGATAAGGTTAAAGATAATATTGAAGTATCGATAGAAGGTGTCAAAGAGATAACCAATTTGACAGGGAAACTTGACAGCACAAGAACTGCCGTAACAGATACAGTACAGAATCTCTCGGCAATTGCCGAAGAGAATGCGGCAAGTTCACAGGAATGTTCCGCTTCGGTTACGGAAGTATGCAACATTATGGAAAGAGTTACTAATGATGCTGTCAGACTTAAAGAGATATCGAAAGTTATTGATGATCAGCTTAAGGAATTCATAATTCGTGAACAGGAATAAGTACAGAAGTATATACGAATAATATTTTGCAAGGGAACTGCCGGATGTGACAGTTCCTTTGTTGTAACGGGAAGGAGATTTAATAATGTATGATAAATTAACACAGAAAGATATTGACAAGATGGAGGAGGAAATTGAACACAGAAAACTGGTTCTGCGTAAGGAACTGATCGAGGATGTTAAGGATGCGAGGGCGCAGGGAGATTTAAGTGAGAACTTTGAATATTATGCGGCCAAGAAAGCCAAGAACCGAAATGAGAGCCGTATAAGATACCTTGAGAGAATGATTAGGACAGCACAGATTATCAGCGATGAGTCGGCGGACGATGAAGTCGGACTGAATAAAACCGTTGAGCTATATTTCGAGGAAGATGATGAAACAGAGAAATTTAAAGTGGTTACTACTGTACGGGGAAGTTCGCTTGAAGGATACATCAGTAATGAATCTCCGATAGGTAAGGCTGTTATCGGACATAAGGTTGGTGAACGTGTATATGTTGAGGTAAATTCGGGTGTCGGATATTATGTTGTCATCAAGTCGATAGAGGATACAGGCGATGCAGATGAGGCTGAACTCAAAAAATATTGATTTTTAATAAAAGTTTAATATTTTTTTTTATTGATTTAATGATTAGTAAAGAGTACCATCATTTATAAATACTGTGAAAGGACTGTGCGAATACACAGAGAAGAGATGCAATATGAGGCATATATTCAGTAACATGAAGAAATACTGGGTATCGGTGGTAATTATTTTTGTGCTGCTTATACTCCAGGCGGTTTGTGATTTTTCACTGCCTAATTACACGTCCAGACTGATAGATACCGGAATTACCAATTCCGGCATTGAGTATGCTACTCCTGACAGTCTGTCTTCACCGGATTATATAGGAATCGCGATGTTTATGACGGACGACGAACGTAAGGTATGGCTTGAGAACTATACTATGAATGAGAATGGGAGTTTTGTGCTTAATGAGGGCGCAGATAAGAAGGAAATGGATAAGACGTTGATAAAGCCTATTGCGGCATACAGTCTTATTTTGCAGGAGTACGGCCAGAGGCGTAATGGTGACATGCCTGATGATTCCGCGTCAGATGAGGAAACACCGGGAAACAGTGAGGTCAGGGCAGCAGCAGATAAGAAACTTGAATCCATGGGAGAATCCATGACTAACAATTATGCCATTCTTTTTACAAAGTACCAGCTTATGGCAAAGGGTGTTGACCTTAATGAAATGCGCTCAAAGTATTTATGGAAAATGGGCAGCAGGATGATCGTATTTGCCCTGGGAATGATGGCGATTGCTATTGCCGTAGGATATCTTGCGTCAAAGGTAGGTGCCGGGGTCGGCAGGGATCTGAGGACTAAAGTCTTTAATAAGGTGGTCAATTTCTCAGATGCAGAGATCAATAAGTTTTCGACAGCATCATTGATTACCAGGACGACCAATGATGTGCAGCAGGTTCAGATGGTAACGGTCATGTTGTTAAGAATGGTTCTTTACGCACCTATTATGGCTGTCGGTGGAATAATAATGGTTATCAGAACCGGAGCCGGAATGGGATATATTATAGCTATTGCAGTAGTTGCAATAGCAGTGCTTATGATCCTTCTTATGGCATTTGCGATGCCTAAGTTTAAAATAATGCAGAAACTTGTAGATAAAGTCAATCTTGTTTCGAGGGAAATTCTTACAGGTATTCCAGTAATCAGGGCTTTTAGCAGGGAAAAACATGAGGAAAAGCGTTTTGATGACGCCAATAAGGAACTTACCGGAGTAATGCTTTATACTAACCGTGTAATGACATTTATGATGCCGGCACTTATGATAATCATGAATGTAATGTCAATTCTTATAGTATGGACATCAGCACACAGAATCGATGCCGGCGTTATGGAAGTCGGAACGATGACAGCGTTCATTACATATACGATGATGATCGTCATGGCATTCTTAATGCTTACCATGATATCTATTATGCTTCCGAGAGCGGGAGTTGCAGCTGACCGTATTGACGAAGTCCTTAAGACAGAGGTGTCGGTTAATAACAGCACAGATGCTGTGGATGCAGGAAGAAGTAAAGGCGTTGTCAGATTTAATCATGTCAGCTTCGCATATCCGGAGGCAGAAGGTAAAGTACTGGATGATATTGATTTTGAAGCATCTCCGGGAACAACTACTGCGATAATAGGAAGTACGGGATGCGGTAAGTCCACACTTGTCAATCTGATACCGAGGTTCTTTGATGTCACGGAAGGAAGCATTACACTTGACGGACGCGACATAAGGAATATCACGCTTGAGAGTCTGAGAGAGAATATAGGATATGTTCCGCAGAAAGGAATCCTGTTCTCGGGAACAATCGCCGATAATATCAAATATGGCCAACTGGTAGAATCTGATGAGGATATGCTTGAGGCGGCAGAGATTGCGCAGGCGACGGAATTTATAGAAGCCAAGCCTGATAAATATGAGAGCCAGGTTGCGCAGGGAGGAAATAATGTCTCCGGCGGACAGAAGCAGAGGCTTTCGATTGCCAGAGCCATTGCCAGAGACCCGATGATATATATTTTTGATGACAGTTTTTCGGCACTTGATTTTAAAACCGATGCGGCACTGAGAAAAGCACTGGCACCTAAGGTTAAAGATAAGACAGTATTGATTGTGGCACAGAGAATCAGCACTGTTATGCATGCTGAACAGATAATAGTTCTTGATGACGGAAAAGTCGCCGGAATAGGAACTCATAAGGAGCTTATGGAGAATTGTGAGATATACAGACAGATTGCCGGTTCACAGTTATCTGAGAGTGAATTAAAAAAGAGTCTGGAGGTGAAATAACATGGAGAATCAGAAAAGACCTATGCGTGGACCGATGGGACACAGAGGCATGCGCGGCGGAGAGAAGGCCAAGGATTTCAAGGGAACCATCCGTAAACTTTTTAAGTATGTCGGAAGCTCCAAATACGCGATACTTATATTTGCGATATTTGCAATCGGAAGTACGATGTTCAATGTTATAGCACCTAAGACACTTGGAAAGGCCACCAATGAACTCCAGATAGGCTTTATGTCCAAACTTATGGGAACAGGACAGATCAATTTTGATAACATCGGCCATATTCTTCTCCTTGTACTTGTAATTTATGCATTATCAGCCGTGTTTAATCTTGTCCAGGGATTTATAATGACGGGAATTACGCAGAAACTCTGTTACAGGATGCGTAAAGAGATTTCCGAAAAAATAAACCGTATGCCGATGAAATATTTTGAGAGCCGCACCAACGGAGAGGTTCTGTCTGTTATTACCAATGATATAGATACACTCGGTAACGGACTTAACCAGTCATTGACAACACTCGTTACGTCAATAACGACGATTATCGGTGTTCTTGTAATGATGCTTACAATAAGCCCGGTCATGACACTCATTGCTGTACTGATTGTGCCATTAAGCATGGTGCTTATAAGTTTTGTTATGAAAAAGTCCCAGAAGTATTTCAGGGTTCAGCAGGAATATATAGGCCATATTAACGGACAGGTCGAGGAAGTATACGGCGGTCATAATGTCGTAAAGGCTTTTAATAAAGAAAAAGACGTTATAAAGACTTTTAATGATACCAACAATGTTCTTTATGTTTCAGCATGGAAGTCACAGTTCCTTTCCGGAATGATGATGCCGGTTATGCAGTTCGTCGGCAATCTTGGTTATGTTGCGGTTGTTATATCCGGAGCATTTCTTGCCGGTAAAGGTGTTATAAAGATAGGTGATATACAGGCGTTTATACAGTATGTCAAGAATTTTACCCAGCCGATACAGCAGATAGCTCAGGTATCCAATATGATGCAGTCAATGGCGGCGGCAGCAGAGAGGGTTTTCGCACTTCTTGAAGAAGAGGAGGAAGACAGGTTTGCGGTAAATGCGGTACATCCTGATCACATAAACGGTGAGGTTGATTTCGATCATGTTAAATTCGGATATAATGATGATAAGATAATCATTCATGATTTCACTGCCCATGTGGCTCCGGGTAAGCAGATTGCGATAGTGGGACCTACCGGTGCGGGTAAGACAACAATGGTTAAGCTTCTGATGAGATTTTATGATGTTAATGCCGGAGAAATAAGACTGGACGGACATTGTATCAAAGATTATGACAGAAGCAGTCTGAGGGAAGCGTTTGGAATGGTACTCCAGGATACATGGCTTTTCAAGGGCACTATAATGGAAAATATACGTTACGGCAGGCTTGATGCCACGGATGAAGAAGTCATAGCAGCTGCGAAGTCGGCGCATGCACATCATTTTATAGAGACTATGCCTGACGGATATAACATGGAAATCAATGAAGATGCCACAAATATATCACAGGGACAGAAACAGCTCCTTACAATTGCAAGGGCTATACTTGCAGATAATCCGGTACTTATTCTTGACGAGGCTACGTCATCGGTTGATACAAGAACCGAGCACAGAATCCAGAAAGCGATGGATAATCTTATGCGCGGCAGGACAAGTTTTGTGATTGCACACAGACTTTCAACGATTAAGAATGCCGACCTTATCCTTGTTATGAAGGATGGAGACATAATAGAGCAGGGTACGCATGATGAACTTATGGCGAAGAATGGCTTCTATGCACAGCTGTACGAATCACAATTTGAAGAAGTTACTGCATAATTTGGGTAGACGCGGCTGCCAAAAAGCTATATAATATCAGATAAGAGAACATTAAGGAGGACAGGATAATGAAGAATGTAGAAGTAGTAATTAATCCGACGGAGATAAGAAGTGTTAAATATTCTAATGCTTTTTCAAAAAAACCGGGAGAGAAAATAGCGCTTTCGGTGAGATCGGAAGCATCGATAAAGCTTAATCCGACCAACCCGGTGGTTGCAATAGTAGTGGTCAGGGTTGTAGTGGAAGATCCTGATAAGTGTATACAGGTTGATGTAGAGACGATAACAGGAGTTACGGTAAGTACATTTATTGATAATCTTGACCAGTTTATCAAAGATAATTATCTTTCGGTAATTATTATGTCAGCTAATGAAAAGGTAAGAACACTCAGTGCTGTGATGGGTGCACCTATCAAAATTCCGAATCCGAAGTTCAATGTAGGCGGAGTACAGGCTTCGGAGACAGAATTTACACAGTAATATATGATAGCATTACTTGCTAAAGTTTTTATCAAAGACAGACAGAATTATTCTGACGGAACAGTCAGGAAGAAATACGGAACCTTAACGGGAATAACCGGAATTGTGTTGAATGTATTTCTTTTTATCGGGAAATTTATTGCAGGAAGCATAAGCGGAGCAATTTCAATAATGGCAGATGCATTTAATAACCTTTCGGATGCCGGCTCATCAGTGATATCGCTTGCAGGCTTTATGATGGCCGATAAGAAACCCGATACTGACCATCCATTCGGGCATGGCAGAATGGAATATATATCAGGTCTGTTTGTATCGGTTCTTATTATAATGATGGGATTCGAACTTGGTAAAACATCTGTTTCAAAGATTATATCACCCGAAATGCCGTCCGAAAGCATACTGGCTGTAATAATACCTGCTGCCGCCATACTGGTGAAGCTTTATATGTTCGCATATAACAGGATATATGGCAGACGGATTAACTCGGCATCAATGAAAGCGACGGCACTTGATTCCATAAGCGATGTTGTTGCAACGTCAGTAGTATTGATATCGATTCTTCTCACGAAATTTTTCGAAATCAATATAGATGGATATGCAGGATTTGCAGTTTCTGTTTTTATCCTGATAACAGGAATCAAATCAATAAAAGAAACGGTTGATCCGCTTCTCGGTAAGAAACCTGATCCGGAATTTGTCAACAGAATCCGGGATATAGTTATGTCTTATGATGAGATTATAGGAATTCACGATCTGGTTGTACACGATTACGGACCGGGAAGATGTATGATCTCGCTTCACGGAGAGGTTTCGGAAGAAGGGAACCTGATAGAGCTGCATGACGCCATAGACCGGTGTGAACGTGAATTGCATGATACACTCGGCTGTGAGGCGGTGATACATATGGATCCCATATCAGTTAATGATGAACGTGTCATATCAATGCGTAATGCAGTAACACAAATGATACATAAGTATGATGATAAAATAACCATACATGATTTCAGGGTGGTTGACGGAAAAACTCATACGAATGTTATATTTGATGCTGTCATACCTGCTGGGTCGGATAAGAGTCCGCAGGAAGTTAAGGAAGCGATGCAGAGGATAGTCGCCGGACTTCCGGGAAATTGTATCGGAGTAATCGATATTGACATGGAATATGCAGAATGGAACGGATAACATAAGCCGGAGTTTACCACTCCGGCTTATATATTTTGTCTGAAGGAATATATTGCGACAGGCAGCTGAATGCAAGATTATTCATCCGCTTTGAAAGTCCTGGGTCATATGAGCAGATTCCGTTGATGTTGCTGTAAGGATATGTGCTTATGGAATCAGGATGCCGTCTGCGCATATTTTTGATATAAGATGCGGATATTCTGAAAAGTCCGTAACTGGCATCGTAAATCTGCCCTGCGTCAATATTGCGGAATACTTCTTCATAGAAGTTCTTATATATATTCTCCCAGTCTTTTATATATATCATAGGATCAAAACACAGTCTGACCGTAAAACCACATTCATATGCTTTGCGTATTGCCGAGAGCCTTGCGTTAAGCGATGGGGTATGCAGCTCATACATGTCTATCACCGGACCGGGAGAAAGCGTCCATGCCATGATTATGCCGGAATTTGCGTATTTTGAAAGCGTGGAGTAGTCAAAAGCCGATTTGGTGCGGATTTCAATTGTTATATTGTCATGGGCTGATGTGAACGCACACCATTTTGATGCAAATCCTGTAAGATGTTCCATTGCAAGAATGTCTGTATCATAAGATACACATAAATAAACCGGGTGTTTTTCACAAAGTCTTGCAGCTTCGGCAAAAATATCATCTATATTGACAAAAACAACAATGCATGATGACGGATACATTCCTTTGAGATAGCAATATCTGCAGTCAAAAGGGCAGTTCATTATCGATGATGTGTAATAGAAATAATGATTGTCAAAATTCTGGCACACTCTTGCGCCGGGATAAATAAGTTCGCCATGTTTTACCGCAAGAACCAGTGAAGGGGCTTTTTTCTGTATTTCACAATCCTGGTGCGGCCGGTTAAAAATATCTTTATAGTGTTCAATCTGTATGCGTACCGCATCCGGATACATTGCAAGAATTTGCTCTGTCAGTTCGTATTCCAATGCTTCTTTTTCAATATATATGTGTGAGAAAAAATCAGCCCATGATATGTTGGTATAATCCGGCATAAATTTCTTTACCCTCTTTCTTATTGCCCGCCGGGAGACGGAAGGCTTTGTATGTATCGTTAATCAGTTTCATAACGTCATTGCCGCATGCCGCATAATAGGTGAAAAGCTGTTTTAGTGATGCACTCATGGTAGCCGAAAGAGCCAGATCGTCACATAGAACATTTACGGCTTCGGGACTGATGTTGTCCGCAGATGCACAACACCCGGCATTTTCAAGCAGTGATGTGATGCTTTCTGCGATACCGCGAAGTGCACTGTGATCGGTTAATGAAAGAAAAACACAATGTGCACTGCCGTGGCAGCGAAGCAGTTCTGCGGCGGTATCATATATATCGGGGTCATTCAGTTCGCCTTCTGCAAACGGATGCCTGAAAAATATGTCCGGGTAGAGACTTATCGAACCGGATTTGTTTAACTTATTATATATTACATCTTTGCTTTCATCTGCAAGACAGAAAAAAACACCTGAATATTCTTCAATTATCATATTATTTCCTTTTGATTCTGTGATATTGCGGTGATATTGTGATATCATTTACGTTAATTCCCGCAGGTTCGCTTACAGCCCATACAATCGCATCTGCAACATCTTCAGGCCTGAGACTGCATCCGAAGTCCGGATCTGCCGTGAAATCGGCATTACGGTACAGACCGGTGTCGGTCATGTCCGGATGAAGTGTCACCACGCGGATACCGTGTTTGCGGACTTCTGCAAAAAGACTTTCGGAGAAAGATGTAAGGCCTGCTTTGCTGGCAGCATAAGCTGCACCATGGGTGTTGGGAGATTTCTTTGCCGTGGCACTTGATATGTTGATGATTGTGCCGCGGTTTTTCTTAAGGCGGTTAATCATAAGCGAACAAATTATCATCGGAGCCTCAAGGTTTACGGAGACAATCTCGTGTATCATGGCAGCGCTCAGATTTTCGTGAAGCCCATAATAAGCTGCACCCGCATTATTGATCAATATGTCAAAATCATATTCTTTGCATAATTGTCGGACACAAAGTGCCAGGGCAGATGTATCAGTAATATCTATGGTTATTTCCCTGAAAATCGGGGATGTATATCCTGACGTGCTTCTGGACAAACCTACAACGTTGATGCCACGCAGATTCAATACTTTGGCCGTGGCAAGTCCGATTCCGCCCGATGTACCGGTAATAAGAGCTGTCTGCATAATTTGAACCTCTTTTCATATTTCTTATTACAGTATAAATAATATAAGTCTAAAAGTCAAAAGAACCGTTGACGACCGGTTCAAAATAACATATTATTTATTTAGTATGTTTGTGGAGGATATGCAAGTGGAAGAAGAAGTAAAGACAAATAAAAAAAAGATAATAATCCTTATGGCGGCGGTCATAGCGGTCGCTGTTGCAGCAGTAATTATCATGATAGTTGTAAGTATTACCGGAAAGCCTAAGGAACTTACGGCTGATGATCATATGAAAAATGCGGCAGCTTTTATGGAAGATAAGGAATACGGCAAGGCGATGTCGGCTTATAACATGGCTCTTGAGGAGAATCCGGAACTTTTAGATGCATATATCGGGATTTCCGGGGTATATGAGGCAGAAAATAATACGCAGGGAGTTAAGGAAACACTCGCAAAAGCAATAGAAGTAATCAATGATATCGACTGGAGTGATAAGGAAGTACCGGACACGGTCAAAGATATTTATTATAAATATGCAGACATCCTGGTTGCCGACGGAGACAGTGTTACGGCACAAAGCATTCTTATGTCGGGATCTGATATAGTGAAAGGTCTTCTTGACGATTATTCCAATCCTGATTACAAGGTGCATAATGATGCTCCTGTCCGATCCGGTGAGAAAACAGTTCTTTTCGGCATGTATCCAGACAAACGCGTGGAAGCGGACGGACTTACAAAGAGCATAACCGATGCGGAATATGATGACAACGGCATAGCCGAGGTCAAAGGCATCAAATATTTCAGAACCGGTGAAGACGGAAAATACAGTTATTATGTAATGAATGATATTACATGGAGAGTTGTCAGTGAGGACAAGGACAAATGCGTTCTCATGAGTGAATATGCGATAGATGCGGTGCAGTTTAATGATGAATACAGCGATATTGACTGGAATAACAGTTCATTAAGAAACTGGCTTAATAAGACATTTTATGATATTGCATTTAATGATGAACAGAAGAAAAATATGCTCAGTATGACAACGTCATCATCACGTAATCCGGATTATGGTTTGGTGTCCGGAGGCGGAGTTAGTGATATGGTAAGCATTTTCTCGGCTGAAGAATGCAGCGAGGGAGCTAACGGTTTTGCAGGCGACAGAAAAGCGTCAGACAAGGACAGATTGTGTAAGCCTACTGAATTTGCATCGGACAGGGGTGTGTACACAGACACGAACGGATATTGTAAATGGTGGCTCAGAACATGCGGTGTCAATATGGCACTTGAGATGTTTACCAATACAACAGGTGTGTTTGCGTGTGACGGTTACTATGTGATTGGAACGGATATAGGAGTAAGGCCTGTAATAACAATATCTGAGAATTCAATGGTTTCCGAATAAAATTAAAAAATAAAATCCCGTTGACATATCGAACGTTTGTGCTATAATGATTTTACAAACAAATGTTCGATGTGGAGGCGGGATTTTTGAATATATGTGATAACCTTAATATAACGGATAAGCTTGCTATTCTTTCCGATGCAGCTAAATATGATGTCGCATGTACTTCCAGCGGAACAGAGCGTTCCAATAACGGGCGCGGAATAGGAAGTGCCGCAGCATGCGGAATCTGTCACAGCTTTGCCTCGGACGGCAGATGTATCTCTCTTTTGAAGATTCTTATGAGCAATGAGTGCATATATGACTGCCGTTATTGTATTAACAGATCCTCCAATGATGTTGTCAGGACTTCGTTTACACCTGATGAGATATGTACACTCACCATGGAATTTTACAGGAGGAATTATATAGAGGGATTATTCTTAAGTTCTGGTATTGTGAAGAATCCCACATACACGATGGGACTTCTGTATCAGGTTGTATACAGGCTGCGGACCGAATATAATTTCGGAGGATATATACATGTCAAGGCGATACCGGGTGCTGACAGGTCAGTTATAGAGATGACCGGATGGTATGCGGACAGAATGAGTGTGAATCTTGAATTACCGACTACGGATGGGCTTAAGAGCCTTGCTCCGAATAAGTCCAGACATAATATCCTGACGCCGATGAGACAGATTCAGAACGGGATTAAGGATAATGTGTTGAGATTGAATGATAATCACGTGGCATATGGCAATGGTATTACTTTTAAGGAGTATGGCGGCACCGGAGAATCATTGGCAGAGCGGAATGTTGTTAATTATGGAGTTATGCGTCCGGAACATGACAATGCACGTTTTGTTCCTGCCGGACAGAGTACACAGATGATAATAGGTGCGACACCGGAGAACGATTATCAGCTGGTAACCGTTGCAGAAGCTTTATATAAGAACTACGGGCTCAAGAGGGTGTTTTATTCGGCATTCGTGAATGTCAATAACGATTCGGCATTGCCTTCCACAGAAGCGGGACCGCCTCTTTTACGGGAGCACAGGCTGTATCAGGCAGACTGGCTGTTACGTTTTTATGGATTTAAGGCATCGGATCTATTATCGGAGGACAGACCTGATTTTAATGTTTTTATCGATCCTAAGTGCGACTGGGCGGTCAGACATCTGGAACAGTTTCCTGTAGAGATTAACAGGGCCGGTTATTATACATTGCTTAAGGTGCCGGGAATAGGTACGAATTCAGCCAGGCGTATTGTTAATGCGCGTAAGAGTGCGAGACTCGATTTTGAAGATATACGTAAGATGGGCGTTGTGCTTAAGCGTGCAGTGTATTTCATTACATGTTCGGGCAGGATGATGTATCAGGGAATAAGGATAAATGAAGATTTTATTGTAAGTAATCTTGCGGATGCGGATATGAATATACGCAAGAGGATAGGGAATCTGACATATAAGCAGATTTCGTTTTTTGATGATGATACGTATGCGGACATAATGCCGGAAGGGTTCATGCAGAATAATTCATATGGTGTTATATCCGGACAGATATAGGTGGGTGGCTATGATAGTATGTTGTTGTGACGGGACAGTCGATGGAATACTTACAGCTGTGTTCGATGCATGGGCAGCAGGCGTGAATGACAGCAGAATCAGTATAGGTAAGGGCAACATCGAATGGTTTGCCGATTATATTGATATAGTTACTGACAGCGCTAAGGCATCACGCGTGGCGGCTAAAGTTATTGCGGTTATGGGATATGATGCATACGAGATGATCTATTTTGCAGCCGTATCCGGGGCGGACGACCGCGGAGATGCGATATTTAAGTTTATACGTAAAGGACTTCGGGTAGGATGCGGTATAGTGAATGATCTGCATGATAAATACGTTATGCGTGTGTTTGAATTGCACAGAGCGAGTCAGCGTGAATATCAGCACATAAGAGGTTTTTTAAGGTTCCGCGACTGTAAGGGATATCTGATTGCAAGAATAGAGCCGAAGAATAATATTTGCGAGATATTGATGCAGTTTTTCGAAGACAGGCTGAAGCAGGAACGTTTTATAATAATCGATGTCGTAAGAGGTCTTGCCGGCGTTCATGACAGTAATGCAAGTTATATGACATACATAGAAGATGATATGCTTGCTATAATAAGAGATAAGGAGATAACGGACGAATTTGGAAAATTATGGAAAGTCTTTGAAGATAACATTGCAATCAAGTCCAGATATAACCCCGGACTGCAGAGGCAGAATCTTCCGAACAGATTCAGGAAATATATGTAATAACAGTTGAAAGTTGCCGGATAATAAGATATAATTATGTACTTGAGTGATTACTGAATTGGGGATATTATGCAACAGGAGGTATAATATATGAGTAAATATGACGTTATAATAATAGGAGCAGGACCGGGTGGAATTTTCACTGCCTATGAGCTCATCAATAACAGACCTGACTGCCGTATCGCGGTATTTGAAGCAGGACATCCTCTGGCAAAGAGAAAGTGTCCGATCGACGGGGTTAAGGTTAAGAACTGTATCCATTGCAAGAGCTGTTCGATTATGAGCGGATTCGGCGGAGCCGGAGCTTTTTCGGATGGTAAGTATAATATAACAAATGATTTTGGCGGAACATTATATGAATATATCGGAAGACAGAAGGCGCTTGAACTTATGCGCTATGTGGATGATATTAATATGAAGTTCGGAGGAGAAGGAACAAGACTTTTCTCAACCGCCGGAACCAAGTTCAAGAAAATCTGCATGCAGAATAAGCTAAAGCTGCTGGATGCATCAGTACGTCATCTCGGAACAGATATTAATTATGTAGTTCTTGATAACATATATCATGAGCTTAAGGATAAAATTGATTTTTATTTTGATACTCCGGTACAGTCGATAAAGGTGCTGGACAACGGATTTGAAGTAGTATGTGAAGACGATAAGGTTTATGAGTGCGATAAATGCGTGGTTTCTGTAGGCCGAAGCGGAAGTAAGTGGATGGAACATGTATGTCAGGAACTTGATATACCGACAAAGTCCAACCGCGTAGACATAGGTGTGCGTGTTGAACTGCCTGCTGTTATATTTTCACATCTCACGGATGAACTTTATGAAAGCAAGATAGTATACCGTACGCAGCAGTTTGAGGATAATGTAAGAACATTCTGCATGAATCCGAAGGGTATAGTTGTTAATGAGAATACCAACGGTATAATTACCGTCAACGGACACAGCTATGAAGGAGAGGACAAGCAGACGGAGAATACTAACTTCGCACTGCTTGTTGCCAAGCATTTCTCAGAACCGTTCAAGGACAGTAACGGATACGGTGAAAGCATAGCCAGACTTTCCAATATGCTCGGCGGCGGTGTAATTGTACAGCGTTTCGGAGATCTTATAAGAGGAAGAAGAAGTAATGTCAAGAGAATGGAAGAGGGTCTTGTAAGACCTACATTGTCGGCTACACCGGGCGATCTGAGTCTTGTTCTTCCGAAACGTATCCTTGATGGTATTATTGAGATGATATATGCGCTTGATAAGATAGCTCCGGGTACAGCTAATGATGATACGCTTCTTTATGGTGTTGAGGTCAAATTCTATAATATGGAAGTTGAACTTAATGAACATCTTGAATGTAAATATGATGGCATGTATATAATAGGCGATGGCAGTGGTGTGACTCATTCACTTTCGCATGCATCAGCGAGTGGTATATATGTTGCAAGGGATATTTGCGGAATGCACGATTCGGAGGAATCAATTGACTAAGGAACAGATAATAACTACGGCGGTGGCATTAGCTGCCGCTGTTTTAATCTTCACAATAATACTTATGATCAGACGTGCCGTAAGACACAGAAAACTTTCGATAGATGACATGGAAGGACATGAGTTTGAGGCTTTTTGTGCACAGATGCTGGCTTTGGATGGTTTTGATGAAGTAATCACAACGAAAGCAAGCAGGGACTTTGGGGCAGACATATTAGCAAGCAGGGATGGCGTGACATATGCAATACAATGTAAATGCTATTCTGATATGGTTGGAATTAAGTCCGTACAGGAAGTATACGCGGCTAAGGATTTCTATGACCGGATGGTCGGAGTGGTTATGACTAACAGTTATTTTACGGCACCTGCAAAGGAAGCGGCTGACAAGTTAAAGGTTCTCATGTGGGACAGAGACTATATTGCGGACAGAGGATATACAGAATGAATAAGAAAGAAGTAACAAGGCAATTTGCAAAATACGTATCGCAGAACATATTGGGAATGATTGGAATATCATTATATATACTGGCAGATACTTTCTTCATTTCAAAAGCGGTCGGAGCAGACGGCATTACAGCCCTTAATCTGGTACTGCCATTGTATAATTTTATATTTGCACTTGGACTTATGATAGGTGTCGGAGCGGCAATCAGGTATTCGGTAGCGGCAAGCCACGGAAGAAATGAATGCAGGAGCCTCTTTATGAATTCGATAGAATGTGGCATTGTTATAGGAATTATATTTGCAGTTGTCGGAGTAACCATTCCGGACAGGATAATAGGAATTCTTGGCGGAGATGAAGAAATTATTGCTGTGGGAAGCGGATATACAAGGATTTTTATGTCGTTTGCACCTTTTTTTATTTGTAATCATATCTGCAATGCATTTGTCAGAAATGATAGCAGACCCGGCCTTGCAATGCTTGCCACGCTTTTAAGCAGTTTGTTCAATATTATATTTGATTACGTTCTTATGTTTCCGTGCGGACTTGGAATGAAAGGAGCGGCGCTTGCTACGGCTTTTTCTCCGGTTGTCGGAATCGGAATATGTATGACACATCTTCTTGGCAGAAAGAGTACGATTTCCTTAAGACCGGTAAGACCGTCGGTCAGAAGGATGTTTTACTCATGTCAGGTGGGAGTATCAGCATTTGTGGGAGAAATGTCCTCAGGTGTCATAACGGTAGTATTTAATTACATCATACTTAACCTGGCGGGTAATTCAGGAGTCGCTGCATACGGAATTATAGCTAATACGGCACTTGTTGCGGTTGCTACACTTAATGGCGTGGCGCAGGGCTCGCAGCCTCTTTTAAGTTCGTGTTACGGACGCGGTGAGACGGAGAATATGAACAGACTTGTAAGATTAGCTATGATAACCGCAGTGATAATCGGTACGGTTATATATGTATGTGCGGCGTTTTTTGCACCGCAGATAGCAGGTATATTTAACAGGGATAATGATGCCGGACTTACCCGGATGGCGGTAAACGGAATGCATATATATTTTGCGGGATTCATATTTGCGGGAATCAATATCGTTGGAAGTAATATTTTCAGTTCGGTGGAAAAGGCCAGGCTGGCTTTTGTTACATCGCTTATGAGGGGGTTCATTGTTATAATCGCATGTGCCTTCATCTTATCGGCGATAGCAGGGATGACCGGAGTATGGAGTGCGTATCCGGTATCGGAAGCAATAACGGCCGTCGTCAGTGCTGCGGGAATAATCGGAATATTAAGAAACCGCCGAAGTTCATAAAAAAACAACATATTTTCTAAGAAATCTAATATTTAAAGATAATGACTGCAATGATAGAATTAGTACGAAGTTAAATCTTAACATTAAGGAGAACGAAGATGACTAAGAAAAAGATTTTGTCGTTAATTCTGGCATGCATGTTTGTTATTATTGCTGCAGCCGGATGCGGAAAGAAAAACAACACAGGTGATGAGGCTACACAGGCCGGTGAAACGTCAGTTGAAAGTACGGAAGCCGGAAACTCACAGAATACTGAAAAGCCTGATAAATCGTCCGGTAAAAATATCAATGGCACGATACTCCAGTGTTTCGCGTGGTCATTCAATACCATCAGCGAATCAATGGAAGACATAGCTCATGCAGGATATGCGGCTATTCAGACATCCCCTGCCAATGAATGTATTGTCGGCGGTAATGGCGGAATGGAACTTATGGGACAGGGCAAGTGGTATTACCATTATCAGCCTACGGACTGGAAGATAGGAAATTATCAGCTCGGAACCAAAGAAGAATTCAAGGCAATGTGTGAGAAAGCACACAGTTACGGAATCAAGGTTATAGTGGATGTTGTTCCAAATCATACTACAGGCGATGAGAGTGCCGTTTCACAGGATCTGATCAATGCTGTCGGCGGAATCGATAAGCTTTACCATTCAACTGGTAAGAAAGATATAACAGATTATGCAGACAGAGCTCAGTGTACCTTATACAGTCAGGGTGGCTTGTATGATGTGAATACAGAAAATAAGGCGTTTCAGGACTATTTTATTGAGTACCTTAACGAGTGTATCGCATGTGGAGCTGATGGATTTAGATATGATACAGCTAAGCACATAGGACTGGAAGATGACCCTAAGGATACAGGCGTTTCCGAAAATAATTTCTGGAAAAGAGTTATTACCGAAATAGATAATGCAGATAATATATTTAATTACGGAGAAGTTCTTCAGGGAGACAATGAAAGAATTGCAGATTATATTGACACGATAGGCGCGGCAACGGCAAGTTCATATGGTTATAAATTAAGAACAGCAATTAAATCAGCTAAAATGGATGCCGGAGAT
This sequence comes from Butyrivibrio sp. CAG:318, assembly GCA_000431815.1. GTDB lineage: Bacteria > Bacillota > Clostridia > Lachnospirales > Lachnospiraceae > Eshraghiella. The sequence continues at coordinate 18,281 of FR889212.1, read as the reverse complement.
CTTAAAGATTATGCCGTAGGTTCAAGAGATGCATCAACAGTAACATGGGTTGAGTCACATGATACATATACCGGAGAGGAATCAACATCACTTACGGATGAGGATATTAAACTCGGATGGGCATTTCTTGCAGCAAGGGAGAATGGAAATGCACTCTTTTTTGCAAGACCTTACGGAAGCAGCGCGGACAATATGTGGGGCGCGATGAACAGAATCGGAGTAGCCGGAAGCTATTTATATAAAGATGCAACGGTAGCTGCTGCCAATCTCTTTAACAAGGCAGTTACCGGAGAAAGCGAGAAATTAAGCAATCCGGATAATGATACATCTGTTATCATGGTTGAAAGAGGAAACAAGGGACTTGTTGTTGTGAATAGTGATTCATCCGATAAGCAGATTAACTGTGAGGTGTCGCTTGCTGACGGCAAATACGTTAACAGAGCAGATAACAGCACGGAATATACTGTTGATGGCGGTAAGATCACGGGAACAATACCGGCGAGAAGCGCAATAATCCTTTGCAATGACGGATATGAAGAATATGGTACATTGCCGGAGGTTAAGATTGAGGATGGAACATCATGCATATTTTATGAAGATTCCATTCAGGTAACACTTAAGGCATCCAATGCTGACAGCGCGGCATATTCTTTAAACGGAGGTGCCGAGACAGCTTATACTGACGGTGATAAGATTGAAATCAAGGCAGGAAGCGATAATACCGCGACACTCAGACTTACAGCTAAATCAGGAAATAACCAGACTGTAATGACATATGTATTTACACATAAGACGACTAACAGTTCCGGAACCAAAATATATTTCCAGAAACCTGCAGCATGGGCGAATACGGTCAATGCTTATGTATATGATGAGTCATCGTCGGAAGTTAAAGAGAATGCTGCATGGCCTGGAGTTGCGATGACTGATGAAGGCAACGGACTTTACAGTTATGTGCTTGAGAATGACTGGAATGCTGCTCTTGTAATTTTCAATGACGGATCAAATCAGTGTCCGGGAATGATGGAACCGGGCTTTACCATAGAGAATAATAAGAAATATACAGAAGAATAAAGCGTAATACCGGCAACGCAAACGGTAGCGCGGATATATAATAAACCCCTTGCTCAGCGGTTCGATAAACCATGGACAAGGGGTTTTTATCAATAATCAACAAAAGAATTTGTTAAATATTCACAATATTTCTATGCTGTATTGACGAAAATATGTGAAAGTGTTATACTCAAACCATGGAGAGCGCAATCGTTTGCGCATATAGGCATTTATAATCTATGGAGGTATTTTATGAAGAGTATTGTAAGAAAGGCAACGGCTGTCGGATTGGCGGCGGCAATGGCAATTGGTTCAATGGCGTTGTCGCCCGTAAAGGGTTCTCAGAATGTAATGTTAGGCAACGGAGATTTTGAAACAGGTACGGCGGATGAATGGAATCTTAGCTGGGACAGTGCAACAGTATCGGTAGATCAGTATGCGTCAAATAACACAACATTTACGCTTACATTACCGTGGTATGAGGCTGATACGGAAGTAAGCGCATCTTATACGACGGGAACACTTGATGCCGGCACATACAAGGTTTCGCTTGATATATCCGGAGCAGAAATGAATTCGGGACTTAAGCTGTCGGTGAATGCAGCTGATGGAACACAGCTTTACACATCAGATGCAATAATAACGACAGGATGGGATGCGTGGCAGACAGTTACATCTGACGAGATTGTTCTTGACGCACAGGGTACGGTTACGGTTACACTTGGCGGAACGGAAACAGCAACATATTGGGGAAATATCGATAATCTTGTGATTGAGAAGACTGACGGAGATACGGAAGAAGCAGATACGACTGTTGATGCAGATATCTTTGTCAAAAAAGTAAAGGGATTATCGGATGATTTTATTACAGGAATGGATGTATCATCTTACATCTCTGAAATAGAATCGGGTGTTGTATACTATGATTGGGATGGCAATGCGCTCGATAAACAGGGATTTTTCAATCTCCTTGCCGATTCCGGTGTTAACTGGATAAGAGTCAGAGTATGGAATAATCCTTATGACGCAAACGGAAACGGATATGGCGGAGGTGATAATGACCTTGATAAAGCTATTGAAATCGGAAAGCTTGCGACTAATGCGGGAATGAAGGTACTTGTTGATTTCCATTACTCCGATTTCTGGGCAGATCCGGCTAAACAGAAAGCTCCGAAGGCATGGAGCAGCATGAGCCTTACAGAAAAGGAAACAGCACTTTACAATTACACATATGACTCATTAACAGCAATAAAAGCTGCCGGAGTTGATGTTGGAATGGTGCAGGTTGGAAACGAAACCAATAACGGTATGTGCGGCGAAACAGATATGACATCCAAGTGCGCTTTGTATAACAAAGGAAGCGAGGCTGTCAGAGCGGTTGATGCCAATATACTTATAGCACTGCATTTTACTAACCCTGAAAATGCCGGAAGCTATGCCTCGATTGCAGAAAAGCTGGCAGCCAATAATGTTGATTATGATGTTTTTGCATCATCATATTACACATATTGGCATGGAACAATGTCCAATCTGACATCGGTACTCAAAAATATTGCCGATACATACGGCAAGAAAGTTATGGTTGCCGAAACATCATATGCATATACAATGCAGGATGGAGACGGACATGAAAACACAATTAAAAATTCAGCAACGGATCTTGTAAGCGGATACAACGCAACGGTACAGGGACAGGCAAATGTTGTCAGGGATGTAATTCAGGCTGTTGCGGACATCGGAAGTGCCGGAATAGGTATGTTTTACTGGGAACCTGCATGGATTCCTGTTAAATATGCTTATGAGAATGAAAAGTTATCGCAAGATATACTTGCATCAAATAAAACAATATGGGAAAGCAAAGGATCAGGATGGGCATCAAGCCATGCCGTTGAATATGATCCGGATGATGCAGGAGTATGGTATGGCGGAAGTGCATGGGACAATCAGGCTATGTTTGATTTTGCAGGAAAACCATTAGCATCACTCAATGTGTATAAATATGTCAGAACCGGTGCAAAGACAACTGTTAAAGTAGATTCGGCCGAAGCTCTTAATGTAGAAATTAATGCTGGAGATGCACTTACACTTCCGGATAGGGTTATTGTTTATTACAATGACGGAACTACCGGAGAAGGAAATGTAACATGGGATACCAATGGCACTGACGTATCTACATTAGAAGAAGGCACATATGTATTTTACGGAACAATTCAGGGATGTGATATAAAGGCTGTCTTAAATGTCAATGTAAAAGCACATAATTATGTAGTCAATCCAAGTTTTGAAGATTCTGACAGAAGCATGTGGGTTATCACAGGAGATGCGGATGCAACAGATTACCAGAATAAATCAGCTGATGCAGCAAGCGGAGATTATTCGCTTCATTTCTGGAAGGGTAGTGATTATGCATTTGACGTATCTCAGACAATAACCGGTCTTAAACCCGGAACATACAGATTTACAGTTTCAGCACAGGGCGGAGATGCAGCCGGTGCAGTTAATGCAATCTATGCCATATCATCAGGTGTAAGACAGGACGCTTCATTTGAACTTGTGGGATGGACCACATGGCAGAATCCTGTTATTGAAGAAATTGTTGTAGGTGAAGACGGAACCGTTACAATCGGCGCAGCACTTTCACTCCCATCCGGTGCGTGGGGAACACTTGATGACTTCACACTTACACTTGTAAAGGCATCTGATGAGGATAATGACAAGCCTTCAGATGAAGATAATGATAAACCATCAGGTGACAACGACACACCCTCGGGTGACAACAGTGGTAACGGCAGTGGTGATAACAGTGGCGATAACAGCGGCGATAATGGCAGCGGTAATAATAAACCGGAAGAGAAAAATCCGGATGTAGGAGCCGGCGATGGCAGACTGTTTAAGCTTGTTATAATGCTTGGTGCGGCTGTTGTGACAGTTATGATTACAGGCAGTAAAATTTATAAAAAAACTGTAAAAAATTCAAATTAATATTGACCTTAACCTTACTTCAGGTGCTATACTCTGATAAAGAATAACCAAGGAGCACTTGAAATAATGGATAGAAAGAAATTTTCAAAAAGAAAAGTGATAATACCGGCTGTTTTGTGTGCGGCGGTTATCGTGACGGTGGCTGCAGTCCTTTTTGGTGCGGACTCCTACAGAAATCATATCAGAAAGAAAGTTCTTTCATATGAGCAGGAGACCAATGAACAGGGAATTGCGCAGTATATGGACGATAACCCATACTTCGCCACGAAGCAGCCGGGCTTTGCATACAGAGAACCTGATGTCATAAAATATTATTCAGGAGTAACAGATACCTACAGACACGCAGCCGTAATCCTGCCGGATGATTATGACGATGATAAAAAATATCCTGTGTTGTATCTTCTGCATGGACTCGGAGGCAGCCATAAAACATGGATTAATAAGGATGCGGATGTGATAATCCATAATCTTAATTATTTTAATAATGTTCCGGATATGATTGTTGTGCTTCCTAACAGTGAAGTAAATAAAGAAGAAGATGCCGATAATCTGCCGATAGAAGAACGAATTGCGATATATGACAAGACAGAAGAAGACCTGATCAATTATCTTATGCCGTATATTGAAGAAAAATATCCTGTTAAAACCGGACGGGATAATACAGCAATAGCAGGAAATTCCATGGGTGGCCGTAACACTATATACATTGCTTTCAAACACCAGGATATCTTCGGATATGCCGGGGCATTTTCAACAGCGGGTGTTGTTAAAGGAGAATCAAAGAAAACGGTTATGTATCCGCTTTTGGATGACCTGGTGATCGACCCGGAGTATGGCGGATTTAAACTTCTTATGTTAGAGGTGGGCAACGAAGATAATGTGTGCGGATGGGTGACATATGATCTTGACCGGATGATGACCGAAAAAGGAATTGAACATATATTTTATGATACGAATGGCGGACATCAGACAACGGTATGGCAGAATGCGCTTTATAATTTCTGCTTAAGGCTTTTTACCAATGATAATAAATAATCCTTGATTTTTTCTGATAAATGAGTTATATTATATCCGTGGTTAAGACAGGTGACACAAAATATACATATTTGTGGATATTTTTATTTTCAAGGAGGGAATTTGTTATGTCTAGAAAGTCAACCGGAGTCAAGCAGACAGTTAAGTTTACAGCGGCTAAGGCAGCTGAAACGGTTAAAGAAGCAGGAAACACAGTTAAGGAAGTAGCATCCAAGACAGCAGAGGCTGCCAAAGAGACAGTTAAAGTTGCTTCAGAGAAAGCTGCAGAGGTTAAGGAAACAGCTAAGGAAGAGTCTAAGAAAGTTGCTGATAAGGCAACAGAGACTAAAGATACAGTTAAGAAAGCAGTTAAGAAGACTGCTGCTAAAGTTACAGAGAAGAAGAATGAACTTGTATCAGAAGTATATGTTCAGTTCGCAGGACAGGAAGCTAAGGTTGATGCAGTGATTGAAAGAGCTACACAGGCTTATGTTGCAGACGGACACAGAGCTTCATCAATTAAGTCTCTTCAGGTATATCTTAAGCCGGAAGAATCAGCAGCATATTATGTAATTAACAGCAAATATGCCGGAAAAGTTGATTTGTTCTAAATTATATAGTAACCGACACAGAACCGCCTCTTCATACCTAAGGGGCGGTTTTTTTGTACTTGACTTTTTACAATGATATTATAAAATTAAATATATCACATTATTGAAACGAGAGGTTTTTAAGATGAGTAAAGTTATATTGACGGGTGACAGACCTACCGGACGCCTTCATGTCGGACATTATGTAGGTTCACTTAAGAGACGTGTGGAATTACAGAATTCGGGTAAGTTCGATGATATATATATTATGATTGCGGATGCACAGGCACTTACCGATAATGCGGATAATCCGGAGAAAGTAAGGCAGAATATAGTAGAGGTTGCACTTGACTATCTGGCATGCGGACTTGACCCGGCCAAGTCGGTACTTTTTATACAGTCAATGGTTCCGGAACTTACAGAATTGTCATTCTATTATATGAATCTTGTGACAGTGTCGAGACTTCAGCGTAATCCTACAGTTAAGTCAGAGATACAGATGCGTAATTTTGAGGCAAGCATTCCGGTCGGATTTTTCACATATCCTATAAGCCAGGCGGCAGATATTACAGCATTTAAGGCGACGACTGTTCCCGTAGGTGAAGACCAGATGCCGATGATTGAACAGACAAGGGAAATAGTTCATAAGTTTAATACGGTATATGGTGAGACGCTTGTAGAACCGGAAATTCTTCTTCCGGAGAATAAGGCATGTTTAAGACTTCCGGGCACGGACGGTAAGGCTAAGATGAGTAAGTCACTCGGTAACTGCATATATCTTTCGGATACGGAAGAAGATGTCCGCAAGAAGATTATGTCAATGTTTACCGACCCTAATCATCTTCGTGTGGAAGATCCGGGACAGGTTGAAGGCAACCCTGTATTTATATATCTTGATGCCTTCTGCAAGCCTGAACATTTTGAGGAGTTTCTTCCTGAGTACAAGGATCTGGATGAACTTAAAGCACATTACAGCCGGGGCGGACTTGGCGATGTTAAAGTTAAGAAGTTCCTTAACAATGTAATACAGTCGGAACTTGCTCCGATTCGTGAACGTCGTAAAGTGTGGGAGAAGGATATACCTGCTGTATATGACATTCTCAAAGAAGGCAGCCGTAAAGCAGAGGCTGTGGCAGCCCAGACACTTGCTGAGGTAAGGGCATCCATGAAGATTAATTATTTCGATGATGGTGCACTTATTAAAGAACAGATAGAAAAATATAGATAAAAAAATGCCGTTGGTTTAAATGCCAACGGCTTTTAAAATATTATTTGTCGCGTTTAAGCTTTTTGCGGCAGTCCAGACCGCTGTTATATGAATTGTTGCATAACATCTCAAGAATTGCCGGAGAATTATCTTCAATGACTTCAAATGCATCATCAAGTGCATCAGCCATCTTGATCATATACGAAGCATATTTGGATGCAGCGGATTCCATTATTTCAAAAACAGACTCCGTACTGCAATTATCCTTATCCCATGGGTTAGCCCAGCGCTCATGTGAAAGGTTGCATGGATCATCCACATGTCTGACTTCATTGATCAGTAACGGAGAGATAATATTATATCCAAGTGTACGTTTTTCAATGAATTGGATAATATTATGTTTGTATGTCTTTTCATCTATAAGCATGGAACTTTCAATTTTAAAACTTACCATAGCAGCTTTGATCAGCCTGGTAGTCACATTAATATCGTATGTGGCAAGTATGGCAATGCTAAGGATTCGGGCAATAACACTGCGCTCACGGGGTGAAAGCCTTATACATGAAGAATGAGGAAAATCCGTCTGGTGTTTTTTCTTATATTTCCAGAGAACTTCTCTGTCTATATCAGTTTCAATTGCAAAATGCTCGCCGAGCGTGCGGTTAGAAATCGAAGTGCCGACTCTTGAATATACATAAGGATGCATCGCCGTATCCAGAAGATAGTGACCCATAAATCCCTCGATATACGCAAAAGCGGTCTCATAGTCCTGATGCCTTGTAAGAGATGAAACCGACGCTATCAACTGTCTGAAAAATTCGTTGGTCTTCTTCTTGTGTATGATATTGGCAATATTCGGTTTGAAACCAAGTGAGGCCGGCATAAAATAGTAAAATAAATCCGGCCCCTGAAGCCCGAGACTATACGCTTGTCTATTGCGATATATTATATTATGAATATCACTGTTATCAATCTGCTTATAAGCATTAACGCCGAAAATATAATGAGTTACAAAACCCGGCATATGTAACACCTCCTGTCACCCTAACATTATAGCCATTTCGAAAAAAAAGTAAACATTAAAAGATAAAGGTTTATTTTCGGTTAAAAATAGTGTAATATATCGTTGTAAGAGTGTGTGGATACAGGAGGGAAAATGGAAACAACCGGAAAACATAACGGCAAAAAGGTTATGGCAATTATTGGGATATCGCTTGTTGTAGTGATAAGACTTATAATCATGGTAGTGACAGGCGGAATAATTTTTGACGATATTTCACAGAGTACATCCGGTAAACCGGATGATAAGAGTGGTTATACTGTTATGGTATATATGATAGGTTCTGATCTTGAAAGTGATGCTGCCTGTGCAACCGAAGATATCAATGAAATGATCGAATCCGGGATAGGCGATAATGTGACCGTCGTACTTCAGACCGGAGGTACGAAGGAATGGCATAATAATAAAGTGACCGGAGGAGAGACACAGCGTTTTGTCATCAGGAATAAAGAAATAACTGAGAAAGAGAATCTTGGCAGAACAAGTATGGTGGACAAATCAAGCGTATCTGATTTTATAACATGGGCAGCCGGAAATTGTCCGGCTGACAGATACAGCCTGATTTTCTGGAATCATGGCGGCGGCGCAGCCATGGGATTCGGATATGATGAATATTTCACGGATGATGAACTGATGCTTGATGATGTCGCGTGGGCACTTAAGGATGCGGGCATACATATGGATTTCATCGGATTCGATGCATGCCTGATGGCCGGAATTGAGACGGCAGCAGCTGTTTCAGATTATGCCGGTTATCTTGTTGCATCAGAAGAGACTGAACCCGGAGGCGGCTGGTTTTACACAGACTGGCTCAATGCATTGGATGATAATCCGGATATGGCGGCAGCTGATATCTGTAAAATGATTGCGGATGGATATATCAATAACAACGAGGATGATAATTGGGACGTAAAGACAATGTCGGTTATTGATCTGAGCTGTATTTTTGATGTTCAGGAGAAACTTGCTGCATATATGACGAGGTCGCTTGACAGTCTGGAAAATAATGGGTATTATAAGATACTTGAAGCCAGAAGCAATGCAAAATCATACGGAGAAGAAGAATATGATCAGATAGACATAAAGGATTATGTTAAAAGACTTGATGTTGAAGGTTCGGATGATTTACTGCATGCCCTGGATAAAGCGGTTGTATATAATGTAAGCAATATTGATGAGGCCTGCGGACTTTCGATGTATTATCCGTATATGTATCTTGATGCATACCAGAATACGGCAGATCATCTCGGAGATGTGTTAGGATATGGTGAATATGAGAATTTTTTTGATGTTTTCGCCAATATTGTCGCTTATACGTCACAGGAAAATGACTCGATTGGAGGATTTTTCGGCTGGCTTTTTGACGATAACGATTATGAACAATATGACTGGTATGATGCATCTGTCGGAGAAAAATATGTTGCGCAGACAGAGCAGCTTACACAGGATGACCTGAAACTTGATTATGAAAACGGACATTATCTGTTAAAACTCAGTGACAGTCAGTGGGACCTGGTATCACAGTTAAAACTGCAGGTACTGCTTGATGACGGTTCGGGATATATTGACCTTGGTATGAATAATGTGTATGATTTTGATGATGACGGTAATCTTATTGTCGATTTTGATTACACATGGGTTGCATTAAACGGAATGATAGTACCGTTCTATGCGCAGGAAGAAGGAACCAAGACGGACGGTGAGGAATATTCATACGGATATGTGCCGGCAGTGCTTAATAACGAAACAGATATCAAAATAATGGTTTACTGGGATAACAACAATAATAAGAACGGCAAAGCTGTCGGATATTATATTGATTCGGAGGATGATACATCCTCATTCCCTTCAAGAAGCATGATTGATTTTGAGAAGGGAGACGTTATCCAGTTCTATTATGACTATTATGATTATGACGGAAATTTCGTAAAAAGTTATTATTATTCGTCAGGAGACAAAGATGCGGTGATTACATATGACGGAGAAATAAATGTGTCATATGATTATGTGGCCGAATATGATGCTGTCATAAGTTATAATATCGAGGATATTTATCTTAATAAATACCGTACGGAATTCGTTCCTGTACAATATGATGAATAAAAACAAACCGGAGGACATGATGAAATATAAAGTACTTGCATTTGACATAGATGGGACACTGACCAATTCGCGTAAGGAGATAACGCCTGAGACCAGGGCTGCGATACTCAGGGCAGCAGATATGGGCTGCACGATTGTAATCGCTACAGGCAGGCCGCCGCAGGGAGTCGTCAGATACGTTAATGAACTGGAACTTCCGGATAAAGAAGGATATGTTCTTGCGCTTAACGGAGGTCTCCTTGAGAACTGCAGTACGGGTACGGCGATAAGCAGGACCTTCCTCCCTATGGAATATTATCATGAGATATGCGCGATTGCAAAAGAATATAAGGTCAACCTTATGACATATCAGGGAGATGATGTAATATCTGAGAATATAGATGACAAATATATTGAAATAGAATCAAGGATTAACGGACTCGGTGTTAAACAGGTCGATAATCTTGAAAAGTATCTCACATTTGAAGTGCCTAAATTCCTCATGCTCGGAGACGGAGATTACCTTGCCGAGGTTGAGAAAAAAGTACACGCAAGGCTTTCGGACAGGCTGGATGTTTATCGTTCGGAACCATTTTTCCTTGAAGTACTTCCGAAGGGAATTAATAAGGCCGCAACTCTTGAGAAATTGTTAAATCATCTTGGCTGCAGACGAGAGGAACTGATGGCTTTTGGAGACGGATATAATGATATATCCATGCTTAAATACGCCGGAATGGGCGTTGTGATGGGCAATGCCAACGACGCCGTAAAAAAAGAAGGCGATTACATTGCACCTTCTAATGATGAGAATGGTATTGTTGATGTGCTGAACAAATTTGTGCTTGACTAGAATACTTTAATGCGTTAAAATTTTATTACGTGAAAGTCATTATCACAAAAGGAGACCGGATATGAGTAAGAATATAAGAACCGAAGAAGTTGACCATCTTTTTGATGCAATATTATGTCTGAAGGATAAGGAAGAGTGCTACGCTTTTTTTGAAGATGTGTGTACGGTAAATGAACTGCTTTCAATCTCACAGAGATATGAAGTTGCCAAGATGCTTCGCGAGAACAGCACATATCGTGATATTGCCGATAAGACCGGGGCATCCACCGCGACGATAAGCCGCGTCAACCGTTCGCTTAATTATGGATGCGACGGATACGATATGGTATTTAAGAGATTATACGAGAATAAATAATATTAAAGGATACCCTCGATGGATATCCTTTTTATTATTTCTTATGTGTTTCCTTGGATGCCGGAGCTTTGGCCGGAGCCTTGACCGGTTCTTTCTTGGCCTTGCGCTCTGCTTCTTTATGTTCCGACTTCTCCTTGTCGGAGACAATAGTGTCAATAAGTCCTTCGATTATCTGTTTCTTAAGAAAAACATCAAATCCGAGCATGCATATCATGGAAAATTTCTGTAGGAATTCGCGGTCCTGCTTATTCTTCACATCGTTAAAATGCTCTTTATCAACTTCAAGTTTAGTTTCGATGTCGGTGTTTATCGTGGAAAGCTGAGATTTAATAGCGTTAAAAACTTCAGTATACACATCTTCCATGCTTATCTTGCCGGAGTTGCCTGCCGGATCAAAAAATTTATCGGTCAATGGATTTAACATTGCCTGGATTTCACTTATGGAAAGTATATTCTTGAAATAATATATAAAAATAAGAACAATCATATGCTCTTTGGAATACTTCTTCTTAACCGGCGGCGGCAGCAGATTATTCTTGGCGTAGTTATTTATCATTGTCTTGGTCAGGATCTTATCGTCCGATTTAATCTTGGAATCGGATAAGTGGGTATTCATAAAGGTGGTAACCTGGTCCATATATAAATCTATGTTAGGAAATTCACCCGGCTTCACATAATCAATCTTAGTGAGCTCACGAAGAAGGCGGGTATAAAGATCCGTTGTTGAATCTGCCATAATATATGTCCTTTCAAATCGCAGTATGTGTACTGCCTTACTCTATTATATAGTATTGCAAACCATATGACAAGAAAAATAAAATATTCGTGACAGAAACGGGGGAATATGTTATACTTATATCAATTGTAAACAGCCCGGATATATGGGCGCATATTTTTAACCGCAGGAGGTAAGAGGCAATGGGTATTATTTCCAGATTCAAGGACATTATGTCCGCTAACATTAACGCACTTCTTGATAAGTGTGAGGATCCGGAGAAGATGATTGATCAGTACATGAGAAATCTTCAGAGTGATTTGGGAAAGGTTAAAGCAGAGACAGCATCTGTTATGGCCGATGAGCAGAGAGCCAAGAGAGAACTCGATGAGTGTACGGCAGAGATTAATAAGCTTCAGGCTTACGCAGAGAAGGCAGTTGCAGCAGGTAATGACGATGATGCAAGACAGTTTCTTGCCAAGAAGCAGACACTTGTTACCAAGCAGCAGGCATTCCAGCAGACATATACACTTGCAGCCGATAATGCTGCCAAAATGAGACAGATGCATGATAAGCTTGTTAATGATATTAACGAGCTTGATTCAAGGCGTGACACCATTAAGGCTAAGATGAAGGTTGCCAAGGCTCAGCAGACAGTCAATAAGATGACATCTGGCATGGGTAAAGCAGAGAACAGTCTTTCAGCATTTGACAGAATGGAAGCTAAGGCTGACAGAATGCTTGATGAGGCCAATGCAATGGCAGAACTTAACACAGCAGGTGCTGACAACAGCATCAAGGATCTTGAAGACAAGTATAAGGTATCAGCTCCGGCAGTTGATGATGAACTTGCAGCTATCAAGGCTAAGATGGGTATGTAATTTATTGATCTGAATATGATATAAGACCGGAGGGTGTCCTGTGGACACCCTCTTTAAGACTTTATTAATAAGAGAGGAAGAATTATGGGACTTTTTGGCGGACGTATGTCCAATGTCGTAGAATGGGTTGAGAACTCAGAAGATATAATTTTCTATAAATGGCCTGAGCCACAGTTGAAGAAAGGGTGCCATCTTGTGGTGCGCCCGGGACAGAATGCAGTATATCTTGTGAACGGACGTATTGAGGGAATATTTGAAGATGAAGGATGCTTCGATATTGACGTTGATAACAGATCCAGGTGTGAGGTTCTGTTTGTCAATACGAAGGAACTCACGATTAAGTGGGGAACACAGAGCCCGGTAACGATTCCGGTGCAGGGATTTGCAACCGGTCTTCCGATACGCGCTTTCGGTACATTCGGGTGTAAAGTATCAGATTATATTGCTGCCATGGATAAATATGCCGGGGTGCGGACTGTATATACCACAGACGATCTGCGTGACCGTGTGGTGTCCGTTCTGGGAAGCCTTCTTATGAAGTGGATTACGAAGGAAGGCAGGGATATATTTAATCTTCAGATGAATGCAAAAGAAATTGCGGCAGGTATTAAAGAAGACCTTGATATGGAATTGTTTAAGGACGGAATCAGCATAACATCTTTTACGATTGCCAATTTCAGTTATCCGGCGGAAGTGCGTCAGGCACAGATTAATGCAGGATTTGGTAATGTTAATAATCAATAGGAAATAATAACATGAGTATATATGACAGATTGAATGAACAACAGAAAAAAGGCGTATTTACGACCGAGGGCCCGGTGCTTTTACTTGCCGGAGCGGGCTCTGGCAAAACAGGTGTCATTACACACAGAATAGCTCATCTTATAGATGACTGTGACGTTAATTCATACAATATTCTGGCAATCACGTTCACCAATAAAGCTGCCAGAGAGATGCGTGAGAGAGTTGATGACCTGGTCGGATGCGGAGCTGATGCGGCGTGGATAATGACATTCCATGCAGCTTGTGTGCGGATATTGAGACGTTTTATTGACCGGCTCGGATACGGGATCAACTTTACCATATATGATACAGATGACCAGAAAAGCCTTATGAAGGAAGTCTGCAAGAGCATGGATGTGGATACCAAGGTCTACAAGGAGAAAATGCTCCTTAGCAGAATATCCGCGGCGAAGGATGAATTGGTAACGCCGGATGAGATGTATACGCGGGCAAACAATGATTATACGCAGATGCGCATTGCAGAAGTTTACAGAGTATATGAGGAACGCCTTAAGAAGAACAATGCGGTTGATTTTGATGATATAATCAATCTTACTGTTGAACTATTTGAGAAGAATGATGATGTTCTGGATTATTACCAGGAGCGTTTTAAATACATAATGGTGGATGAATATCAGGATACCAATACAGCACAGTTTAAATTAGTAAGCCTTCTGGCGCGCAAGTACCATAATCTCTGTGTTGTGGGTGATGATGACCAGTCAATTTATAAATTCCGCGGTGCCAACATACGCAATATTCTTAATTTTAAAGAGTATTTTCCGGAAGCGGAGATTATCAAACTCGAGCAGAATTACCGCTCTAAGAGCAATATACTTGACGCGGCCAATGCCGTTATTAAGAATAACTCCGGCCGTATGGACAAAAGCCTTTGGACCGAGCAGGATGAGGGCGATAAAATAGCTTTTAATGTATATGAGACCGGTTATGCCGAGGCGGAAGGAATCGCATTCGGAATAGAGAAGAATATTAATGACGGATATGCATATAATGATTGTGCTATCCTTTACAGAACCAATGCACAGTCACGTGCGATAGAGGAGAAACTTCTTGGGCATAATATACCTTATCGCATATATGGCGGCATCAATTTCTATTCCCGCAAGGAGATAAAGGACATTCTGGCATATTTAAAAACAATCGACAATGGAATGGATGAGATAGCGGTAAGACGTATCCTCAATGTTCCTAAGCGTGGAATCGGCGCAACAAGTGTCGGTAAGATACAGGCATATGCCGATGAGCAAAATATTGGTTTTTATGAAGCACTTAAACAGGCCGAAGATATTCCGGGTCTTGGAAGAAGTGCATCCAAGATAACTCCTTTTACCGATCTGATAAGGCTGTTCCGCGCGGAATTGCACGAGTTGTCAATTGTCAGGCTTATTAACGACATTATCGAGAAAACAGGTTATATGGATTATCTTGCCGAGAATGACAGCCCGGAGGAAGTTGAGGAAAGGCGTGCCAATATAGACGAGCTCATATCCAAGGCGGCGACATATGAGGACGGAGAGGAGACACCGACTTTGTCGGGATTTCTTGAAGAAGTTGCACTTGTTGCTGACATAGACAATATGGATGACAATAATAATGTAGTATCTCTTATGACACTTCACAGTGCCAAAGGCCTGGAATTTCCGATAGTATATCTTGCAGGCATGGAGGATGGACTTTTTCCGAGTTATATGTGTATTGATTCCGATGATCCATCTGAACTCGAGGAAGAAAGAAGACTGTGCTATGTAGGAATTACGAGAGCCAAGCAGAAACTCATTATGAGCGCGGCCAAGGTGCGTATGGTGCGCGGTGAGACGCATATGAATAAGGTATCACGATTTATATCGGAAATACCTGCGGAACTCATGGTTAACAGCACACAGGGACCGGCCCATAAGATACTTACATCTGACGGGACGGACAAGGATCATTTCCATCTTCCGCCGCGTAAAGCCGGTGAATCCAGATTCCAGTCCTTCCAGCATGATGTACTTAAGGAAGATATATTCGATAAGAAACCGTCAGCAGGCAATGCAGGACTCGGATACGGCATAGGCGATAAGGTACGCCATATCAAATTCGGAACCGGCACGGTTAAAGAAATCAAGAACGGTGGCAGGGATTACGAAGTTACTGTTGATTTTGAAAACGGCGGTACCAAGAAGATGTTCGCATCATTTGCCAAATTACAGAAAATTTGATTTTTGTGAAAATTTAATATATTTTCTATGGTAAAATCGAACTTTTTGTGATAAAATAAATATAATATTTTTAGTTAGTGGTCCGAAGGGGGCACGGAAAGGATTGAACTATGAAGAAGATTAATGAACTTTTTGCAGATTCCAGATTCTATGATTATTTCAAACCGGCAGCCGTTACAGAGGAACCGGAATGCAAGTGCAAGAATAAGGTATTGAAGATTTTTGCAATCGTTGGCGTTGTAGCCGCAGTAGCCGGAATCGCATATGCATTGTACAGATATTTTAAGCCGGACTACCTCGAAGATTACGAGGACGACTTTGAAGACGACTTCGATGATGCAGACGATTTTGAAGAAGAATAATTGATTCTGAACAGTGAATTTACAAGAGTGGGGATTGGTTACCTATAATCCCCACTTTTATATTGATTAATAACAGTGACATGGAGGCTGATATGAATAAGAAGGCAAGGAATGAACTTATCCGTGTTATTATCGGACTTGTCATGATTGCGGCAGGAGTAGGACTTTTTATATCTAAGACCAGCGTTAGTACAGAACTTTTGTCATTTGGCGGCGTGTATTCGTGGTGGATAACAGTGCTTGTGATCCTTCCGCTTGCAGCCGGAATAGTAATGCTTATAGTCAAACCGCATCTGATGGCTTCTAAGATTGTGGCCATAGCGGGCGCAGTGGTAATCGTGACTGCGATTCTGATAAATACAACGATTATAATCGAGAAGGACATTTCCACATTTGAGTGGATAATTTACGGAGTCCTTTTATTAGGCGGAATAATAGTATGCCTTTCGGCACTTTTTATAAAAAAACGAAATAAATAGCGTGGAGCGAGCAGCATGAAAAAAGGTCAGGAATACACAGGAACAGTTGCGTCAGTAGATTTTCCGAATAAAGGCAGGGTAATCTGCGAGGACGGAACAGTCACGGTCAAGAATGTAATACCGGGACAGAAGGTGCGTTTCGTCATCAATAAGAAGCATGGAGACCGATGCGAGGGCAGACTTTTGGAAGTGATTGAAAAATCACCGCTTGAGTGTGCCATAGATTGTTGTGCCCATTTTGGCATATGCGGAGGCTGCACATACCAGAGCATTCCTTACGAGGAGCAGCTTAAAATAAAGGCATCCCAGGTAAAATCAATGCTTGATGAAGCGGCAGAGGATTATGTTTTTGAAGGAATAACAGGAAGTCCGATAACCCGTGGTTACCGCAATAAGATGGAGTTTTCTTTTGGCGATGAATATAAGGACGGACCGCTTTCTCTCGGCATGCACAAAAGGGGCAGTTTCTACGACGTCACTGCAGTTGATGAATGTCGGATAGTGGATTCCGACTACCGCGCTATTCTCAGCGCTAGCCGCCGCTACTTTGCCGCGAGCGGACTTAAGTTCTATCATAAGATGCGCCATGAGGGTTATCTTCGTCATCTTCTGGTGCGCAAAGCACATAAGACCGGCGAGATAATGATCGACCTGGTGACTTCGACCCAGGAATCCCCGGACCTTCAGGAATATGTCAAGCTCCTTCTGGATCTTAAGCTTGACGGAACAATAACCGGTATTCTCAATACACATAATGACAG
The DNA here is from genome assembly GCA_000431815.1 of Butyrivibrio sp. CAG:318. GTDB lineage: Bacteria > Bacillota > Clostridia > Lachnospirales > Lachnospiraceae > Eshraghiella. Next base: position 885 of record FR889212.1, on the reverse strand, counting down.
TCTGGCCGACACGGTTCAGAATGACGGAACCGATATTTTATACGGCCGCGATTACATATACGAGGAGCTTCTGGGCTTACGTTTCAAAATTACGCCTTTTTCGTTCTTCCAGACCAACACGCTCGGCGCTGAGGTCCTTTATTCCAAGACGCGTGAATATGTCGGAGAGCTTAAGAATAAGGTCGTGTTCGACCTTTACAGCGGCACCGGTACGATTGCACAGGTGATGGCGCCTGTCGCTTCCAAGGTTGTGGGTGTTGAAATCGTAGAGGAGGCCGTTGTGGCTGCACGCGAGAATGCACATTTTAACGGTCTTGACAACTGTGAATTCATAGCGGGTGATGTCCTTAAGGTTGTCGGAGATCTCACGGACAAGCCAGATATAATCATACTCGATCCGCCTCGTGACGGAATTCATCCGAAAGCAATCGGCCCGATTATCGATTTCGGCGTTGATACGATAGTTTATGTATCCTGCAAGCCTACAAGCCTTGCGCGTGACGTGAAGATATTTGAAAGCCGTGGGTATAAGCTTGTGAAGGCATGCTGCGTGGACATGTTCCCGGGAACCGGAAATGTCGAGACGGTGGGACTTTTGGAGCGAAGATAGGAAAAATACATGAGTAGATAAAGGCATATGTATGGAAAAACAATGTTGATTTATGAGGACATTCCAGAACACTAATCTTACCGGTTTTGGAATGTTTTTTTTATGGTTTGCGAATTGTATGCGCAGATTGAAAAAAAAGTATTATTATGATATAATTTCTAACATATGTTGAGAAAATAATGAAGGATAGGATAACGGAGGAAAAGAGAATGGTTGATACCAAAAAGGAACAGGAACGTGATGAGTGACACCGTGCAATATGGGCGATTGCAGAT
>FR889211.1 GCA_000431815.1 Butyrivibrio sp. CAG:318 | reverse complement strand
GAAGAGGATTTTAGGAGGCAGAAATATAATGGATGTTAAGAATTGCAGAGGATGCGGAAGACTATTTAATTACATTGGCGGAGGATATTATTATTGTCCGGCATGTATGGAGAAACTTGAAAAGAAGTTCGCTGATGTTAAGAAATACATAAGAGATAATCCGAAAGCTACGATACCTGAGATTGCCAAGGACAATGACGTGTCAATTATGCAGATAGAGAGATGGATAAGAGAAGAGAGACTTGTTTTTTCGGACGATTCACCTATAGGAATTGAATGTGAAAGATGCGGAGCCACGATTAAGTCAGGCCGTTTCTGCCAGCAATGCAAGGATGCCATCCAGAAAGGACTTGGCAGTGCATACAGAGAGGACAAGCCGGGCGCAGCTCCGATAAATGACAGACGTGATGGCGCAAGAATGAGATTTCTTGATAACTAAATATATAATATATAGCAATCTAACGGGTTCCGGGAAAACGGAACCCGATTTTTTTGCGATTTGCTATAAGTATTTTGTGGGTTTCTCCGATAAATAAATTAGACAAATATCTGTTCATGGAAGGAGAGACAGCTATGAGAATTGATGCTTATAACCAGATCAGCCAGATATACAGAACAACGGGCGAGGTGCATACCGGCAAGGTACGTGCATCAAAAGGCAGTGATAAGCTTGAAATTTCACAGTTTGGTAAAGACTACCAGATAGCCAAGCAGGCAGTTGCAGCGGCACCGGATATCAGGGAAGATAAGGTTGCCTCAATTAAGGAGCGCATTGCATCAGGAGAATACAATGTGAGCGCTGATGAATTGGCACAGAAGCTTGCAGCTAAATATAATACGACAGTTTATTAGGAGAAATGACAAGTGGCAAGTTTAATCGATACACTTATTGATGTTCTCGACAAAGAAAATACTGAATATGAGACGCTTTTGGAACTCTCGATGGAGAAGACGGGAATTATCGTGGAAGGTAATGTAACGGCCTTAAATGAGATGATTGTCAGGGAACAGCAGGTTGTCGAGAGAATAACCGCACTTGAGAAGAAGAGGACGGAGACGACGAACGATATCGCGATGGTCCTCAACAGGAAGCCGGATACGCTCACACTTGAGCATCTGGCAGAGCTTCTCGCCGGTCAGGAAACAGAGAGCACCGCACTCCGGCGGATACATGATAAGTTAAAGACAACTCTTGGCAACATGGTCAGAGTTAATGAAAGCAATAAACAGCTTCTGCAGGAATCAATAGATATGGCAGACTTTGAGATTAATATAATGCAGAGTATGAGACAGGCACCGGCAACCGCGAATTATTCGGATTCCGGATATACGGGAGAGAGTTTCGGAGCCAGTGGTTCATTTGATGCGAAGCAGTAATTTTTTATATAAAGGAGATACACAGTAATGGGCAGCATGATGACTGGATTATATATTGGACTTTCAGGATTAAGGACCAGCAGTAATTCGCTTAATACAACGGCCAATAACCTTTCCAATGTTAATACAACCGGATATGTAAGACAGGGTGTCGTTAATAAGGATGCCATATATAACTATGTCTCAACCACTTCAGCGGTTAACAAGGGACAGAGTGGTCTCGGTGTTGCTGTGTCAACAATAAGCCATGTAAGAGATATCTTTCTTGATATGGCTTACCGTAAAGAGAATGGAAGACAGACATTTTATGATAAATTATACGATTCTGTATATGAAATAGAAGTTAAGATGGGAAGCGTTGAAGGAATTGAAGGAATTGCATTCCAGAGTGCGATTTCGGATTTGCGGGAATCTATCAATAAGGTGGCAGAGGCACCGGGCAATCTTGTTTCAAGAGCAGCACTTGCACAGAGCGCGGTCGAATTTATCGATAAATCCCAGTTGATATATAACGGCCTTGTCAAATATCAGAAGACAATTGATGATGAGGTAGTCAGCACAGTTAACAGGATTAATGAAATAGGCGATACAATCAGGAACCTGAATCAAAGAATATCGCGTATAGAAGCCAATGATGTTGAACAGGCCATGGATCTGCGCGATAAGAGAGACAATCTTCTCGATGAACTTTCAAAATATTGCAGGATATCATATAAAGAAGACAGCAACGGAGTTGTGGAAGTGTCCGTTGAAGGTGTGCATTTTGTAGACGATCTGTCGGTTAATTATATGGGATGCGAGAAGATAGAAGGCTCCAATTTCGCTAAACCGGTATGGAGAGGTATGGCGGATCAGCCGGTGTATAACCTCAATACTACAATTTCTACTGAGGATAATACAGATATCGGTGGCCTTAAAGGCCTTCTGGTTGCCAGAGGAACATTAAGCCCGACAGCAGCAAGTATGGTAGAACCGGATCCGGCAGATTATGCAGGAGGCGTTAACGACCAGGATTACAAGGATGCACTCAGTGAATATAACAGATATAAGGAGTGCTGCGACACATCTATTATTGTCAATACACTTGCTAATTTTGATAAGCTGATAAGCGGAATGGTTGAGAAAATAAATGATATTTTCTGCCCGGAGACTACATATACGGCAGCGGACGGTACGCAGTATACAATACTTGATACCGATAAGGCTCCGTTAGCGAAGGACGGAAGTACCGGTATTGAACTTTTTACAAGAAATTATACCGAAAGGTATACCGAACAGGTAATCGACGGCAAGGCAATGTACGTCCGCAATGATACCAATACTTTTGGCAACAGGTCGGCATATTCTATTAACAATATTACGGTCAACAGCGATATATTGAAGGATTATTCCAAAATGGCACTTACGACAAGAGATGGCGCAGATGATTATGACCTCGCCAAGGATCTTGTTAATATATTTAATGATAAGACTCTTCACTATAACGGAGGACTTCACGGACTGACGTTTGAGGAGTTTTATGAGACGATGACGCTTGATGTTGCCACCACAGGTAAGATATATAAGAGCATGGCGGACAATGAAAGCAAACTCGCCAGCCAGCTTGATGACAAGCGGCAGGAAGTAATGGGAGTTTCTTCTGACGAGGAACTCGGAAGCATGATTAAATATCAGCAGGCGTATAACGCTGCATCAAGATATGTTAACGTTGTCAGCGATATGATAGAAACATTGATCAACAGAACAGGAGCGAGATAATGGCTAATACTTTTTTTGGACTTACAATTGCATCATCAGGTCTCGGAGCAAGCGGTATTGCGATCAACACTGCGGCACATAATATCTCCAATGTCAACACAAAGGGATATACTAAGCAGCAGACTGTTCAGGAAGCATCATCCGCAATCAGGGTTTATACTAACTACGGTACTGTAGGAACCGGCGTAAGCGTTACCGAGATTAAGCAGTTGAGAAGTTCATATTATGATACCAAATATTGGAATAATAATTCAGTCTGTGGTAATTATTCAACACTTGAATCTTATACGACACTCATAGAGGATTACCTTGATGAGTTTAATCTTGACGGATTTACTACAGAATATAAGAATCTTTTTGAAGCGGTAAACGCCCTGACCAAGGATCCGCACAGCGTTGTGGCAAGAAACCAGCTTGTTAATTACTCACAGAGCATATCGGAATTTTTTAATACTATGACAACCAATCTTAATTCCGTCCAGAGACAGGCTGATGACGAGGTTAAGTCGACAGCCAATGCGATTAACACGGTTGCACAGGAAATAGCATCTCTTAACAAGCAGATCAATACGATCGAGGTTAACGGGGGCGCAGCCAATGATCTTCGTGATGCGAGAGCATTATTGATAGACGAATTATCGGGATACATTAATACGACGGTTAAAGAGACTGAGGTTGGCAACGGAGTTACTGAATTCTGCGTATACGTTGACGGATACTCGCTTGTTGACGGATATGATTATAACCAGATTGTATGCACTCCAAGGGAGACGGGAGACAAGCGTAATGCAAGCGATATAAACGGTCTTGTGGAGCTTTCGTGGAACAATGGAATGGAATTCAATATGTACAGGAGCAGTTTAAGCGGTTCCTTAAAAGCAGCAATAGATGTACGTGATGGCTGTAATGACTGCTATGAGGTAGTCGGATTGAAGGATGCTGACGGTAATTTCTTAAAGGATGCCAACGGCAAAGTGGTTGATGTACAGAATCTGACCGAAACCGAATATGAACAGTATAAGGCGCAGGGATATACGAAAGAACTGACAGTTTACGTTGACCAGTACCGCAATTCGGATTACAAAGGAGTGCCATATTATCAGTCACAGCTTAATGAATTTGTAAGGGCAATAACGTCGGAATTTAATGCGATTATCGCTAAAGGCGACAGAAACGGTGAACCGCCGATAGATTTCTTTACATCCAAATACGGTGAAGAATATATTTCGGCTGCAAGTGTTACGGTTAATCCGGATATAATAAGAGATGTTTCACTTCTTCCGTATTCATTTGATGATGCACAGGGCGCAGCGAACAGCGATATGGCTGATGCACTTTATGCTTTAAAGGAGAAAGACACCATTAATAACGGTACTTTCCTTGAATATCTTCAGTCAATGGTATCGGTAGCTTATATAGATACTGCAAGGGCGAAAACATTTGCATCCAATTATAATAATATCAAAGATACTATCAATAACCAGAGACTTTCGGTCGGCGGCGTCGATGAAGACGAAGAAGCTGTTGATATGGTTAAATTTAAAGAAGCATACAGCCTTGCATCCAAGGTAGTTTCGGTAATGCAGGAAATATATGACAAGTTGATTCAGGAAACCGGAGTATAAGACAGGAGGATGAGATAATGAGAATTACCAACACAATGATGATAAATTCAACAATGCGTAATGTTAATGGTTCCAAGACGAACTTAAGCAGTGCTGAGAATCAGATGGGTACCGAGAAGAAAATAACAAGACCTTCGGACGACCCGATTATTGCAATCAGAGCTCTTTCTCTCCGTTCAAGTCTGTCAGAGATAAGTATGTATCTTACCAACAATATTCCTGAGGCTGAATCATGGATCGGAATAACCGAGAGCGCCCTTGACAATATGGACAGTGCGCTTGGAGATATTTACGAGTTATGTACGCAGGGCGCATCCGACCAGTTTACAATTGAGAACAGAAGCGCGATAATCCAGGTCCTTAACCAGTATAAAGAAGCTGTGTATACAGAGGCCAATGCCAACTATGCCGGAAGATATTGTTTTACAGGATACAGAACGGATACATCGTTTACATTTACGGATGCGACCGAGGCTGCATCACTGAAGTACAGAATTCCGCAGAAGTTAAATGCTTCAGATATGGATCAGGTAAGTATTATGAAGAAATCCGTTGATGTTACCAACATAACAGACATCCCGGCTGCAGATATGCCTGAAGCTGATAAAGTATACAGATTAAGACTTGCATACTCGGGTTGTTCCAAAGATAATTTCGGAGCGATAAGTGTGGATGGAACAGATTATACTCCTACAGCGGTAACATACAATGAGTATCAGGAACTTCTTGAAAACGGTAAAGCCACTGATGATTTCTATTATGTATATGATACAGGCGAATTGTTCGTATCGGATAATATGTATGAGACAGTCAAAGATGCCAAAGATATAGAGTTTACATATGAGAAGGAAGGCTTTGCCAAGGGAGACGCAAGGCCTGAGATGTATTATGAGTGTCAGGACATAACTGATCCGGCTGATATTAAGGAATATCATCAGAAGGATGGCGGACAATATATTACATACACCATTAATTATTCGCAGGATCTTCAAGTCAATACACTCGGCAACCAGACATTGAGCCATGACATTGCAAGAGATGTTGACGATATGTGTAACGCATTGCAGCAGGTTTCCGACATAGAAGACAAGATAGCTAAACTTAAGTCAATGAAAGAGAGCACGGTATATTCAGATGCAGAGAAAGACAAAATACAGACAATGATAGATGCATCGAATAAAGAACTTGACTATGCCAAGGACAGCATGAAGAAGCTTTTTTCCAAGGAAATGCCGAGAGTTAAAGCATATCAGCAGTCGGTTGACTTACAGATAGCGGATCTTGGTGCAAGAGATGCGAGACTTACCCTTGCCAAGAGCAGACTTACCGAGCAGCAGACGACATTTAAGGATCTTAAGTCACAGAATGAGGATGCAGATCTGGAAGAGATAGTAGTAAATTATACATCGGCCAAGACACTTTATCAGGCTGCACTTAATGCGGCAGCCTCGTGCGTAAAACAGTCATTGCTTGATTATATCTAAATAAAAGGAGAAGGTAGACATGCAGATTAATTCCAGATTGTTTGGAGAAATAGATGTTGAAGACGATAAGGTCATCGATTTTAAAAACGGCATAATAGGATTTGAAGAACATCATAAATATGCACTTATTTTTGATGCGGAGAAGGAATCTTCAAAGAGCATAATGTGGCTTCAGTCAATGGAAGAGCCGGAACTTGCATTCCCTGTTGCCGACCCGACACATATATGCAACGGATATAATCCGGTAGTCGAAGATGAGTTGCTTGAGTCAATCGGTGGAATAGATAAGCCGGAGGATGTATTTGTGCTTGTGGTACTTACGGTTCCTTCAGACCTTACCAAGATGACAGCTAACTTAAAAGCACCACTTGTTATCAATACTGATACCAGAAAGGGCTGCCAGATAATAGTGAACAACGAAGAATATCAGGTAAGATATAATGTCTACGATTATGTCCAGAGTCTTAAGAAGGAGGAAGGTAAATGCTAGCATTATCAAGAAAAAAGAATGAATCCATTGTAATCAATAATGATACTGAAATTACCATCCTTGAGATTAAGGGCGATCAGGTTAAAATAGGTATTACGGCGCCTAAGAGCGTACCCGTATACCGCAAGGAAGTGTATCTTCAGATACAGGAATCGAATGAGGCAGCAAGCAAGGCATCCGGTATGGAAGCATTGAAAAATTTGCTTAAATAATATTAACTATTTTTGGCACACAGCCGAAATAAGTAAAAGAAACATAGAGTTTTGTTAAAGGCACATGGAGGTGTTATAATGACAATTGATTCAATTTCTAATGACAGCTCGAAATCGTATAGGACAATGGATGTCAGTGCTCCGATTTCGAAGCCGGATTTTACTAGCACAAGTGAAGCGGCAGCATCTACAGAACAGAGCACAGTTAATCAGGACGACCGTTACTCGGAGGAAAAGGCAGTAGGCAATACACCTTCCGATAAGACGATTAAGCAGGCTATTTCAGACATTAATAAGAAGATTAACCCTAATACAATAGCTGAATACGGCTATCATGAGAAGACGAACCGTGTAACCATCAAAATAGTTGACAAGGACTCGGATAAGGTAATCAAGGAGTTCCCGGCTGAGGAGACTCTTGATATGATAGCGAAGGTCTGGGAACTTGCAGGAATGTTCCTTGATGAAAGAGGATAGATAGGAGAGATATTATGGCGATAAGACTTACAGGACTTAATTCAGGACTTGATACCGATGCTATGGTTAAAGAACTTGTGTCCGCATATTCGACCAAGAAAGATAAATACGTAAAGGCTAAGACCAAACATGAATGGAAGATGAGTGCATGGAAAAATACCAATACCAAGGTATACAGCTTTTACACAAGTACTCTTTCCAAAATGAGATATTCTTCGGGATATAACTTAAGATCGGCATCAATATCAGATACTACAATAGCCACTGTCAAAGCAGCAAGTGGAGCAACGGCAAGCACCCAGTCGCTTGAGGTTACGAGACTTGCCACATCAGGTTATCTGACAGGCGGTAAGGTTACAGACACAAACGGTGCCAAGGTATCGGCCAATACCAAGTTAAGCGAGCTTGGCATTACCGATGGTACCCTTAAGATTAATGATACATTTGTGACACTTGACGGAGATACTACACTTTCGGGACTTGCATCCAAGTTAAAAGGTACAGATGTGAGTGTTAACTTTGACGCCACAAGCCAGAGATTTTTTGTAAGTTCATCGAAATCCGGAGCCGAAGGTGAATTTACACTTACGGCAGGCGATGAGGCAGGAATTGCCGCATTGCAGAAATTAGGCCTTTACTCGGCAGCGGATGTTAACGGTGATGAAAGTGCCGAGGTTGCATATTATAAGAAGATGGCATCCGCCAATGCTGATGACGTAATCTCATCCAGGTATGAGAAAGCCAAGTACACAACCGAGAGCTACACTAAATATATAGAAGGACTTGCCAAGAGTGCCAAGTCCAATAAAGAATCTGCCGAATCCAAGCTGAAGGAGATTACAGCGGACGATTACAAATGGGAAGATGATTATAAGACTGAAGAAGAATACAACAAGGCCAAGGATGAGCTTAATGATAAAATCACCAAGTATACCAAGGAACTTGATGACAACAATGCACTTCTTGCAGATTCTTCCAAACTTGCTGTTTCCATGGACGAGGCAAATGCCAAGATCAAGGATAGTATAACCAAACAGGTCAATGGCGAAATTGCGGCAGCGCAGAAGATAGTGAATGAAGGAATATATACCAACTCAGCGGATTCTGCGCGAATTGTTGCCCAGGATGCAGAGATTAAGCTTAACGGAGCTACTTTTACAGGAAGCACGAACTCATTCTCAATCAACGGCCTTACAATTGATGCTAAGAATACAACACAGAGCGCGGTTACCATAACGACATCCGTAGATACCCAGGGAATCTACGATAAGATCAAGGAACTTCTTAAGGGCTATAATGAGATGATCGGCAATATCGACGAACAGTATTATGCTGAATCGGCGAAGGGATATGAACCGCTTACCAATGATGAGAAAGAAGCGATGACTGACAAGCAGATAGAAGAGTGGGAAGATAAGATCAAGAAAGCTCTTCTTCGTAAAGACGGAACGCTCGGAGGCATATCATCGGCACTCAAGAATGTATTTTACTCAACTTCCATTGAGAAAGACGGAGTTAAATATAATATAGCATCTTTTGGCATCGCTACAGGAGGCTATTTTACAACAGAACAGAAGGACAGAGGTAAATTCCATATTGATGGAGACCCGGATGACAGCCTGACATCGACCAATTCCGATAAACTTATGGCAGCTATTGCCAACGATCCTGATACAGTTATGGAATATTTCCAGACACTTTCGCAGAATCTGTATGATGCGTTAAGCGACAAGATGTCCGCTACACCACTTAGCAGCGCGTTCACTATCTACAATGACAAGGAAATGTCAAGCCAGTACAGTGACTATAAGAAGAAGGTAAGCGAATGGGAAGAGAAACTTAAAGATATAGAGGATTCGTATTACAAGAAGTTCGCTAAAATGGAGAGTGCTCTTTCCAAACTGCAGTCGCAGACATCACAGCTTTCAAGCTTATTTGGAAATTAAACGGCTGGATCGTTATAACACGGAGGAAATATAATGGTAAATAATGCAGAAGGCTATAATGCATATCTGAGAAGCAAGGTTATGACGGCAACACCGGCAGAGCTTACACTTATGTTGTATGAAGGGGCCATTAAGTTTGTCAACAAAGCCATTATGTCGATAGAGAAGGATGATGTTATGGGTGCGCATAATAATCTTATGAAGACCCAGCGCATCATAGAAGAACTCAGGGCATCACTGGATCACAAATATCCGGTAGCCAAGGAGTTTGACACAGTGTATGAGTATATCTTAAGAAGACTTGTTGAGGCGAATATCAAGAAAGACAAGGATATATTGGAAGAAGTTCTTGAACATTTAAGAACCATGCGCGATACATGGAAAGAAGTCATGAAGAACGCCAATGCACCACAGTCTGCATCAAGGTAGAATACGGAGGATTGATATGGAAGATATGGCTAATTATCTTCAGGCTCTTTCGGACAGCCTTGATAAGAAGATAGGTATACTTGACAGACTTGCGATATTGACGGATGAACAGCGTAATATAGCAACGGCACAGACGTTTGATGATGAAGAATTCCAGAAAACACTTGACGAGAAAGAAGAACTGATAGGTGAACTTACCAGACTGGATACCGGATTTCAGATTCTCTACGACAATATCAAGGCAGGTCTTGATAAGAACAGGGAAATGTATAAGAATGAGATTCAGGCGGTTCAGTCCCGGATTAAGAAAATACTCGACAAGAACGCAGCTCTCCAGGTGGCGGAGAATAATAACAGGAATCTTATCAGCAAGAGATTTACCGAACTTAAGAGAGAAGTCCATCAGGTCAGGAAGTCCCGTGATACAGCGGCCAATTATTACAAGACCATGAATAATATCACGGCGGAACCTTATTTTATGGACCAGAAAAAATAATTTAAAAAAGTTTATAATCGGGGTTAAGTATTTAAAACAAGCTCCGATATATAATACAAGTAAGAAAGTTACTTAACAACACCGGCGCTAAGCCGGAACATAACACAATCGCCAGGGAAGGCGATGTATATTCAAGGAGGAATTTACTATGGTAGTTCAGCACAATTTAACAGCAATGAACACAAACAGACAGCTTGGTCTTACAACAAGTGCACAGGCTAAGTCAACTGAGAAGTTATCATCAGGTTACAAGGTAAACCGTGCAGGTGATGATGCTGCAGGTCTTACAATCAGTGAGAAGATGAGAAGCCAGATCAGAGGTCTTAACAAGGCATCTGAGAATGCTCAGAACGGTGTATCTCTTGTACAGACAGCTGAAGGTGCTCTTAACGAAGCACATGCAATTCTTCAGCGTATGAACGAGATTGCTACTCAGGCTGCTAACGATACTAACACATCAGCAGACAGAGGAGCTATTAAGAAAGAGCTTACACAGCTTTCAACAGAGCTTACAAGAATTTCTTCAACAACTCAGTTCAACACAATGAACCTTCTCGATGGTAAGTTTACTGAAAAGAACCTTCAGGTTGGTGCTCTTGCAGGACAGAGGATTTCTATCAGCATCAAAACAATGAGCGCAACAGCACTCGGTGTAAAGGATGATCAGCTTATCGTTTCCAGCTTTGCTAAGGCAGGTTCTACGATGACTAAGATTCAGGCAGCTATCTCTAAGGTATCAGCTCAGAGATCAGATCTTGGTGCTGTTCAGAACAGACTTGAGTACACAATCAACAACCTTAACACAACATCTGAGAATACAAGCTCAGCTGAGTCACTTATCAGAGATACTGATATGGCTTCAGAGATGGTTAACTACAGCAAGAACCAGATTCTTGCTCAGGCTGGTCAGGCAATGTTAGCTCAGGCTAATTCAGCTAACCAGGGTGTTCTTTCATTACTTCAGTAATTTAAAAGCAACTATCATGGATAAGCCGGCATTTTGCCGGCTTATCTTTTTTTAAGCGACTTTTATCGGAGATTATATATGAAGCTAAGCAACATTTTCTGCATGAACATAAACGCAATACGTAACAGATATAACGGCGACAATGAATTAGATATATCGGATAAGATTACGGATTTCGCGATTAATAACGATGGTGAAAGCATGATACCGTATCCTACGGATGAATATGCCACAGCCTGGGCAGATAATTTTAAAGAACAGGTTGTCGACAGACCTTTCTTCGTAATCGGATTTTCAGACGGACAATTTATAAGAAAATTACTTAACAATACGAATGGAACTAATTACATATATGTATATGAACCGGATATATACTCTTTTATTAATGTATTGAATGTTTATGACATGACGGACTTTGTAGGCAGTAAACGCCTGATTATATGTGTTGAAGGTATTAATGAAGACAGCTTGTTTGATATAATACATTGCGCCGTACACTATGGAAATTATAGAAAATTATTGTTGTGTGTGCTTCCCGGATACGGAGACTTTAAACAGGCATATGACAAATTATATGATATGCTATCATATAGGACAGAAATGGTTGTAATGGAAAAGACAACCGAGCTACAACTGGTAGGACATATGAGAAGGAATCTTCTGCTCAATATGAAAGATGTTATATCGCAAAGAAGTATAAATCAGCTGGCGGAAATTGCACAGAATATAGATAAAACCGGATATCCGGCTGTTATCGTATCGGCAGGTCCGTCGCTTGATAAGAATATACATGAGCTTAAGAAAGCAGAGAAAAGAGCATTTATTATAGTGGTTGATACAGCATTGAAAGCTGCATTAAGAGCGGGAATCACACCGGATTTGACAGTGTGTGTCGACCCGCGTAAGGAAATCATATTTTTCAAACATGACGATGTGAAAAATGTTCCGGCAGTATTTGAAATGGATGTTCCTCATGAAATTATCAAGGATCATATTGGCGACAGATTCTATGTCGGAAACGGTGAATTAGATGTACCGGGTTATTACAGGCAGAAATTATATGGCAGTGATTATTCAACGCTGGCAACCGGAGGTTCGGTTGCCAATACGGCTTTTTCGCTGGCGGTTACGCTCGGTTTTAAAACTATTATACTTATAGGACAGGATCTGGCATTTACCGGCGGAAGAGGCCATACAAAGGATGCATATGATGATGAGAAGAAGAACATAATGGATGCACAGGAAGAAATGAACTGTGAAGTTGAGAGTATAGATGGCGGCATGGTTAAGACGGAAGTAAGGATGAGAGCATACCTGAAGTGGTTTGAGAGCAATATAATTTCGCATCCGGATGTCAAAGTTATTGATGCGACAGAAGGCGGTGCGCTGATTCATGGAAGTATTGTCATGACACTTGACGAAGCAATTAACCGGGAGTGCATAAACCAATTGGATCTGAAATCGGTCATTACCGGGATAGAACCGCAATTCAGTCTGGTGGAACAGGAAGAAATATATACATATCTGGAAGGAATTGAAGGCGAACTTGACAGAATAAAAGGACTTCTGGGTGATGGGATAAAAGCATACAATAGACTTAGAGATGCCTTGAAATCTGGCAATAATGAATTAGCCAGAGCAGAACTTGAAAAGGTTGGCATAACCAACAGTCTCGATAAAAGGGAACCATTGTTTTCACTAATCAGAAAATATGCGGTAGAAGAGCGTTATCGTGTTAATGATGAATTAAGCAGAAGTGAGTCCGACGATTCTATGGCCGCAGTCAACAGCGGCATAGAATTGCTGGAATCATATATTAAAGGAATAGATAAAATGAGAGAAGATATACATCTTCTTAATTAAATATCCTGTTAAGAATCTCCTTAAGGCGTATCACATAAGTGTGGTGCGCCTTGATTTTATTATAACCGCTTGCGGCAATTGCTGCGCGTTCGTCTTCATGTTCAAGATAATAACGGCATTTGGCAATTAAATCATCGGCACCGTCATACATGACATAATCGGATCCGTTCTCAAAATACTGATCCATGTCGGATTGGTAATTGCTCATAAGAAATCCACCGCTTCCCATAATTTCGATGGCTCTTAACGGAATACCTGTATAGATGCTGCGCAGCGTGATATTAAGATTAATCCGGCTGCATTTAAACACATATGGCATTACGCTGTATGGGTCAATGGCTCCGAGGTTATGGATGTTCGGCAGGTACGGTGTTGGATTGTGAGTGTAAAGATTGGTGTTAAAATTATCAGATACTGCGCCGAGAAGTTTTTTACGTTCAAGTTCAGTTATTTTGCGGTCTATAAAATATCTTGAGTATATATATGAGTCGGTTTCCACACCATCGGAATCAGGTGCATATGGCCGGACTTTTCTTAATTGGGATAATATCTTATCAGATAACAATTCTTCTATAAAATTATATCCGGATATAGACTGTTGTGCCTCGATTATCGCATCAAGATATCCTTTGGTATACTTATCAAGTCCTGAAAGACTGTCATAAAGATTGTGCGACTCATCATACATTGAACCCACAAAGGATACATCACAGTCCAGCCTGCTATGAATGGAACAGTCCGGAACCATAGTGTCAAGGCGAGATACAGCGGCGGCGAGCGGCAGGTAATGCACTGTTGTGATACCCTGTCTGTTGAACTCGTTACATGTGGCACTGTCAAATGTGAATATGTGGTTGCAGCTGTTGATAACCGTGGCAGAATACAACGACAAATGTGGACAATCATATACCCACGCGGCATATGGCTTGTTAAATTTCTGACAAACCTTTGAAACGAGTGGAAAATAGTTGGATGAAAATACTAAATCAGCATTTTCACCTTCCATAAAAGCGGAAAATGAAGATATAAAATCATCGCTGTGACGCAAATCATAATCCGGATGTGAGAATTTGACAATATGGTGACCTAATTTTCTGAAAGCATCATCAATATCTTCCTTGCCGAAACTGGCCCATTCAATTATTAATATTTTCATATGCTGCCTCCTCCGAAAGCGGCCTGTATCATCTGCCCGGCGCGGATTGTATAAGTGTGGTTCTGCCGTACATGTTCATATCCATTTCGCGCAATTTCCTTACGCTCGGAAGGATGACGCAGATAGTAATCAACCTTGTATTCAAGGTCATCAAGAGATTCATATATATCGAGATGTTCACCTATTGTGAAATACTCCGGAAGTTCGGGCTGATAATTCGTAAGCATAAAACCGCCGCAGCCGAGGATATCAAATATTCTTAACGGCAGGCCGCTGCGGATGGACTTGGCGGTCGGGTTTATATTTATGGCTGTCTGATTAAAAATCAGTGGCATTTCCGTATGGGTTTTGGCAAGACCGCGATTATGTATGTGCGGCATCGACGAAGTGTCGCTTGCAGTGTATATATCGACATTAAAGCGTTCGCTTAATCTTGTGAACAGGCGTATGCGTTCCTCACAGGTGATTTTGGTACCGATATATAGCTGCGCCAGCACGGCTTTGTAATTTTCACGGGAATTCGGTATAAAACGGTAAAAACCGGGATAATCATTCATGATATCCTTCACAATCGAGTCATTAAGCATTTCCTCGACAAAGAAATATCCGTATACTTTTAACTGTGCCTCTATTAATCCGTCGATAAAGCCTTTGTTGTATGGTGATGAAATGCGGATGTTGTCAAAAGGACACTTCTCGGAATAAAGCGAACCGACAAAAGCTATGTCAGATTGGAATTCATTGCCCTTGGCGGAGTTAATGACCTTGTCCCATGCTGCGACATTGGTCGCAAGCGGAATGTGGAAAATGCAGTCCGGATTTACCGGGTGAAATTCGCGGTATAACTCCTTGTCAAAAAGAAAAACGCGGTTGCAAGGGTTTGCAAGTGAATTTGAATATAATTCAAGTACAGGGCTGTCCACTATAAGGCACATATACGGAATATGAAAAATATTGCATACTTCGGATATGTCAGGGAAGAAATTAATGCTGAAAACGAACGAATAATTGTGCTCAAATAGAGCCTTGCTGAGAGCGTCGGCTCTTTGGGCGGGAAGTATATTTTTATCTGTTATTTCATCATTGGATTCATAAACGGTTATGCCGTATTCTCTGAAAGCTGCGATCAGATCCGGCTCACAAATGCTTCCGTAACGGTAAAAAAGAATATTCATAATGGACTCCAAAACGTTTTACTTTATCCTAATAATATCATAAAATCATTCCGATATATAGAGTAAATATTAACACCAAAGGAAGAAAAAATGGAAAAACTTATATTGATCGGCGCGGGCGGTTATGCGAAATCAGTGGTTGATTCTATAGATTATTTTAACTATGAATTGGAAGGTTTTATTGACGAATTTACGACTGAAACGGAACATCTTGGTAAACCGGTCATTGCAAAGCATCTTGACGAGATTGAACATAAAGAGAAATATGTATATTTTGTATGTATCGGTAATAACATGAGACGTAAAGCATGGTATGACAGACTTAAAGAGAATAACCTGCGGATGATTAATGTTGTTGACAGAACAGCCATAGTGTCGCCGAAGGCTGTTCTTGGGACAGGTTGTTTTATAGGCAAAATGGCTGTAATAAATAATACAGCCTTGGTCGGAAATAACTGTATAATTAACACGAGGGCATCAATTGAACACGGATGCCGTGTTGCGGATCATGTAAATCTTTCAACAAGTTCGGTAATTAACGGAGATGTAGAGGTCGGAGAAGGAAGCTTCATAGGAAGCGGATCGATTACCATCGGACAGAAGAAAATAGGCAAGTGGTCAACGGTTGGAGCAGGTGCTGTTGTTATAAGGGATGTTGGCGATAATGTTACGGTTGCGGGAGTACCGGCAAGAATTATCAGAGAAGGAGCAATGCTTGGATGACACATATAATGATTGTTGCTGAAATAGGATGTAATCACAACGGAGATAAGAACCTGGCGTACAGAATGATAGACGAGGCTGTAAAATGCGGAGTGGACGCAGTTAAATTCCAGACGTTCAAGGCATCCGCCCTCATATCCAAATATGCCCCAAAGGCAGAGTATCAGAAAGTGACTACGGGAACGGATGATTCACAGCTGGAGATGACAGCCAGACTGGAACTTGGACATGATGATATGCTGGAACTTAAGGCTTATGCTGAATCAAAGGGACTTGTAGTATTCTCTACACCATTTGATCTTGGTTCGGTAGATTTTCTTGAATCAGTCGGACAACGTCTTTGGAAAATTCCCTCGGGAGAAATAACAAATCTGCCGTACCTCGAAAAAATAGGCGCCATTAAGTGCGAAGGCAAGAAAATAATTCTTTCGACCGGAATGGCTACCATAGATGAAATAAAGCAATGTATAAATATTCTTGTAAAATCAGGGACAGACGCAAAAGATATTATTATATTACATTGTAATACAGAATATCCGACGCCCGATAAAGATATTAATTTAACGGCAATCAATGATTTAAAGAAAGAATTTCCAAAACATCAGATAGGTTTTTCGGATCATTCGGTCGGATATACAGCAGCGACGGGTGCTGCAGTGTTGGGAATTGTGATGATAGAGAAACATTTCACACTTGATAAGAATCTTCCGGGACCGGATCATAAGGCTTCGGCGACACCGGATGAATTGAAGCAGCTCGTCGAAAATGTCAGACGTATTGAGGTGATGACCGGCAGCGGAAGAAAATATGTTACGGAATCAGAACGGAAGAACAAAATAATTGCAAGAAAGTCAATAGTGGCATTAAACGATATAAAGAAGGGCGAGATGTTCGGCCCCGATAATATTACATGTAAGAGACCCGGAAACGGAATAAGTCCTATGAAATGGTATGATATAATCGGACAAATCGCAGAAAAGGATTTTAAGGAAGATGAACTGATTACACATACCGGATTTGAATGGCAGGAAGATTGAATATGGGTAAATACACAGCTGCGGTTGATTGCAGAACAGACAATACATCGGAATGTAATTTCCTCGAACTGAACTTGTGGGGCAGACCGTTGTTTACATATGCGGTAAATGCGGTTTTAAACTGTCCGGATATAGATGAGACGATTGTAGTTACTGATAACAACAAAATTAAAGATATCGCATCAGGCATAAATGGTGTAACAGTGTCAGAAGAGATGCCGCGTCAGACGGAAGTTGTTGTTGTGTCCGGATGTGCGGCTTTTTTAAAGTCACGGACATTGAGCATGGCCTTAAATATATACAGGGGCGGAGTTATGGTGTCGGCAGCCGGAAGGCGTGCGATAAATACGGATTCTTCATGTATTATGATGCGTGGAAAGATGGAACCGGAACCGGTCAATGTATTTTATATTGATGATGGCAGCCGAAATTGTCCACAGTTTTACGAACTTGATGACAAGGAAGCACTTGCAGCTGATTCTGTCAATAATTTTGAACTGGCACTTGTGCTCCGGAAAAAAGAGATTAATGCACAACTTTTAAAGCAAAATATATTAAACGATATTGACAACAAAAAAAGTATCATGCAGTCAGAATCTGACGGAATATGTATGATAGGACATTCACAGATTGACAGGTGGAAGATTGATTCCATATCAGGAATGAAAGTGCGTAATTGCGGAATAAGCGGGATTTCGAGTTTTGAGTATAATGATTACATATTGGAACCGGAACTTATTAATTGCAATGAGAATAAGTATATTGTAATGCATGGGACTAATGATATAATATATAATTATAGCATTGATGATATGTGCCATAGCATCCGGAAAACAATTGAATATATACGTGCGCGTAAACCGCAAGCAGCCATATATTTTATTAACTGTCTTCATACTAACGGCAGAATGGACCGGAGCAATAAGGCAATAGATGAATTGAATAAGGCTTTGAAGGAATGTATGCCTGATGTCAGATGGATCGGTACGCCCGAGATGGATAACGGGTACGGAGAGCTCAACCCGGATTATACAGAAGATGGGCTGCATCTTAATGAAAATGGGTATACATTATTACAACGCATTGTGGAAAGAGAATTGGAAAATGAATAAAATAGCTATCATTCCCGCACGTTCCGGGTCAAAAGGATTAAAAGATAAAAATATCATAGATTTGTGCGGCAGGCCGCTTATGGCGTATTCGATCGAAGCAGCCATAAAAAGCAGCTGCTTTAACAGAGTCATTGTTTCAACCGATTCCGAAGAATACGGTAAAATTGCAAAGCAATACGGCGCAGAAGTTATGTACCGCGGTGCAAAACTGTCCGATGATAAGGCAACGACATTCATGGTGTTGGAGGATATATTGGACAGGCTTAAGGAACCGTTGGATTATTTTATGTTATTGCAGCCGACCTCACCGTTGAGAGATGAAAATCATGTCAGGGAAGCTGTGGATAAATTTGAAAGGAATATGCCCAACTTCGATTTTCTGGTATCTGTTAAGGAGGCAGAACATAGCGCGGTTCTCGTAAAACCTATTGATGAAGATGAAAGCCTTAAATATTTTGATACGGATTTTTCCAATTACAGGAGACAGGCATATAAGGAATATTCACCCAATGGTGCGATATTCATTGCCAAACCGGATGCATATCTTAGCCGGAAACATTTTTTCGGAGCAAAAAGTATATCATATATTATGAACCGCTTCGATTCTGTTGATATAGATGATGAACTCGATTATGAACTGGCATGCATATGTATGAATAAGAAAGTGAGTGGCAGAATATGAAAAAAATAGCTTTTGCAACCGGTTCCAGAGCTGATTACGGAATAATGCGCAGATATTTAAGAAAACTTGATGATGATGAATCCGTGAGCCTGGAAATATTGGTAACAGGTGCATTGCTGGATAATGATTACGGACATCAGGTGGATTTGATTTATCGTGATGGATTTAAGGTAGGTGCAGAAATAGAAGTTCATCTGGACACATCGGATAATATAGGAATAATTCATACAATGTCGGAGACGCTCGATGATTTCGGACATTTTTTTGGAAAGAATAAATATGATCTGCTGATAATACTTGGAGATCGCTATGAGATGTTGTCCGTAGCGACAGCTGCCGCTATGCAGAGAATACCCATACTTCATATACATGGAGGAGAGGCAACATATGGAAATTATGATGAATTTATAAGGCATTGTATAACCAAAATGTCACTGTATCATTTTACGGCAACACAGGAGTACCGCCGCAGGGTAATCCAGCTTGGTGAGAATCCTGACAGGGTATTCTGCCTTGGCGCACTTGGTGCGGAGAATTGCATGTATATAGAAGAAGCCAATGTTCCTGAGCAGATAAAAAATCTGCCTGAAAGAAAATATTTTACGGTTCTTTTTCATCCGGAAACGCTGACGAAGACAAGCCCGCTTGAACAGGTAAATATGCTGCTTGCTGCAATTGATGGCTGTAAAGACTATAAATTTGTTTTTCTTGGCAGCAATGCCGATACACATTCAGGTCAAATAAGAAAAGCAGTAAGAGATTACGTTGATGCTAATGATAATGCAGTATATTATGAAAATCTTCATACAGATGCATATCATTACCTGCTGCGTAATTCTATCTGTCTTATTGGAAATTCCTCATCGGGAATCATAGAGGCCCCAAGCCTTGGAGTATACACCATAAATATAGGTGACAGACAGAAAGGCAGGGTTCGTGGAAATTCTGTCATAGATGTCAGGTGTGATGTAACAGAAATTTCGGCTGCGTTAGACAAAGTCCTTTTGTCATATAAAGAAATTGTGCCGGTTAATCCGTATTACATTCCCGATTCTGCCAATATGTACTATAAAACAACCATAGAACTTCTTGGCAGAATAGAGAGTGACACGAATAATCCTAAAGAATTCTATAATATGTAATTATTTTCCAGCTGGATAATATGATTATATGCATCTGCAAATCCTTTAAAAAATGTTTGATATTTTGCGATAACAGAAAGAGGATCTGTGTTATTGTTTATGTCTTTCATTTCAAACTGGATGTCGGCAGAAATATAATGGCAAATACATTGTAAATCAAAACGGTTATTGATAATATTGAATAATTCATCACAGGAGGCGAGAATGCTCTGGATGGTATCGTCATCAAAATAGGAGTATAAAGACTTCATCTTATCAAGCTGCTCAGATGTTTTGATGAGTCCTTCATAGAAATCCGTCTGGCTTGTGATGATTTTTTTAAAAGGCTGTTTAAAATCCCATCCGGATTTATCAATGTGGGATAAATCCAAATTAAAACATGGAACAGAATATTCATCTGCTGCGGCTTCAATGTTCATAAATTCAGAGCCCTCTATATAAGCACCGCATATGGAAGTATTAATGACATTTATATCCTGATGAATACGGATTCTGTCTTCAAGAAGTATGCGATACAGATTCATCTGAAGATCCGTCATTACGGTCTGACCGTTATTGCATTTAACGGGGAGTGTAACGCGGTCTTTCAGGGAAGATATATCAGAGTACATTACCGCATTTTTGGAATGCGTTGAGTTTCCCGGAAAAGCCAAATCCAACCCAATACATATAATGTTGCGGAGGTTTAGATACAGGCATGCTGCAAACGCATGATTGGATACGGAACTGTTGGCCTCAAGATGCGGGATTGCAGAATTGTTCTCTGCTGCAATAAAATCAACAATGTCATCTCCGTATGAATAGAAGAAAGCAGGAGCTTTATGGTATTCAAAAATCCGGTGATTGCATGTGGTCGGGAAAATAGCCGGAATTGCTGCGATTCTTGGATCGGTAAAATTGGCCAGTTCCTTAACGGAATCGACAGATATAAACATGTCAGGGACAATATCATTTTTCATTAATGTCGGGAGCGCGGAATCCACGCATAACAGGAAAAAGTGTCCTTTCATTCTTTTTATGGTTTCGATAGAGGAATCAAGGGAGGGACCGGAAGCAATCAATACGGCTGAAACGGAAGAAGTAAAACTATTCTTCAGCGTTTCGATTGTATAATTATTATTTAAATGCAATAAATTGGCAAAAACATTATCGACGAGAATTTTACCGTTCAAAATAGTGGTATCTATTCCGAATTCCTTCTGTATGGCACAATCAGATACAGCCTTACTAAACGTATTATATTCATCTGCAAATATTGAAGCATAATTCGGATGAATGCATATATGGCATCCGTTGATATCATAAAATGACATATTTGAAGTAAGTAAAGAGAATATGTCTGCATATTCGGAATTACATAAAAAACGGATGCGTTCATCTGCAAGAACTATATCTGCGTTAAAACGTGAACATGCAAGTTCGTATACCGATCTGTCAGGTTCATATACGATTACCAAAGCATCTTCAGGGATGATATTGAGAAGGGCGCGAAGGAAACTGCCGCTTCCCAGACCAAATACAAGGTAGCGTGCATGACGGTACTGTGATAGATGGCCTTTGGCCCACATTTGTTCGTATTTATCAGCATAATAAAGGCTCTCAAGCCTGTAAGTATAACCGTTATGGTCATAGGTCATTATGTCACGTCCATCGATATTAATATAACCGGCACTCATAATCAGTCCTCCAAAATGTGTATTACTTCTGTAAGATTATTTTTGATTTCATAATCTATAATGTCAACCAGGTACAACAGATCATTGCCCGAACATGCCTCCGTGAGGCGTTGAACCTGTAAAATCCAATTCTGGATATCTTCGTTTCTGCCTGAATATTCGGGTGTCGAGTATAACTCGTATATTTGTGAAACAAAATTTAACATTTGCGAACAGAATGTTGAAAGTTTTTCCGAACAGTCTTCGTTTGATAAAATAAGCATGGATATTTCTTCACAGTCAGCTATAAGAGAATTGATATAATCAATAAATTCCTTCATAAAATAATTTCCTTTATTAAAAGCATATGATAATATAATTATAGCATAATTATCCGGAGTAGTGTAGAACTAATAAGTAATTTCTGGAAACGAGGTGGAAACCGGTATGATATCAGTCTGTATAATTACCAAAAACGAAAAAGACAAACTTGAGAAATGCCTTAAAGCATTATCTGAATATCCGTTTGAAGTGGTTGTCGTTGATACCGGTTCTGATGATGGAACAGTGAAAATGGCAAAGAAGTATACAAATCATATATTTTATTACAAATGGATTGACGATTTTGCTGCGGCAAGAAATTACGCGGCCTCAATGGCATCAAACGACAGAATACTTGTAGTGGACAGCGATGAGACCGCATGCAGTATAGATTATGAAGGGCTGTTGAAGCTTTCATGCGAGAAAGGCATCGGACGCAGCCTTGTTGTTAATGATTACACCCGAAATGGAGAACATTACAGGGAAGAGTGGAGACTTAAAAGGTACTATGACCGCAGATTTTATGAATATACAGGAAGAATACATGAGCAGATTGTAAGTAAAGACAGAAAACAGTATGAAGTGTATGATCTGCCGGCGGAATTCATGCATAGCGGATATGACGGAGATGCAGAACAACTGGAACGTAAGGCAGACAGAAATATAGAATTATTGCTCAGAGAATACAACGATAACCCTGATGATGCTTATATTTTGTACCAGCTTGGCAAAAGTTACTATATGAAAAACGATTATGAAAATGCATATAAGTATTTTGACAAAGCCACGTATCTTGAACTTGATGAGAATCTTGAATGGGTGGAAGATCTTATAGTTAGTTACGGATATGCTATGCTGAATACGGGAAGAAGTAATCAGGCCATGCTTTTGGAAAATCTTAGCACAGAATTTGGAAACACGGCAGAGTATCGTTTTGTTATGGGACTGATATATATGAATAATATGATGTATGATAAAGCGTATGCCATGTTTATGTCTGCGACAGATGTAAAGGAGTGCCGCACCGAAGGAGTCAATTCATACAAGGCAATATACAACGCGGGAGTTATCAGGGAGTGCCTTGGAAACACAGAAGAAGCAGTATATCTGTACAGACAGTGTGGACAATATGATAAGGCTTTGCAAAGACTTAAAGCATTGCAGGAGTAGACTTTATGAAAATATTAATGTACAAATGGAAAGCGTACAATCACGAGGACCTGAAACAGAATCTTATCGGAAGGGGACATGAGGTAACTGAGATTACCGGGGAACTTAAGACGTTTGAAGCAGATGAGGCTTTTGAAGAGAAACTTATAAAAACAATTAAATGCGGATCGTATGATCTTATGATGAGCATTAATTATTTTCCGCTTATATCGGATATATGTGAGTCAGCCGGACTTAAGTATGTTTCGTGGTGTTGTGACAGCCCGATATCGACAATGTACCATGAAAGCATATTTAACGGAGTTAATGTTGTTTTTACTTTTGACAAAATCAACCAGCTGGAATTTGAAGACATGGGAGCACCGGTATATTACCTGCCGTTATGCGGTAACGAAGAACGGTCGCGCAAAGCCATAAACAGTGCCGCACCGGATAGCTACAGGTCTGAGATATCATTCGTGGGAAGTATGTATAATAAGAATTCATATGATGAAGTTTATGAACATTTTACCGAGTACATGAAGGGGTATTTTGATTCTGCACTAAAGTTACAGACAAAAGTATACGGTGATTATCTGCTCGATGACGTGCTGGACGGAGATATGCTTGCTGAACTTGAGAAATGCTTCAGAATAGAGAAATCGGACAGGTCATTTTCGGATATGTCATTGATGTTTTCAACCACGGTGCTGAGCTATAAAATAGCACAACTTGAAAGACGTGAAGTAATCGGCGCATTGTCACCGCATTTTGATATGGACGTGTATACGGATGATGAGAGCGGGTTTGTCAGGGCGAGAAATCGCGGCCTGGCAGATTACTGGAAAGAAACACCGGTTATTTTTAACCGCAGCCGTATTAATCTGAATCTCACACTGAGAAGCATCAGAAGCGGGATTCCGTTGAGAGTATGGGACATTATGGCAGCCGGAGGCTTCTGCATAAGCAACAGACAGGCGGAAATGCCGCTTTTTTTCAAAGAAAATGAAGACATAGTCTACTTCTCCGATATGGAAGAACTTGTGGACAAAGCAGGGTATTACCTGAAACATGATGATGAGCGCAGAAAGATAGCATCATCGGCATACGAAAAAGTGAGCAGATATCACACCTATACGGACAGAATAGACGAGATGGCGGAGTATATCCCGGGATTGTGAAAAAAATACAGCTGCTCTTAAGAAAAACAGCCGGAAGGCCGATATAATTAAATATATGCTAAAGGAGAAAAACAATGGATAATAATATTAAAGATGACCAGATAGAAGCACTCGAAACTCTTGCGGATTACATTCCGAAATTAATCGGAGGTATTGATACGGTAAAGGCGGAACTTCGCGGAGAACGTAAACCGGATACGGATGAATACCTTAAAATGATCATAGATGGCATTAACTGGGTGCTTGGAATCGTTAACGGATGCATGAGCCTGCTTGAGGAATATAATATTGCATTCGACAAGGAAAAGGCTAATGATTATTCTGTCGCATTCAGCAATGCATACGGAACAGGCAATGATACGGCAATAGCCGATTCGATGGATGCGGATGTTATACCGATGATCAGGCTCATCCAGAAAACTGCCGATGAAGCAGCTCATGGCTAATTAGATGTAATAAAAGCGGAGAAAGGAAAAGCACAATCCAGACGGAACCGGCGGTGTAGTCAAGAAATATTGTGGAAACGCAAGATTTCTGCTATAATGGGTATAAAACACTTGACGATGGAAAGAAAGGCGGGAAGCCTATGCACATTAGTTATCAGCCACTATGGAACACACTGAAAGAGCGTGGCATGAGGAAAGAGGATTTGCGGCTTGCCGCCGGTCTTACCACAAATATGATTGCCAACATGGGCAAGGGAAAGAATATCAGCATGGAAACGCTGGTTCGCATTTGTGAAGCCTTGAATTGTGGTATTATGAATGTGATTAAATTAGAACAGGACAATATCTAAAGCGATATAATTTTATATTTGATTCGATTTGCACAAAAAATTAAATTTTAATGGTGTATATTTTCTATTGTACCCAATGTAAATAAGTGCTATCATAAAATAAAACAAGTACATTTGAAACATTTTATGATTTGAGAGTGTGCTTGCAGGTTAGTAGCATATTGCCAATAACTGAATACAAAAAATGTAGGTTCTGGTCATTTTAGAAAGGAGCATTGTTTATGAAAAAATTTAGTAAAAGATTGTTTACCTCGTTGGTAGCGTTTTGTATGCTTTTTTCTGTGAGTGCGGTTCCTGCTTTTGCAGCGGAAACAACAACGGAAATAACGGATACTCAACAGCCGGTAGTCATTGGAGAATATGACGGATACTTAACCGATGTTATGATTTCCGATGGTGTCACCAAAAGAGCAGTCGCTAATGTTCGTATTAACTCTTATGCAACTTATGATGAGGATGATGGGATTCAAGTTCATGTGAAGTTGTATGTACCGTGGTATGAATCTCCAAAACCGGAGTTCACTGGTATGACTGGTACAGTTAATGTGCTTATGAACAAAAAATCCACCAATACGGCATTTGCAGAATTAGCCGACGGTGAAGAAACAATCGAAACTGATGTGGATACTGGAAGAACAGGTAATAGCGGAGATAAGGGAACGGTTTCTGTTTCTGGTGTTGCTACCGCTAATAATGCCTTGGCAGGCGGTGGAGCTTTCGCTATTTCTTACCCTGTGACACTTCCCTAATTAAATGCAAAACAGTTGTGAATTAAGGTTGGTAATAGGTAAAATGAAACGGTTATTGGCAATATGCGTATGTTTTTTTATGTGTGTAGGCTTATGTTCGTGTGATTCTTCCCAAACTCGGTCGGTATCATCATATAACTGGTCTTTAGAATTTATTACTGATTTAGATGGTAATATGTTATTCTCAGGTTCAGTGCATGATGACATACCAGTATTGGATTTGACATTGAGTTTTGAAGAAAAAAGTTTTATCTTAACAGATAACACTCATAAACAAGAATGGACAGGTACATATTCGCTTGAAAAGATTGACAATTCTTCTTCGAAACTCGGATTAACTTTTGAAAATTTAGAGGAGCCTGTTACAGGCGTATATGGAACAAGAGTTTATTCTGATGATTCAGAAAGCGCAACAATTACATTACAAACTGATGAAAATATCCTGTCTTTTGTTGGAGAAGATTCATAAATAAAAACAGCCGCTGTAGGAACAAAATCCTACAACGGCTGTTTTTATTTCCACGGCCTGCGCCGGAAGTTCATACCAGACTGTTTTATCAGCGGGGATTTCTTGAACAGCTTTTTCAAAAGGCTTCGTTCCTCTTGTGAGAGCCGCTTGTATTTGAGCCGGAACGCCTTGCAGAATATCTCCGTGAATTGCTGAACCCTGTCCCCCGGAGATTGCATGGCCTTTTGTACTTCCCGTATAAGTTCATCGGCAGGCGTGGTATCCGGCGCACTTTCGCTGTCATTTTCGTGCGCCTTGCGTATATCATGGAGAATGACGTCCCATGTTTTGTGCGTCACATGGCAGAAAAAATCTTCTTCCTCTATCTGACAGGCTTCCAACACTTTGATTGCCCGGTCTGCCGCAGCTTCGGGGTGTTCTTCCAGTACCATAGCCCGTAAAGCAGCCAGTGAGCTGTTTGTGTCATGGAAGTGCATGGTTGCTATCCCGTCCACATAGATTTCTGCGTCTGCCAGCAATTCCTTAAATTTTTCATGGGAGATAATCTCACACAGCAGCCGGTTATTGAAGCGTTCACTTTTCAGCAGTTCCACGACTTCATCACTCAAATGTAATTCTTCTATCGGGGTGTTTTCATATCTCCGATTATTGGTAAGGCCGAGCAGATAGTCAACCGACACCTGATAAAAGTCTGCCAGCTTCAACAGGCTGCCGTGGTTAATTTCCTTGTATTCGTCGTTGTCGTTTTCATAACTGCCGAGGGCTGATTTTGAAATGCCGGTTTCCTGTGCCAGTTCTTCCAGATTCAAGCCCCGTTCCACCCGTAAATCTTTCAGGCGTTCCTGTACGGAAATGCGGGTTTTCATAAACACATCGCTCCTTCCTGCGGCTGGCTGCCGCTGTTATTCCTTATTATACCATATACCGTTCCGAAATCGTGGAATTTTTCGATTTTGGGGCGGTTTTCCTATTTTATGGACATACGGGAAAGGGTTCAAAAATGAGCTATGATTAAGTCAGTTCATCGATGGATTATTTCCAATCGAATGACCGGCCTGATGGGATATGCTCCCCGGCGATGTAGCGCAACGACCTGCGGCAAGGAAATGGAGGAACCTTGACCGCAGCGAGCGTACCAACGGGAACGAAACGCCGCTGTGAGATTCAGGGGCAGGAACGACAGCAGGACAACCCGGCAGAACTGATACCAAAACGCTACCCAAACACGACAAATCGGCGGGGTGTAGTCTGCCCCGTCCGTAATACTATGGGGCATTTCAAAGCGGCTCTATGGCCGTATTTTCCTTGAAAATCGCCCCGAAACATGACACCAAAAACCTTTATCCGCCTGTTCCCGTTGTTACGGCTGAAATGGGCGGATTTTCTATGATAGGAGGCACTATGCCGAGAATGAGCAAGAAACGGAAGTTGGAGCTTTCCTTCTTCCTCAATGACCGGGGGCGTGTGGCCTACAACGACCTGTGCCGGAAGTGCCAGCATAAGTGCAAGCAGAGTTTCCGGGCTGTCGTGATAGACTGCCCCCATTACCTGTCAAAACGAGCCAAGCGAAAGGAGAAAATCAGTTAAATGGAATTTGAATTTATGAGCGCAGACACGGTTCTGCCGCCTTGTATGCCGCTACCCGCCGCAATGCTTCGGCTGCCGATCAGCAGCACAGCAAAAGTCATGTATGCCCGTCTGCTGAACACCACCCTTACGGCAGGGATAGAGGATAGCAACGGCATTTTGTTTGTCCGTTTTCCTATCATGGAATTAGCGGCAGCCCTCTCCCGCAGCCCCGTCACTGTGAAGCGTTCCCTGAAAGAATTGGAGGACATCGGGCTTATCCTGCGGGTGCGCCGGGGTGTGGGAGAACCAAACCGCATTTACACGCTGCTTCCCAAAGGAGGGCTGCCATGATAAATGAGAAGCTGGAAAAGCTGAATCAGGAGATTGCCAAAGGCGAAGCCAGACTGCGGCGGGCGCAGCATGAAGAAAAAATACTGGAACACCAGGTGAAGCAGCTTACCCGGAAGGAACGGACGCACCGGCTCTGTACCAGAGGAGCTATGCTGGAAAGTTTCCTTTTAAGGCCGGAAGTGCTGACAGACGAGGATGTGATGGACATTCTGAAACAGGCATTTTCTCAAAGTGGCATGAAGGAAATAGTTGCAGAAAGCGTGAAAGGGCGGGTAGCCGGGGAATCCCTTACGGAGTAAGGGCGCAACTATACACCGGTCAAGCCGGTGCGTTGCGCCCTGCCGGGGGCTTCCTGCGGAAAGCGGATGATTTTCAGCACCGTTGCGGCTGCTTCCAATCATCACAGGGGACGCTACGCTTTCCCCTGCGCTGGCTGCGCCAGCTACCCCTTTGTGGACTTGCCGCCCGGGAACACCTTGCGCTGCAAGCTGTTCCCGTCCAGCAAGTTTACAATTTATCTATTCCAAAACAGGACTGCCCGTAGTATAATAAAGCTAATGACGAACACTATCTAAGGAGATGGTTTTATGTATGGATTGATTGCTTTGAATTTCATCATACCCTTTGTTATGGTTTTTGTAGGATATATCTTAAAGAAGCACCCGGTAAAAGATATGACATCCGGTAACGGATACAATACGCCTACATCTCGGAAGTCACAAGAGCATTGGGATTATGCACAAAGCATAGCACCTAATATTTTTATTGGTATTGGCAAAACATTAGGTTTGGTAGAAATCGTTTTGTGTATATCCTTACTTCTTCTTAATATTTCTACACAGACTACCGTATTTGCAGGAGTAGTTGTTGGAATTATTTTTCTGATTTTTGGATTTTATAAAACAGAAACTGGAATTACAAGTAAATTTGCGAACAAAAACTTTTAAGCTATTAGACAGCTTTCCATCATCGAGCCAACCTGACCCGAACCTTCAAAACTGAATACTAATCGCCTACCAGCGACACCACTAAGCAGGAAATCAGAAACGGTTTCCTGCTTTTCTTTTGCCCAAAATCAACCACAGGAAGGAGGAACGCTATGCCCTGTCCACACCATGATATAAAAATAATCCAGCGCAGCAACCACCAGTCAGCCGTTGCGTCTGCCGCCTACCAGAGTGGGGAACGGCTGTTTTCCGAGTACGACCAGAAGCAGAAATACTATTCCCATAAAAGCGAGATTGTCCATACAGAAATCATGCTGCCGCCCCACGCCCCACCAGTGTATGCAGACCGCAATACTTTGTGGAACGCCGCCGAAGCTATCGAGAAGCAATGGAACTCCCAGCTTGCCCGGAGAATCGTGCTTGCCATACCGAGGGAAATCCCCCCGGAACAGCACGCCGACCTTATCCGGGACTACTGCCGGGAGTTTTTTGTTTCTAAAGGCATGATTGCCGATTTTGCCATCCACGACAAAGGGAATGGGAATCCCCACGCCCACATCCTGCTGACCATGCGGGCAATGGACGAAAACGGGAAATGGCTTCCCAAGAGCCGGAAGGTTTATGACCTTGACGAGAACGGCGAGCGTATCCGGCTCCCGTCCGGGAGCTGGAAAAGCCACAAGGAGGATACCGTGGACTGGAACGACCAGAAGTACGGAGAGATCTGGCGGCAGGGCTGGGCGGCTACCGCTAACCGCTATCTGGAAGCCAACGGACGCCCGGAGCGCCTTGACCTTCGTTCCTATGAACGGCAGGGGCTTGATAAAATCCCCACCGTCCATATGGGGCCAGCAGTCAGCCAGATGGAGAAACGAGGGATACAGACCAACATCGGCAACTTGAACCGGGACATCAAAGCCGCCAATTCCCTTATGCAATCTATCCGGCAGATGGTACGCCACCTGAAAGGCTGGATTGCAGACCTGAAGGAGAAAAAAGCCGCCCTGCTGGAAGCCTTGCAGGAATCGAAGGAACCCACCCTGCCGGAGCTGCTGGGGAAATATCTGGATTTGCGCCGGGAGGAACGTACAGGCTGGACAAGCAAAGGCCAGCTTACAGGCAGCGTTGCCGATTTCAACAAGGTTATGGAAGCTATCCGCTATCTGCGGGAAAAGGAGCTGTCCACTGTGCAGAGTTTGGACGCTTATCTGGATACCGTCAGCGGGCAGGCCGTTTCCATCCGGGCAGAGATGAAGCCGAAAGAACAGCGTATGAAAGAAATCAACACCCTGCTTTCCCATATCGCCAACTTTGAAGCCCATAAGCCGGTTCATGTGGAGTATGCTGCCATCCGGTTTAAGAAGCCACGGGAACAGTTTGCCGCCGCCCATCGGGACGAGCTGGACGCCTATAATGCCGCTATCCGTTATTTCAAGGTGCATTTGAAGGAGAAGAAGTACAGCATTAAAAAGCTGAATGAGGAACAGACACAGCTTGCCGGAGAAGTTGCCGGATATAAGGAACGGTTGTCCGCATTACAGGAGGATGTGAAGATTCTCCGGGATGTGCGTCACTGGCTCAATCAGGTTCTTCCGTCTGAACAGTACCGCCAGACCGCCGAGCCGGGAAAGAAACCGTCCATCCAGCAGGCAGTCAAAGGCCGGACGCAGCGTATCCGGGAAGAACAGGCCGAGAAACGGAAGCAGCCCCGCACAGAGAAAAAACAGGATATGGAACTTTAATAGGCGCTTGCTATTTTCTTTTTCGAGAATGACAGGCGCTTTTCTTATTTTCAGGAGGATTTATTTGAATGTATTTAAAGCTGTCAAGCAGTCTGTTACCACCCGGCAGGCTGCGGAGCATTTTGGAATCCGGGTGGGACGAAACGGGATGTGTGTCTGCCCCTTCCATGCTGATAAAAACCCCAGCATGAAGGTTGACCGGCGCTTTCACTGTTTCGGCTGTCAGGCAGACGGGGATGTGATTGACTTTGTTTCCCGTCTGGAAGCTGTCAGTCCGAAGGAAGCCGCCCTCATGCTGGCGCAGGAGTTCTCCATCCCCTATGAGGACAGGGAACCACCCGGCAGGAGAAAACCCAAACCCCGGCAGGAAACCCCGGAACAGCGGTTTTGCCGCATGGAGCGTTACTGCTTCCGGGTGCTGTCCGATTATTACCATCTTCTGCGCCGCTGGAAACGGGACTATGCCCCTAAGATGCCGGAAGAAGCATGGCACCCGCTTTTTGTGGAAGCCTTGCAGAAGCAATCCCATGTGGAATATCTGCTGGATGTGCTGCTCTCCCCGGATATGGAGGAACGGGCAGTCCTTATCGTTGACTATGGAAAGGAAGTGAGCAATCTTGAAAGACGAATGGCAGAGCTTGCCGCCCAAGATACGGCAGGCCGCAGAACAGACCATACAAGAAGCAGCCCCGCCCCGGAGCATTGAGGAAGTAAAGGCCATGCTGGAAAGCACCGAGAAAGGCAGCGTCCGCAACAGTATCCGCAACTGCCTGACCGTCTTTCAGAATGACCCGCTGCTTTCCGGGGCAATCGCAAAAAATCTGCTGACCGAGCGAGTGGACATTGTAAAGCCCATCGGCTACCACCGCATCGGCACCGCCATCACGGACACGGATATGAACTATCTGCTCCTGTATCTGGAAGAAACCTATGGGCTTACCAGTGAGAAAAAGATTACCGCCGCCATCGGGATTGTTGCCAATGAAAACGGCTACCACCCCGTCCGGGACTACCTGAACGGCCTTTCATGGGATGGGCAGGAGCGTATCCGCTATTGCCTGCGCCACTTTCTGGGAGCCGACACCGACCAGTACACCTATGAAGCCCTGCGGCTGTTCCTGCTGGGAGCCATCCACCGGGCATTTTGCCCCGGCTGTAAATTTGAAGTCATGCTCTGTCTGGTGGGCGGTCAGGGAGCCGGGAAATCCACCTTTTTCCGGCTGCTGGC
>FR889210.1 GCA_000431815.1 Butyrivibrio sp. CAG:318 | reverse complement strand
ATTTTTTATTCAAGTGTTGATTCCATCTTATTTTTCTCACGTTTCTCTTTACAACTCGATAATGATGTGATATATTTGCATCATATGTTAGAAATATATCACATTAGAGGTCATTATTATGAACAAAGAAAAACATACTCTGTCAGTAACTCAAAAATACACGCTCCGTTATATCATCAATGGTTGTTTGTGGCTCCTTTACTCATTTTTTAACTTAATTCCATCTAAGCCAATCGAAATTTTAGGTACTGTACTTTTATTGATAAGCACAGTCTGCTCATTCTATGTAGTATTAGGCAAGCATGAATCCGATGATGAAATGAGTATCCAGCACATCAATTTAGCAAAAAGTTTGTGTCTCGATATATTGATTTGTTCTATTATGGTAGCAGGAATTGTTTCCAGCTTCGTTTCAATTCCTTTTTACCAAACATATGGATTTTTGATTGCTGCCTCCCTTATAATTTCGGGATTACTTTTCCTGAAGTATGAAAAGGAGGGCTGCTAATGCCAATATTAAAGACCCGAATTCACGAACTCCGCAAAGAACACAATATGCAGCAGGCCGAGCTTGCAAAGCTTGTGGATGTCCGGCGCGAAACTATAGGCAATCTCGAAAACGGCAAGTATAATCCTTCATTAAAACTTGCTATGGATATAGCCAAAATCTTTGATACTACAGTGGAAGACATCTTTACTTTTGAAGATAGTGACGATGAATAATGGAGTGGTTTACCATTTAATAAAAATCAAAAGACCCAACGCGGTCCACATCGTTGAGCGGCGAGTTGGGTTCTGTTGATGTTAGCGCATGCTATGTTTGATATATTATATGTCAGATTGGTATATCCTCTTTACAACGTCATAGCTTAGTTTGTGCCTTCTGAATTCATCCACAATCCCCTTATTATTCATTGTTCTTGGTCTGCCGGCAAAACATTCTTCAGAAACTCTGTTGTCACAAAACTGCCATATATATACTCCCATACACCCGCTATTTGCCAATATGGAAGTGAGCTGTTTCTCCAGGGCATATGCCTGATATTCTTCTGTCCATTTGGAGTGTTCCGGATTACGGTATCCATACAGTCCCCCCGCAC
This sequence comes from Butyrivibrio sp. CAG:318, assembly GCA_000431815.1. Lineage (GTDB taxonomy): Bacteria > Bacillota > Clostridia > Lachnospirales > Lachnospiraceae > Eshraghiella. The sequence goes on along the minus strand of FR889210.1, from coordinate 5,094 downwards.
CGGTCTCAGTTATTAGAAACGGCTTTCCGGTTCCCGGTGTATCGTCCTGTATCCATTCGTATAAATCATCAAGATATTCTTTTACCGGTATGTCCAGATACCACTGCGGATATATGTTAAACGATACAACATCCGGTAGATCAAGGCATATATCATTCTTGATTCTGCAGCTTGCAAAAGAACATGGTCTTGTCGTGTCCATTTTTCTTATCAGTTCAAACTGAGCTGCATAACATTTACGACCATACTCAGTCTCGCTGGCACACTCATTAAGAATACCCCATATATAGATACACGGATGATTGTAATGGCTTTCTATCATCTCGGTTATTACTTGCTCTGCCTGAGGTTCAAAAAAAGGATTCATCATCGACTCTTCATTAAGACCCCTGGCATGATTCTCTTCCCATACAAGTATTCCCATTTCATCACACATGTCAAGGAAACGCTCATCATTCGGATAATGCGTTGTTCTCACGGAATTGGCACCAAGATCTTTAATCAGGGTCAAATCATAAGCCATGGCCTCGCATGGAAGTGCACAACCATATTGTGGATGGTCCTCGTGGCGGCAGACGCCCTTAATTCGTACCGGCTTACCGTTTAGCAGAATTTTACTGCCTTCAACAACTATTTCACGAAATCCAAATCGATCCGTCAGGTCGTCTTCAGCTTTGCCATTAACATATAGTTCTGCATTAATCATATATAATTCCGGACTTGATTGTGTCCACTCCGAAACTCCATGGCAACTCAAATCGCGCACAATCGTGATTTCCTGTCCTGCCTCAATGCTTATTTTATTTTCACATCCGACAATCTTTTCTTTATCCTTATCTATACTTATAAAAAGTTCTGCAGCCTGCTTTCTGTCCGACAGATTCTGTACCTTAATCTCAACATGTGCCATCCATCTGCCGGTTCCGTCATTCTCTGTCCTCACATGCATCTGCCTTATATATAAATCATTAAGTTTCTCAAGAACCACAGGTCTTGTCACACCGCCATATGACTTATAATCATTCGGAATATGTAATGCACTCTGTTCTGAAAAACTGTTATCCGCCACAACTGTAAGAGTATGTATCCCTTCGTCCAGGCCTTTCAATATCACATCAAATCCGGTATATGCATTGTAATGTGTTACAACCTCACAGTCATCAACATACACTGTTGCTGTGTGACTGACTCCCTTGAATTCCAGCCTTATATTTCCTCCGGCATAAAAAGATGTTGAAAACTCTCCTTTTCCACGGTATGCAGCCAGATCCGGAATTGACTCCCAGCAGCATGGCGTGAATACAGAATAGTTCTTCCCATCATCGGTACCGTTAAGCAGCCTTAGATTCCATATCCGTCCGGTAAGTTCTTTACATTCTCTTATATTATGCGTTGAAAAAATACGTATCATATGTACCTCCGATTTGTTTCATAATTTGTAATAATTACTATATAACATTTTCAGCTTATACTCAATAACAAACCGGACAATATTGTATTTAAAATATTTCTTCCACAATACTGACCTCTTTCTTTTGGATCTATATTAAAAAAGTGGACACACAAAGTAACTATACATTACAATTAAGTAGACACAAAAAAGGAGGTATTTACTCATGTCCACAGGTAAAACAGGAACACGGTATGACGAAGACTTCAAGCGAACTCTTGTCAACCTTTATCAATCCGGAGGCAAAACCCAAGCAGCACTGTGTAAAGAATACGGTGTATCTTGGCAAAATATGGCAAGATGGAGCAAGTTATTGCGGGCTGTTAGTAGTAAAGTTAGTAGTAAAACGAGGTTGGCTTACTACTAAGGATTTTAAATACACATATCAAACTCTTCGAATACTTGTTGACAGAACTGCCGGAATATATCAGAAAAAAAAGGTTGTGAGAACAACCTTTTTTCTACAAAGTTTTTACTATTTTGTATCAATCAATAATTCTTTTGGACTTTTCCTTAAATTTCTTGATGAAGATATTAGTAAAGATATCATAAGAACTATTGACATAAATAAAATCACATATATCATTAATTTTGGAGATATATTAATTTCTAAACTTGTTAGTGTTTTATTAAAACCATCTACTTCAGCTCCACCTCCAAGTTGGCTGGATTCTCCTTGTTTAGCAATTTGTTTTGCTATAGTACCAGTAACTTTACTTAATATGTTATTTCCTATCATACTTGCTGTATAAACTGCCAGAAAGTATGATCCTATAAATGCCGGAATTGATACAAATACAAGTTCAATAACAAATTGTCCGAATATTTTAGCTTTTGAAATTCCTAGTGAAAGCAAAATTGCAATTTCCTTTTTTCTGGCATTCATCCATAAAAATAATAGTAATGAAACTGTAACACCTGCAAATAATAATGAACCTGCAAATAATTTGTTCGCTATTTTATATATACCTGATATTGATTGTTGTAGTGCCGGGTAATTATTTGAACTTTTAATCAAATTATATTGTTGCCAATCTATATCAAGTTTTTCAATATTTTTAATAACCTTATCTAAATTTTTATCACCTTTTACAAAAAATGTTGCATCTTGATATACTGCAGTATCCTCTGTATTTCCATATACTTTTGCAGCCGTATCTAAATCAGTTATCAAAGTATTTTCGTAAAGTTCTTGGGCTACAGTAACACCACCTTCATTATGACCATCGAAAAGACCTTTTATCTCGACTTCTACTTCTTCATTTGCTCCTTTTTCATTATCAGCATCAAATAAATTAGATTTTATTTTTATTTTATCTCCAATTTTTAAATTGTTTTTTTCTGCTAAGTCTTTATGCATTAAAATCTTGTTTTTATCATTTTCGTTTAAATGTTCACCACTATATAATTTATAAGCTCCTGAGATAAACTTATTTTCTTTTGATGAATCATTAACTCCTGTTAACATAACAGCTCTTTTAAAGTTTTTTGCTCTTTCTGGTGATTGACCTGAAAGTGTTTTTTGAGTTTCTATTATATCATTATCAACTAAATCAGCAACACTATTAATTCTTTTTACATATGAATCAATATCTTTTGATGCAGCTATTTTTTCAATATCTTGTCCTTTTATATTGCCACCACCTCTTGGTGTTCCAAAATTAACTCTTCGGTTTATTTCCATAGAGAAACTATTTGTTATATTTCCATAAGTTTCTTTTGATGCTCTGTTCGTAGCATCTTTAATTGATAAACTAATAAGACAAAGTGTTGACATAGCTGTTATAACTAACAATATAATTATTGATTTTAGACTTTTTCTAGTTACATAATGAAATGCATTTTTAATCATTATTTGGCCTCCTGAGTAATTTTGTTTATGCTTTTAAGTTTTCTATCTCTTAATTCCAAAACAATGTCTGCAGAATTTGCAACTTCTTTACTATGTGTTACCACGATTACACACTTATTTCTTTCTTTTGCTAACTTTTTAAGTATTTCAATTATTTCACTTGCAGTATCAACATCTAAGTTTCCAGTGGGTTCATCTGCTAAAATAACTGGGGCTTCCGAAACTAATGCTCTTGCAATAGCCACTCTTTGTTGTTGTCCTCCTGATAACTTCATTACATTTCTATTTATTTGACTTTTATCAAGCCCTAATTCAAATAAGATTGTTTCAGATGCATTTTTATTTACTAATCTGACATTTTCTATTGGTGTTAAATAATCAATTAAATTATAGTTTTGAAAAACTAATGATATGTTATTTTTCCTATGATTACTATAGCCGTCTTTCTCTATATCATTTCCATTAAATAAGATTTGACCTTTTTGTGGTTTATCTAAACCTGCTAATAGTGAAAGTAATGTTGACTTTCCTGCTCCTGATTTTCCTATTATTGCATAGAATTTTCCAATTTCAAATTTTTGATTTACTTTAGATAATACTAACTCACCTGAATTTGAATAATTATATGTTACATTTTTTATTTCTAATATATCCATTTTTATTCTCCTAACTTATTTTTGATAATATTTCTTTTGGTTTTTTTATTAATATCATTAAACTTGCAATAATAACTGATAGAACAATAATTCCAATTAATATTCCGTAACTTTCTAAAAATGTTATAAAATTTGAAATTAAATTATTGTTTTTAAGTAAGCTATCAACCGTTATTGTTGAATCATCAGAATTCATAAATCCATCGGCTATAATATTTAATATTACATTTCCTGTAAACAATGATAATACTAAAGAGGGTAGTGATATAAATAACAATTCAAGTATAAATTGAGTTACAATTTTTATTTTACTTACACCAATTGATAATAATATTCCTATTTCACGTATTCTTTCTCTTAACCACAATATTAATATTAACGATAAAACTGTAATTCCACCTATCATAATTGAATATGTCATGATATTAATAATATGTTCTATTCCATCTATAGACTCTAGTGTTTCTTCGAATATATGGTTATCACTTGAAACCTTTAATTGTGACCAATCAATTTTGATTTCTTTAATTTTATTTAGTGCTACCTTTGTATTTTCTGAACTATCTGAGTATATTTCAAGTTTATTAACAATTTTGTTATTTTCAGGTTTATTTAATGCTTTTTGACTTGATTCATAATCAATAAATACCATATTTTCACTAAAGTCTGATGATAAGCCAGTATATTTTTCTTGTTTTTTACCTGAAAAGATTCCAATTATCTCAAACTCATATTCCATTTTCTTTTCATTGTTATTATAATCAATCAATTCAAGTTTAATTTTATCATTAATATTTAGATTATTTTTTTCTGCAAGTTCCTTATGAATAAGAATTTTTCCTCTATCATTATTCTTAATATGTCTGCCTTTTATAATAGTGAAAATGCCACTACTAAATAAATTGTCCTTTTCACTATTATTAGTAGCTTCTACTGAAAGCATATTTTTGAACTCATCTGATAAATCATCTCGTTCTATTAATTGTGTTCCATCTACAACCTTGATGTTTGTAGTTCTGGCAAGGCCATCATACATAGTGATAATTTCTTTTATTTCTTTAATATTATCTAATTCTTTAAACTGATTAGTTTCAAAAGTATCACCATTATTTTTAGTTATTGATAATGATGTATTT
>FR889209.1 GCA_000431815.1 Butyrivibrio sp. CAG:318 | reverse complement strand
CATAATTTTTCCAAAGGCACTGACTTCTCAACCCTTAATTTTCATCTCTGCTATTATACGTTCTTCCCTCTGTCTCTCTTCACAATAATCCCAGAAGTCTTTCAATTTTTCATTTATCATTCTGATTTCTTCGTCTTTGGTCATGTTAAAACCTCACTACATTATATACATGGCACTTCTCGACAAATTATTACAAATATTTCCTGTTACATAAGCAGCCCTTTGATAATTATTCAGGGAGATTTTCCGTCCAAAGCCAAAAAGCAGCAATGACTTTTTCAGTCATTACTGCTTTAATCGAACGTTCCCAGGGGGAATCGAACCCTCAACTAGCGCTTAGGAGGCGCTTGTTATATCCATTTAACTATGAGAACTTATGATGAATAAGGTGTGAATTCCCATCCACACCTTAAATATTCTATCATGTCAGACTATATAAGTCAATTCTACTTTTTCTCTATTTTGGTCATTCCGCCCATATATGGCTGAAGAACTTCAGGAATGCTTACACTGCCGTCTGCGTTGAGGTTGTTCTCAAGGAAAGCGATGAGCATTCTAGGCGGTGCAACAACCGTATTGTTGAGTGTATGTGCAAAATACTTGGAGCCGTCTGCGCCCTTGACTCTTATCTTAAGGCGTCTTGCCTGAGCATCTCCGAGATTTGAGCAGCTTCCTACTTCAAAATACTTCTTCTGTCTCGGTGACCATGCCTCTACGTCGATTGACTTAACCTTAAGGTCTGCGAGGTCTCCGGAGCAGCATTCAAGCGTACGGACCGGAATATCCATTGAACGGAATAAATCAACGGTGTTCTGCCAGAGTTTGTCAAACCATGCCTTGCTGTCTTCCGGCTTACATACAACTATCATTTCCTGCTTCTCGAACTGATGGATTCTGTATACGCCTCTTTCCTCAATGCCGTGAGCACCTTTTTCTTTACGGAAACACGGTGAATAGCTTGTAAGTGTATATGGAAGCTTGTCCTCATCAAGCATCGTATCTATGAATTTACCGATCATTGAATGTTCGCTGGTTCCGATAAGATAAAGATCTTCACCTTCAATCTTATACATCATGGCATCCATTTCTGCAAAGCTCATAACACCTGTCACTACATCACTTCTGATCATGAACGGAGGAATGCAATATGTGAAACCTCTGTTTATCATAAAATCTCTTGCATATGCAAGAACTGCCGAATGAAGTCTTGCTATATCTCCCATGAGGTAATAAAATCCGTTACCGGCCACTTTTCCTGCACTGTCAAGATCAATACCGTTAAATGACTCCATAATTTCTGTGTGGTACGGAATTTCAAAATCAGGAACAACCGGTTCACCGTATCTTGTTATTTCAACATTCTGGCTGTCGTCTTTACCGATTGGCACACTTGGGTCAATTATGTTAGGTATCGTCATCATAATTTTGCGGATCCGCTCTTCAAGCTCTGTCTCCTTGGTTTCAAGTGATGCAAGTCTCTCTGAATTAACTGTTACCTGCTTCTTAACTTCCTCAGCTTCATCCTTTTTACCCTGTCCCATAAGCATACCTATCTGCTTTGAAAGCTTATTTCTGTCTGCTCTGAGAGTGTCTGCCTCCTGCTTGGTCGTTCTTGCCTCTTCATCGAGTGCAATTACCTCGTCTACAAGCGGAAGTTTCTCGTCCTGAAATTTTTTCTTGATGTTTTCCTTAACCGCGTCAGGATTTTCTCTGACAAATTTCATATCTAACATTGATATTTCCTCCTGTTATTCAACTGTCCCAACTATAAAAATAGTAAGGCATTCTGTTAAATCTTTAATTATATTCTTGCTGCTGCAGTCAATGCCGTCAGCAGTTTTTATTATTTTAATGACCGGTCTGTCCGGAAGTCCTCTGTTCTGGCTGATTACCACGCCCACTTCCCTGTCATTGGTAACAACCTGTGTTCCGTTCGGGAACCAGGCTACGGTTGTCATAACCTGCGACGTCATATCATAATCAAAAAGATACGCCTCATCGGTTCTGAAATATTCTACAACTTCATGTATCTTACGTTTCTTGTAGCCGATTCCGTTTACCATTTCATCAAAATGGTCACAAATCGATACCAGTCTTACTTCCGGCGGAATTCTGTCAGCAACCTTATGAAAAGGATATCCGCTTCCGTCAACCCTCTCATGATGCGAGAGTACAATAGTCTTTACTGTATCATTAAGCCATTTAATACTCTGAACTCTCTCGTATCCTGATATTACATGCCTTCTGTAATTGAGTTTCTCCGCTGCAGGCATTCTGTCCATCTCCACATCAAAGAAATTAACTGTCACATCGCACAAACCAATATCATGCAGCAATGCTCCCATAGCCACATCATTAAGCTGCTCTTCTGAAAAACCGGCTTTAATTCCGATTATAGTTGACAATGCCGCAACGCTAAGCATATGCGTATATAAATCATCTGATTCCCTGCGAACCTCAAGCATACAGTTGGATATATCCACATTGGAAATTATTCCTTGAATTATATTCAACGCTGCTTCTGTTATTAACCCAATATCTTCCTTAATCTCCAGGTCGAAATTAATCCTTGTTTCTATTATATTCTTAATTATCTCGACGCTTTGTTTTTCTATTTCTTCTATCTGATACACTTTAGCGTCTTTTAGCATGTTGTCTTCAATGAAAACTTCACTGATATTATTTTTAATAAGTTTCTGGATATTCTCTTTTCGTATCCTCGCTCCTTCATACATCAGTATATTTCCGTTGGAATTGACCACCGCTCTTGCCAGTACCTGATTAGTACTTAGTTCACTTACATTTATTTTTTTCACTGGCACATAAACCTCCCTGCAGCTTGAAGATTATCAGTCTGTAACAAGGCTGTCACAATTAATAGCTCTCTCAAGTGCTTTTTTCTCCTCGTCTCCAAGTGCAATATATGATTCTCCTTTGACAATTTCCTTAATATAGGTGTAGCATCCTTCACGGCTGTGCATTGCATTAATCACATAACCGTTATTGGACTTATCAAGCATGGCAAGTGCAAAACTTAGCTTACCGCCCATCTCGTTAAATGCATCATATTTAACAATTCCAACTTTCTTATATACAGAAAGCAATTCTTCATTAATTGCATTTATCTGCTTGGTATGCTTAGCATTCGATGCCTTAAGCTTATCTATCTCGCCAAATCTTGTTGTCATTATTTCCTCAAGTGATTTACCATCTTTACCTTTAGTAAGTTCTGAAATTCTACCATTGAGTTTCTTTATCTTTACTATATTGACAATATACAGTACAACAAGTGCAATTACCAATACTGTAAGACCCAGTATTATATACAATGTTGCCACATTGAACAAGCCAAAGAAATCAAGCATGTTCATTGCGCCGGTCTGTGTATTTTGCATTTTCTTTTATCCTCCTGTAGTATACCTACTTCTTTAATATATCCACAATTCTCTCAAAATCATCCTGGGAATAATATTCTATTTCTATTTTACCTTTATTATTATCTTTGTTATGAATGATAACTTTAGTTCCCATAGACTCTTTAAGTTTATTTTCGATATCCCTGTATATAAAATCATTTTCAGGGGTCGTATTAACCTTTGGCTTTACCTGCTTATCAAGGTTTTTAATAAGCTTTTCTGTCTCGCGGACACTGAGTTTCTCATCAAACACTTTCATTGCAATTGTGTACTGTTTCTCACTATCCGTTATTGCAAGTAATGCTCTGGCATGTCCCGCAGAAATCATATCATCAATAATCATTTTCTGGACACGCTCATCCAGTTTCAATAAACGCATTGAATTGGTAACCGCAACACGGCTCTTGGAAACTCTCTCAGCAAGTTCATCCTGTTTATAGTTATATTCTTTAATTAATCTCTGATATGCCTGTGCTTCTTCTATCGGATTAAGATCTTCACGCTGTATATTCTCAATAAGTGCCACTTCCATTATTTCCTGGTCGCTAAGATCCTTGATTACAATAGGGATTTCTTTCAAGCCAGCCATCTTGGCAGCTCTCCATCTTCTCTCACCGGCAATTATTTCATAATATTTGTCTCTCTTCTTAACTATAAGAGGCTGTATTACACCGTGCTGTTTAATTGACTCCGCAAGTTCTAAGAGAGCATCTTCATCAAACGTGCGTCTTGGCTGATTTTTATTAGGTTCAACCTCATTAATCTTGACTATTGTCTCCGCAGGTTCCTTTACAATTACTTTCTTCTCTATTACTTTTTCAACTACTTTTGTCTTCTGTGCCTCTTTATCACTCTCTGGTATAAGGTTTCCGAGGCCCTTACCAAGACCTTTCTTTACTGCCATTCTTCTTCTCCTCTATGCATTACTTCATCGGCTAATAATCTATAGCTTTCCGCTCCTGCTGACTTTGGATCATATATATTGATTGGAACCCCATGGCTCGGAGCTTCTGCCAGTCTTACATTTCTCGGAATAATTGTCTTATATATAGTCTGATTAAGATTATCTTTGACATTCTCTACTACCTGTAATGAAAGGTTCGTTCTGCTGTTAAACATAGTAAATACAACGCCTTCCATCTCAAGTTCAGGATTAAGCCTGTTCTTTACAAGATTAATCGTATGTAATAATTGGGATAATCCTTCCAGTGCATAATATTCACACTGTATAGGTACTAACACAGTATTCGCCGTTGTCATTGCATTAACAGTAAGCATCGTCAATGAAGGCGGACAATCAATAATGATATAATCATAATCATTTACTATAGGTGAAATCTTATTTTTCAGGATATATTCTCTGTCTTCTACGCCTATAAGATCTATCTCTGCACCTGCAAGATTAACATTGGACGGTAACACATCAAGATTATTAACTGCATTTTTTATAAGACACTGTTCCAATGAACATTCTCCGAGAATCAATTCATATATTGTATTCTCAAGTTCTTCTTTTTCTATGCCAAAACCACTTGTTGTATTTCCCTGTGGGTCTATATCTATTACAAGAACATGCTGGTCTTTCTCGGCAAGGCATGCTGCAAGATTAATTGTGGTTGTTGTTTTTCCAACTCCACCCTTTTGATTTGCAATCGCTATAATTCTGCCCATTCTATCCTCCAATGTGTATCCGATGCTTTATTGTGTTATCATTATAACACCATTTTCCGCTAAATACTACTCTTATTTTGTTTCACGTGAAACAATCCTGCATTATTCAGCCAAAATGTTTCACGTGAAACATTATTTGCAAATATTCTTAATTATCGTAGTCAATTCATGTTTTGCTCTCTCCGGATCCGGCTTCATTAATTTCAATACCAGTTCCAGTTTATCTTTTAAGTGTCTGTCAGATAATGCAGAATCTTTGTTTTCATTATATTCTTTAATTATCTGTTCTGTTTTATCAACCTTGTGCGCACAGTTTTCAAGATTATCGCTAAGCTTGTGGAAATTGTCTTTATATTCTTCAAGCAAATTTGTCAGACTTTGCAATTCTGTATTTTCAACCTCATTAGCTGTCTGGCTTGATGACATCACCACATATGATTCGTCAATAGAGTCCTTGATTTCTGAAATTTTATTTTCTGTCTCGGTTATATGTTCCTTAATTCTGGATATATCCTGTTCATATGAAAGATACCGGGTTTTATATTCATTATTGATCTCTATGAGAAATTCCAATACGTTATCCATATAATCTCCTTTATACAAGTGGTTCTTTCGTTGGAAGTCCGGCTTTACGAGGATATTTAGCCGAAGTATTTCTAAGCTTATCAATTACAACAAATTTACGGCAAATATCTGTATCCGGAATTACATAAGATTCTATTTTCCGGATTTTACCTCCAAGAATATTGACAGCCTTAGAGGCTGTTTTCACTTCTTCATCGCATCCATCTGCTTTGTAAGGTATAAATCTTCCTCCTACTTTTACAAACGGAAGGCAATATTCCGAAAGGGATGACATATTGGCAACTGCGCGTGATACACACAAATCAAATTTTTCACGATAATCCTTATTTCTTGCAATATCCTCTGCTCTTCCATGAATTGCACTTATACCTGTAAGTCCAAGCTCTGTTATAACATTTTTAAGAAAATTTACTCTCTTATTAAGTGAATCCAGTAATACAACAGATAACTGAGGATATACTATCTTAAGTACTATTCCCGGAAAACCTGCTCCGGTTCCTACATCAATGAGATCAATATTCCCGTTCATGTCAGTAATACATCCGATTGCTGCACTGTCTGCAAAATGTTTTATTACAACTTCGCTATATTCGGTAATAGCTGTAAGATTCATGACTTTATTTGTATCTATCAACATTTCATAATAGCGGTTTAGGAGTTCTAATGCACCATCAGGCAGTTCAATATGCATTTTATCAAATACTTCTTTTATCTCAGACATTATTGCCTCCTATTCTGTTCCATGTATACAAGCAAAACAGTAATATCTGCCGGTGAGACTCCTGATATTCTAGATGCCTGTCCGATTGATCGTGGTGAATAGTCTTTAAGTTTCTGTCTTGCTTCAATTCTGAGTCCACTTATATCGTCGTAATTGATATTTGCAGGTATGAGTTTATTCTCAAGTTTCTTAAAATGTTCAACCTGTTTTAATTCTCTTGATATGTATCCTTCGTATTTAATATTAATATTAACCTGTTCAATAACTTCTCTTGGAAGCGGCTGCCTGTCAGGATCAAAATCAGCTATCATATCATAATTAAGTTCCGGTCTTCTGATAAGATCAGCCAGACTTGTTCCGTTATTAAGCGGTGTACTGTTCATCTGCGCAAGTTTATCATTAACCGCATCGCTTCCACCTATAACTATAGATTTCAGTCTGCTGATTTCTTTTTCAATCATGTTCTTCTTTTCAAGAAGGTGTTTATATCTCTCTTCCGATATGAGTCCTACTTTGTATCCATATTCCGTAAGTCGCATGTCGGCATTATCCTGTCTGAGTAACAATCTGTATTCTGCACGGCTTGTCATCATACGGTAAGGTTCGTGATTTTCTTTGGTAACCAAATCATCTATGAGCACTCCGATATATGCTTCCGATCGGTCAAGTATCAACGGTTCCCTGTCAAGTACCTGCATTGCTGCATTTATTCCGGCAATAAGTCCCTGAACAGCGGCTTCCTCATATCCTGAGCTTCCGTTAAGCTGTCCGCCCGAAAAAAGGCCTTTAATTTTCTTAAATTCCAGTGATGGCTTGAGCTGTATAGGATTAATGCAGTCATATTCAATAGCATATGCGTTTCTTACGATTTTTGCATGTTCAAGTCCCGGCACTGTATGATACATATCATATTGTACATCTTCAGGAAGTGAGCTTGACATTCCTCCGAGATACCATTCGTGTGTATAATTGCCTTCCGGCTCAATGAACACCTGGTGTCTGTCTTTGTCCGCAAATCTCATTACCTTATCTTCAATTGACGGACAGTATCTCGGACCTGTTCCGTGAATTACACCTGAATAGAGTGGGGAACGGTCAATATTTTTGCGGATTATATCATGTGTCTGTTCATTAGTATATGTAAGCCAGCATGAAACCTGTTCTTTCTGGATATCATCAGGATCCGTTGCAAAAGAAAAAGGTACAATAGGGGTATCCCCGCGCTGCTCTTCCATCTTATCAAAATCAATAGTTCTTCCATCCACACGGGCAGGTGTCCCGGTCTTAAACCTGACAATTTCTATGCCCAGCTTTCTCATTGAATCAGAAAGATAGTTAGCAGCCAGAAGTCCGTTAGGCCCCGTATAATAACTTATATCACCAAATATACATCTTGCCTTAAGATATGTACCTGTACAAAGGACAACTGCCTTAGTATTATAAACAGCACCAGAAAAAGTTTTCAGTCCTTTAATAACTCCGTCTTCTGCTATAAGTTCTGATACTTCGGCCTGTCTTATCGTAAGGTGATCGGTATTTTCCAGCACGTTTCTCATACGCTTGGAATATTCCTGCTTATCTGCCTGTGCCCTTAAGGAATGAACCGCAGGTCCCTTGGATTTGTTAAGCATCTTAGACTGTATAAAAGTAGCATCTATATTCTTGCCCATTTCTCCGCCCAGAGCATCCAGTTCTCTCACAAGATGTCCCTTGGAACTTCCTCCTATATTAGGATTACAAGGCATCAATGCAATGCTTTCAACACTTACCGTAAACATTATTGTTTCAAGACCAAGTCTTGCACATGCCAATGCCGCTTCGCATCCGGCATGGCCGGCTCCTACAACGGCTACATCATAATTTTCAACTACGTTCATCTGTTTCTCCTGTTATTTGCCCATGCAGAATTTACTGAAAATTTCATTTACAAGATCATCTTCAACCGATTCACCTGTTATTTTACCTAACTGTTCATAAGCATTCATTAAATCAATTGTGTAAAAATCCTCCGGAAGGCCTTCGTTAATACTCTTTTTTACAAGCTTAAGACTCTCCAGTGTCTCCTCGAGTGCTTCTTTATTGCGTTCACCGGATACATACACTTCATCATTATAATCTATCTCGCCTGACGCAAAAAGTTTGACAATGGTTTCCGACAGCTCGTCCAGTCCGGTATTATCCTTTGCCGAGACTGAGATGATCTTACTATCTGTAATTTTAGATATACTGTCTGCATCAGTTACCGTATCAAGATCTGATTTATTAAGAAGTATCACTGTTTTACGGTTTTTAATTATATTAAGAATATTATAATCATTCTCATCAAGTTCAGTAGATGAATCCACAACATAAAGAATAAGGTCGGCTTCTTCAACAAGTTCTTTGGCCTTATTTACGCCAATCTCCTCAACAATATCTTTTGTATTTCTGATTCCGGCGGTATCTACAAGATTAAGTGTAATTCCCGCAAGATTAATCTGTTCCTCTATTGTATCTCTTGTCGTACCGGCTATATCCGTAACTATTGCGCGGTCATATCCGGCAAGTATATTTAAAATGCTCGATTTTCCGGCATTTGGCTTTCCAATTATAACTGTCTTGACTCCCTGTGTAAAAATCTTGCCGTTATCAACAGTTTTTATAAGGTTATCCACTTTATCAATATAGTTATCCACAGTTATCAACAATTTATCCCCATAATTATCCAAAGAAATATGCTCAGGATCATCAAGAGCCGCTTCTATATAAGCTATATTGTTAATAAGGTCCTTCCTGATTTCCGTTATCTGCTCCGATAATTTACCGTTTAAGAGCTTTACGGAATTACTGAGTGCATATTTATTTTTGGAATTGATTATGTCAATAACAGCTTCCGCCTGTGTCAGATCTATTCTTCCGTTTAAAAAAGCCCTTTTGGTAAATTCTCCGGGTTCTGCAGTCCTCGCCCCGCTTTTGATAAGAATGTCCAGAATCTTTTTCATCACATATACGCCGCCATGACAGTCTATTTCCACAACATCTTCCCTTGTGTAACTGTTCGGCGCCTTCATAATAATAATGAGCACCTCATCTATTATATTATCTTCATATACTATATTGCCATAATGTACCGTATGCGTCGCTGCTTCTGACAGCTTGAAATTCTTCCTTGCAGATACAAAAATCCCGTCAGCAATGCTTATTGCTTCCGGTCCGCTCATTCTTATTATTCCTATTCCGGAGTTAGACATTCCGGTTGCAATTGCTGCAATAGTTTCTTTAATCATAATGCTCCTTACAAAATCCCATACTATTAACTATTTTACTACAAAGTAAAAGGGATGTGAAGTATCTCACATCCCTAAAAATTACTTTTTCATAAATACAACAACATGTCTGAAAGGTTCTTCACCTTCGCTCTTGGTTGATACATATTTATCATTCTGAAGAGTTGAATGAATAATTCTTCTCTCATAAGGATTCATCGGCTCAAGTGAAACCGGTTTTCTTGTTCTCTTAACTCTGTATGCTATATTCTTGGCAAGTGATTCAAGAGTTTCTTTTCTTCTCTCTCTGTAGTTCTCAGTGTCAAGTTTAACCCTGAAATACTTCTCACTTTCCTTATTAGCAACAAGACTTACAAGGTACTGAAGTGAATCAAGGGTCTGTCCTCTCTTACCGATGAGAACTCCCATATCTTCTCCTGAAAGATTGATATTAACTGTATCTTCTTCATTATCAATAGTTATATCAATCTTAACTTCCATTTTCATGGCACCGAAAATATCGTTAAGGAAATCTCTTACGTTATCTTCCATAGTGGCTTTCTTCCATATAAGGATCTTAGCCGGCTTGCTGTTGAAGATACCGAGGATTCCTGAGGAACCTTTTTCAAGTACCTCATATTCTACCTTATCACTTGTAGTCTCGAGCTTAAGTAAAGCATTGGTTAATGCTTCTTCAACGGTTTTGCCCGTAACTTCAATTTTCTCCATAAGATATCCCTCTATTCTTTTTTGTTATCATCCCTGCCGCTGTTGTTTTTTTCGTTAAACATCTTAACCATGTTAGCCTTGGCTGCAAGGCTTCCCGGCTTGGCGGTAGTATTTTTGTAATAATCAGTTGCTTTCTTAATCTCTTCGTCACGCTGTTCCTTGCGTTCCACACGTGCTTCCTGCTTCTTAACCTGTTCAACATATGCTGTTGCCGTATTGGTTATTTTCTTAGGAGGAAGTCCCTTCTTGGCACGCTTTGCATTAAGCTTATCAATATTTGCCTGAACCATCTGTTCAACATCAACATGATTCATCTTATTGTTAATAATAATCTGTTGTACAATCTGTACAACCGAGCTTGTAATCCAGTAAACACCGATACATGCAGGGAAAGTAATACAGAAAAATGCTGACATAATAGGCATAACCGTATTCATAACTTTCATTGATCCTGCCATACCCGGCTGCTGGGAATCATTGGATGTCGTATTCTTATTCTCCATAAGCTTGGAACTTAACCACTGTGTAAGACCGGCGAGGAGAGGAATGAGAAGAGCCAGACTCCATTTCCATCCCGGTGCCTGTGTAAGGTTAATTCCGAAGAAATTGGTAATATGCTGAAGCTTGTCCGATTCTTCTGCTACAGCCCCCGATACCGATGAAAATTCACTTATTCCGGTTATCTTATTCCATGTAGATGAGGAAAAAGTATAAATCTTATCTATAAACGAATTTGCGGTATCTCCGAGACCAGTAATGTCATTTTTTTCAAGAATATCCTGCCATCCATTGACTGAAGAAATCTTGTCATAGATATTACTGCAGATAGCCTTGATTGAACTTACATATCCCGGAATCTTATAGATTACTCTGTAAAGAGCAAACATAATCGGAAGCTGGATGAGCATTACGAGACATCCGCCTGTCGGAGAAGTACCGTACTTCTCATAAACAGCCTTTGTCTCAGCGTTCATCTTCATCATTGACTCGTTGTCTTTCTTATCTTTATATTTTGCCTGAATAGCCTGAATCTCAGGATTCATCATATTAGACAGCTTTGAGAACTTCTGCTGCTTAATAGTAAGAGGCATCATGATAAGTCTGACAATGATAGTAAATAAAATAACACATAATCCGATATTAGGAATTCCTATTTTCTCAACAAATAAGAAAAGGAAATTGAATATCTGGCCAAGGAGCCATGCTATCGGCTTAAGGAATCCTGTTTCCTGTGTTAAAAAAATCATATATGTCTCCTTAATAACTGTATGCCCTATGGAACCGGATCATATCCTCCTTTGGCAAAAGGATTACATCTTAAAATTCTCCATATGGCCATAATACCACCCTTAAGAGCTCCGTACTTCTGAATAGCTTCTATTGCATATTGGGAGCATGTGGGTGTATAGATACATGTTCCGTGTTTTTTTAACGGTGATATATATTTCTGATAAAACCTTACCATTGCAATTAATATTTTCTTCATAATAATCACTCGCCTTCCGGTTTAACCATAATATGATGAAGTCTGCACAAATGCATAAAAGCACTTGAACACTCAGCATATCCTTTTCCTTTAAGATTAACCCTGGCTACAATGACAATGTCATATCCTGACTTAATACATTCACTGTTTAACCGGACACATTCACGGATAACCCGTGTCAACCGGTGTCGGACGATACTGTTCCCGACCTTTTTACTCACAGATATTCCCACGCGGTTCATATCCGTTCGGTTCTCCAAAATGTACATAACCAGATACTTGTTGGCATAGGACTTTCCCGCCCTGTAAACCGACTGAAAATCCCTGTTATTTTTCAAAGATTCATATCTGCCCATGTATAATCCTTTCCTATATCCCTTCAGGGATAATAAAAGGCCACATTATCTGCGGCCTATGCTGATAAAACTTTTCTGCCTTTAGCTCTTCTTGCTGCTAAAACCTTTCTTCCGCCGGCAGTACTCATTCTCTTTCTGAAACCATGAACTCTTGATCTTGATTTCTTCTTAGGCTGAAATGTCATCTTCATATTGATTCACCTCCTGTATTTTATTGATGTATCTATAGAACATCATTCTCATTTTATTAGAAAGATGCCTTAAAGTCAAGAAAAACCTGACTTTTTTCTTAATTAATTATTTTATGCCAAATACATGTTTACATAATGTTATCAACAAATTGTGGATAACTTGTGGATAATGCATTGATAACTTGTTTAAAACTTTCTATTTTATCCCCTAATCCTTATTCTTAGGCTGTTAATAATGTTTATAACTTATCAACAGCCCCATATTAAGTCAAAAACAAATTTTAGGATATATTTTATAAAAGATTGAAAATTTTGTTTAAATGCGATAAAATAGTATGGAGAATGCGTTTAGTATTTTTAGAAGTATTTTGGAGTGAAATTGATGTTAGAAGAACTTAAAAGCAAATGGACTGATATATTGAATATTATGAAAGCGGACTTTGATATCGCCGACGTTTCATTCAAGACCTGGATTCTCCCTTTAGAGGTCTATTCATATGATAATGATATTGTAACCATTATCGTTCCTGAGAAACAGACAGGCCTTAAAATTATTGAAAAGCGGTATACCACACCTCTTAAGGTTACCATATCTGAGGTTATGGATCATGAAGTTGATATTAAGTTCATATCGGCTGATGACGTTGATAATATTCCAAAGCAGGCATCTGCACCTAAGCCTTCTTTGAATACTTCTGTTGATTATCAGGATACCGGAATTAATCCTAAATATACTTTCGATACTTTTGTTGTCGGTGAGAATAATAACATTGCCCATGCTGCATCTCTTGCTGTATCGGAATCTCCGGGAGAGATTTATAATCCTCTTTTTATATATGGAGGAGTAGGTCTTGGAAAGACCCATCTTATGCAGGCGATAGGTAACTTCATCATACAACAGAATTCTTCTCTCAAGGTTAAATATGTCACTTCTGAAGTATTTACCAATGAACTTATTGAGTCTATCAGGACAGAGAAGAATACAAGTAATAAGAATTTCCGTGAAAAATATCGTAATGTAGATGTTCTCTTAATCGATGATATCCAGTTTATTGTCGGTAAGGAAAGTACGCAGGACGAATTTTTCCATACATTTAATACATTAAGGGAAGCCAAGAAACAGATTATCATATCTTCCGACCGCCCTCCCAAGGATTTTGAGACTCTTGAAGAGAGACTCCGTTCAAGATTTGAATGGGGACTTATAGTAGATATCTCTCCTCCTAACTATGAGACGAGAATGGCAATTTTACGCAAGAAAGAGGAACTGGAAGGTTATAATGTCGACAATTCCATACTCGACTATATTGCAACCAATGTTAAATCAAATATCCGTGAACTGGAGGGTTCACTTAATAAGCTTGTCGCATACTCAAAGCTTACCAGAAGTGAAATTAATATGGAATTTGCCGAGAATGTTCTTAAGGATATTATATCTCCTAATGCTCATAGAGAAATTACACCTGATTTAATCATTCAGATTGTTGCTGAGCATTTTGGAATTACAACTGCTGACATATCTTCCCAGAAGAGAAGTAATGAAATAGCATACCCGAGACAGATTGCAATGTATCTCTGCCGTTCCATGACAGATGTTCCTTATGAGACTATCGGTAATTATATGGGTAAAAGAGATCATTCCACTATCAAATACGGTGTGGATAAAATTGCTAAGGATATGAATAGCAATGAATCACTCAAAAACACCGTAGATATAATAACCAAGAAGATTAATCCTTCTTAAACACATGACCCTATTATAATAGGAAGAAACTCTTTCAACAGTATTTTGTGGATAACATACGGATAACTGATAATTAACTTTTTATCATGATATTATATTTTACTATTATGTGGATAACTTAACAGTTTTTCTTAATAACTTAATAACTTTTCCACATGGTTTTTATTTTGATAAATGCTTTATTTTCGGGGTTTATCATACTTATCAACTTATCCACACCCCCTACTACTGCTACTGCTGATTGGTTACAATAAATATATTTTAATTTCGCGCGAAAGGAGTTTTCAACAATATGAAAATTATCTGTACTAAAAATGATCTGCTTAAAGGCGTTAACATAGCTCTCAGGGCTGTTCCTGTAAGATCTACAATGAGCATTCTCGAGTGTATTCTTATAGATGCCCGTGAAACCGATATTAAACTCACAGCCAATGATATGGAACTTGGTATCGAGACTAGTATTTCAGGTGATATAATTGAGAGAGGACGTATCGCTATTGAAGCCAGGTTTTTGTCTGACATTGTAAGAAAGCTTCCTGACAGTGAAGTAACCATTGAGACAGATGATAGTTATAATGCTACCATTTCATGTGAGAAATCGGTTTTTAATATTCCTGGTAAAAGCGGAGAAGATTTTTCTTATCTCCCATATATTGAAAGAGACAAACATATAACTCTTTCACAGTTTGCACTTAAAGAAACTATCAGACAGACTATATTTTCAATTGGAGACAGCGAATCAAATAAGATAATGAAAGGTGAACTCTTTGAGGTTACCAATAATAATCTTAAGGTTGTTTCACTTGACAGATACAGAGTTTCCATCAGAAATGTAACACTTAATAATTCATATGAACCTGTTAGTGTTATAGTTCCAGGTAAAACTCTTAGCGAAATAAATAAGATTCTTTCCGGTGAGGCAGACAGCGATGTCAATGTATTTTTCTCGGAAAATCATATAATATTCGAATTTGAAAATACGGTTGTAGTTTCAAGACTTATAGATGGAGAGTATTTTAAAATTAACCAGATGCTTTCCAAGGACTTTCAGACCAAAATAGAAATTAACAAAAAAGAACTTCTTGATTGTATAGACAGAGCTACACTTTTTGTTAAAGAGGGCAATAAGAATCCTGTAATTTTTAATATAACGGACGGTTCCCTTAAGATTAACATTGTATCTCCTGTCGGAAAGATGAACGAAGAAATAGACATCAACAAAGAGGGCAGTGATATAAGAATAGGCTTTGATGCTAAATTTCTTATAGATGCTTTAAGAGTAATAGATGATGAGGTGCTGTCAATGTATTATATGAATGCAAAGGCACCTTGTACCATTAAGGATGATAAAGAAAATTATATATACCTCATCCTTCCTGTTAACCTGAATTAGGAGGCACGGATTAATGGAAATTATAGAACTCAGGGATGAATTTATTAAACTGGGACAGGCGTTAAAGGCAGCCGGTCTTGTAGAATCGGGAGCCGAAGCCAAGGAAGTCATCACAGAAGGACTTGTAAAAGTAAATAACATTACAGAAATCCAGCGTGGAAAGAAACTTCACAGTGGTGATATAGTATCTTATAACGGTAATGAGATAGAGATAAGGTAAGTTAAATGATTATTAAATCCATAGACTTACAGAATTTCAGAAATTATGAACTTCAGAAAATAGATTTTGACAGTGGTACTAATATATTATACGGAGATAATGCCCAGGGAAAAACCAATATTCTGGAAGCAGTATATTTATCAGGCACAACCAAGAGCCACCGTGGAAGCAAAGACCAGGAAATGATTGCATTTAATCATAATGAGTCACATATCAAAATGATCATGAGTCGTAAAGGAATTGATTACAGGATTGATATGCATATCAAGCGTAACAGAAGCAAGGGAATTGCCATAAACGGTGTACCTATCCGTAAATCAATGGATTTATACGGAATAATTAATCTTGTTATTTTTTCACCGGAGGATTTGAGAATAATCGAGAATGGTCCGTCCGAACGCCGTAAATTTATCGATATGGAATTATGTCAGTTAGACAAAATATACGCCAGTAATCTGATAAATTACCGCAGGACTCTTGAACAGAGAAATAATCTCTTAAGAGATATTTCTTTTAACCCGTCTTTGGAAGATACCATTGATGTGTGGGATATGCAGTTAATACGTTACGGCAGGGAAATAATCGCAAGAAGAGAAAAATTCATAGATCAGCTAAATGATATAATTAAAGATATTCATATCAGATTAAGCGGAGGTAAGGAAAATCTACTGGTTAAATATGTGCCGGATGCGAAAGAAGACGAATTTGAAGATATTCTTTCCCGGAACAGGGAAAGAGATATCCGGATGAAGTACACATGTGCAGGTCCTCACAGAGATGATATGATATTTTATATTGATGAACTGGATGTCCACAAATACGGTTCACAGGGACAAAAGAGAACATCAGCTCTTTCTTTGAAATTAGCTGAAATAGAAATTGTAAAGCAATTGACCGGAGATAAGCCTGTTCTCCTGCTTGATGATGTTTTATCCGAACTTGACAGCAGCAGACAGAATTATCTTTTGAACAGCATCAGTGATGTACAGACAATAATAACATGTACGGGACTTGATGAATTTATAAATAACAGATTTGATTTAAACAGAATTTTCAGAGTATCGGAAGGACATGTTTATCAGGAAAATAAACTTCAGGAGGCATAAAAATGAGCAAATCAAACGATTACACAGCGGATCAGATACAGATTCTGGAAGGTTTGGAAGCTGTAAGAAAGAGACCCGGAATGTATATCGGAAGTACATCATCAAAAGGACTTCATCATCTTGTATATGAGATAGTTGATAATGCTGTTGATGAGGCCCTTGCCGGATATTGTACGGAGATTTTCGTTCAGATTAACGAGGATAATTCAATAACCGTAATTGACAACGGACGAGGTATACCTGTAGGAATCAACACCAAGTCAGGCCTTACCGGAGTTGAAGTAGTATTTACGATACTGCATGCAGGAGGTAAGTTCGGCGGTGGAGGATACAAAGTGTCCGGTGGTCTGCATGGTGTAGGTGCATCCGTAGTCAACGCTCTTTCAGAATGGCTGGAAGTTAAGGTTTTCCAGGATGGGAAGGTATATGAGCAGCGCTATGAGAGAGGTAAAGTAATGTTCCCTCTCAAGGTAGTTGACGAATGTCCTGCAGATAAAACAGGTACAGAGGTAAAATTTCTTCCTGATAAAGAAATATTTGAAGAAACTGTATATGATTATAATATTTTAAAACAACGTCTCAGAGAAATGGCATTCCTTACAAAAAATATTAAGATAACACTTAAAGATGTAAGAGATGATAATCATAAAGAAAAGGTATTCCATTACGAGGGAGGCATAAAGGAATATGTCAAATATCTCAATAAGGGAAATGATGCTCTGTATGATAATATAATTTATTGTGAAGGAACCAAAGATGATGTTTATGTAGAGGTTGCTTTCCAGCATAATAACGGATATTCCGATAATGTATATGGTTTTGTTAATAATATAACAACTCCTGAAGGAGGAACACATGTAACGGGATTCCGTAATGCTGTTACCAAGACATTTAACGATTATGCGAGAACCAACAAAATTCTCAAAGATAAAGACCAGAATCTTTCGGGAGAAGATATAAGAGAAGGACTTACCGCAATCATAAGCATTAAGATTC
Source organism: Butyrivibrio sp. CAG:318 (assembly GCA_000431815.1). Lineage (GTDB taxonomy): Bacteria > Bacillota > Clostridia > Lachnospirales > Lachnospiraceae > Eshraghiella. Next base: position 5,153 of record FR889209.1, on the reverse strand, counting down.
AGGATCCACAGTTTGAAGGACAGACCAAACAGAAACTCGGTAATACAGAAGCCAGAGGAGCTGTTGAAAGCGTCGTAACAGAACAGCTTACTTATTTTCTGGAACAGAATCCTTCAGTTGCAAAGGTTATTTGTGAAAAATCAATTCTTGCCCAAAGAGCAAGGGAAGCTGCCAGACATGCAAGGGATCTTACAAGAAGAAAGACTGCGCTTGACGGATTTAAGCTTCCGGGAAAACTTGCAGATTGTTCGGATAAGGACCCATCACATTGTGAAATATTTATTGTAGAGGGTGATTCCGCCGGTGGTTCAGCTAAATCAGCCCGTAAGAGGGAAACTCAGGCAATTCTTCCGTTGAGAGGTAAAATTCTTAACGTAGAAAAGGCAAGACTTGACAGAATACTGGGAAATGCAGAAATCAGGGCAATGATTACCGCGTTCGGAACAGGAATACATGAAGATTTTGATATAAGTAAACTTCGTTATGACAAGATAATTATCATGACGGATGCCGATGTTGACGGAGCTCATATAAGTACACTTCTTCTTACATTTTTCTATAGATTTATGCCTGATCTTATTAAAGACGGACATGTATATCTTGCCCAGCCGCCTCTTTTTAAGCTGGAGAAAAATAAAAAAGTCTGGTATGCATACAGCGACGAAGAACTTGCCGACATCCTTAAGGAAGTAGGAAGAGACCAGAATAACAAAATTCAGCGTTACAAAGGTCTTGGTGAGATGGATGCCTCCCAGCTCTGGGAGACAACAATGGATCCTGAGAAGAGAATTCTTAAGAAAGTTATCTATGATGATGAGTTTGCATCTGAGATAGATGTAACATTTTCAACTCTTATGGGCGATAAGGTAGAGCCGAGAAGAGAGTTCATTGAAGAAAATGCCAAGTTCGTTAAGAATATTGATTTTTAATTTGAAGGAGATTGAATAAATGGATGAACATATTTTTGATAAAATTCATGATATAGATCTTAAAAAGACTATGGAAGAGTCTTACATCAGTTATTCCATGAGTGTTATCAAATCCAGAGCACTTCCGGATGTAAGAGACGGACTTAAACCGGTTCAGCGTAGAATTCTTTTTTCTATGATAGAACTTAATAACGGACCTGACAAACCTCACAGAAAATGTGCACGTATCGTCGGTGATACAATGGGTAAATATCATCCGCACGGAGATTCTTCAATCTACGATGCTCTTGTTAAACTTGCCCAGGATTTTAATACCAGATATCCTCTGGTTGACGGACACGGTAACTTCGGTTCCATTGACGGTGATGGTGCTGCCGCAATGCGATATACAGAGGCAAGACTTAGCAAAATATCAATGGAAATGCTGGCAGATATTAATAAAGATACAGTGGATTTCGTACCTAACTTCGATGAAACAGAAAAAGAGCCTACTGTTCTTCCTTCCAAATATCCTAACCTTATGGTTAACGGAGCATCCGGTATAGCTGTAGGTATGGCAACCAACATACCTCCTCATAATTTAAGAGAAGTTGTTGCAGCCGTAGATAAAATTATTGATAACAGGGTTCTTGAAGACAGGGATACCGACATTGAAGAACTTATGGAAATAATAAAAGGACCTGATTTTCCTACAGGTGCGACTATTCTCGGAAGAAGAGGAATAGAAGAAGCATACAGAACAGGTAAAGGTAAAATTCGTGTAAGAGCCGTAACAGAAATTAATTCACTTCCTAACGGCAAATCAGAAATTATTATTAAAGAACTTCCATATATGGTCAATAAGGCTTTGCTTGTCCAGAAAATAGCTGAACTCGTCAAAGACAAGAAAATCGACGGAATTGTAGATGTAACTGATCAGTCTAACATGGAAGGAATAAGGGTTTGTATTGACGTAAGAAGAGACGCCAATCCTAATGTTATACTTAACCTTCTTTACAAACATACACAGCTTCAGGATACATTTGGTGTGAATATGCTTGCACTCGTAGATGACCAGCCTAAGGTTCTTAACCTCTACGAGATGCTTAATTATTATCTTCTTCATCAGAAAGAAGTAGTAACAAGAAGAACTAAATTCGAACTCAATAAAGCAGAAGAACGTGCTCATATTTTACAGGGATTAATTATAGCACTTGACAATATTGACGAAGTTATTTCAATAATCAGAAATTCAGAAAATGTTGCCATTGCAAAAGCAACACTTATTGAAAGGTTCGGACTTTCGGATGTTCAGTCACAGGCGATAGTGGATATGCGTCTGAGGGCTCTTACAGGACTCGAAAGAGAAAAAATAGAAGCCGAATATAAAGACCTTATGGTAAGAATAGAAGAACTCAAAGAAATTCTTGCAGATGAGAAGAAACTTCTTATGGTCATCCGTAATGAAATGACAGCAATAGCCGACAAATACGGAGATGACAGAAGAACCGTAATAGGAATAGATGATTCTGAAATTTCAATGGAAGATATAATTGCAGATGAAAGTACTGTAATAACAATGACCAATCTCGGTTATATCAAGAGAATGACACCGGACAATTTCAAGAGCCAGAACCGTGGAGGTAAAGGAATAAAAGGAATGCAGACGATAGAAGATGATTATATCGAAGACATTCTTATGACAACCACGCACCATGTAATCCTTATGCTTACCAATAAGGGACGTGTTTACAAACTCAAAGCATATGAAATTCCGGAAGCAAGCCGTACAGCAAGAGGAACTGCAATCGTAAATCTTCTTCAGCTTATGCCGGGAGAAAAGATATCGGCAATTGTTCCGGTAGACGGAATTAAAGACGATGAATATCTTTTTATGGCAACCAAAAACGGTATTGTCAAGAAAACAAGCAGCAAAGAGTATGAGAACATCCGCAAGACAGGTATCCAGGCCATTACACTCAGGGATAATGACGAATTAATTGAAGCAAAATCTGTCGATAATGAAAAAGAAATTTTCCTTGTGACAAAGTACGGCCAGTGTATAAGATTTAAGTCAACAGATGTCCGCCCTACAGGAAGAAGCGCAATGGGTGTAATAGGTATGAATCTTACACCGGGTGATGAAGTTGTCGGTATGCAGCTTGACAGTCAGGGAGATACATTGCTTATTGTTTCCGAATACGGACTTGGAAAGAGAACACCTATCGACGAATTTACGGTGCAGAACCGCGGCGGTAAAGGTATAAAATGTTATAAAGTAAACGAGAAATCCGGTAATGTAATAGGTGTCAAAGCAGTAAGTGACACAAGAGAGATTATGCTTATAACAACGGAAGGAATAGTTATCCGTATGGAAGTAAGCGGAATTTCAACTCTTGGAAGAATTACATCAGGAGTTAAACTGATTAACCTTGATGAAGGAGTTAAGGTAGCCAGGGTAGCCAAAGTCAGAGAAGAAGATATCGAAGAAGATATTGAATCCAAAGAAAACGGCGAGACGGACAATCAGTAAATAACATAACAGGCACTGTACAAAATAGTGGTATAGTGTCTGTTTTTATAAGGAGCACACATGAGAAACATAAATGTAAAAGAGATTACCCGGAATATCAAGGAAATGTGTATTGAAGCAAATCACTTTCTTACGGATGATATGCAGCAGAGACTTCATAAAGCAGCCGGAAGCGAGACAACAGAACTTGGAAAGATGGTATTGTCCCAGCTTGAGGAAAATCTTGAAATTGCAGGAAAAGAAATGATACCAATATGTCAGGATACAGGTATGGCGGTTATTTTTGTAAAAGTCGGACAGGAAGTCCACATAGAAGGCGGACTTTTAACCGACGCAATCAACGAAGGCGTAAGACAGGGATATGTTGAAGGATATCTCCGCAAATCGGTTGTAAAAGATCCTATTTACAGGGAAAACACCAACGATAACACGCCTGCCATAATACATTATGACATCGTAGAAGGAGACAATATAGATATAACAGTTGCGCCAAAAGGATTCGGAAGTGAAAATATGAGTCGTGTTTTTATGCTTAAACCGGCTGACGGAATAGAAGGTGTAAAAGAAGCGATTCTTACAGCAGTTAAAGATGCCGGACCTAATGCGTGTCCGCCTATGGTTGTTGGTGTCGGTATAGGAGGAACATTTGAAAAATGTGCACTGCTTGCAAAAAAGGCTCTTACAAGGAGCGTAGAAGAAAAATCACCGGTCGAATATGTAAGAAATCTTGAAAAAGAAATGCTGGAAAAGATAAATGATCTCGGAATAGGTCCTGGGGGTCTTGGCGGAAAGACGACTGCATATGCGGTAAATATAGAAACTTATCCTACCCATATAGCAGGACTTCCGGTGGCAGTTAATATCTGCTGTCATGTTAACAGACATTCTCACAGAGTTATATAGGAGCACGAAATGGAAAAACATATTACAGTACCTTTTGATAAAGAAACGGCAAAGTCGCTTAAAGCCGGTGATTATGTATATCTTACAGGAGTAATATATACAGCCAGGGATGCGGCACACAAAAGAATGGATGAATCACTTAACAACGGAGATAAACTTCCTATAGATATAGATGGCAATGTTATATATTATATGGGACCGTCACCGGCAAGAGAGGGACGTCCTATAGGATCTGCCGGTCCTACAACGGCAACCAGAATGGATAAATATACTCCGCGTCTTCTTGATATGGGTCTTACCGGAATGATTGGCAAAGGCAAAAGACAGCCAAAAGTCAAGGATGCGATAGTACGCAACAATGCAGTGTATTTTGCAGCTGTTGGTGGTGCGGGAGCATTATTGTCGCAGCGTATACTGAAGTCAGATGTTGTGGCTTATGATGACCTTGGAACAGAAGCCATAAGAAGACTTGAGGTTGAGAATTTCCCTGTAATTGTGGTAATAGATTCTGAAGGAAATGACCTGTACGAAAGAGTTACAGCAAATATTTAAAAAGTAGCCAAAAAGTACAAAAAAACTGTTGACAACAGGCTTGCCATTCAGTATAATAATTTTTGCGTCACGGATAAAACCTGTGAGTAATTTCATAATGTATATGAATTCGGAGAAATACTCAAGAGGCCGAAGAGGCGCCCCTGCTAAGGGTGTAGGTCGCTAACGCGGCGCGAGGGTTCGAATCCCTCTTTCTCCGTTACAACATACAGAATCGAATGAAAATAATTTAAAAAAATTGAAAAAAGTTGTTGACA
>FR889208.1 GCA_000431815.1 Butyrivibrio sp. CAG:318 | reverse complement strand
CGCAAACGCCTACTAATATTATAATGAGAGGTGACAAGGAAGCGGTTGCAGAACATCTAAAGGCTATGAAACCGGCAATTCTTGATATCCTGCCTCTTACACTTGAGGAAGTTTTTACATATGAGATGGAGACACTCGGATATGTATTTAATCCCGAAATATTTGAGAAGGAGGACCGTGCATAATGAATTTCAGACCGGCAATGGGCCTTTTTAAGGAATCATTCAGACAGCTTAAGATAGTCGGAATACTTGGGTGTATAATATATGCTTTGATTGGCATAATGGTTCCGATTGGGGCAAATATAAGTGTGCGCAGTGTAACCAATAATTATTCTGTTGCAGCCACGCAGGCGGTATATGTTTTTGATGTAAAATACATGATGATCGTATCAGCGGCTATTGCAGTTATTATAGTACCGATAATGATGCTGGTGGCCTTTAATTTCCTTAATAAGAGAAACAGCTGTGATTTCTATCATGCTATACCTGTTAAGCGTCTTCCTGCATTTGTCGGAATAATAATGGCAGTAGTGCTGTGGACCATTATAATGATTTTTGTTGAGACATTTACAATAAGCGTCATGTGCGGCAGCCTTCCAAGGGTCAAGGTGGAATGCAGAAGCCTGATGATTACTGCGGTGAAGACTTTTGCGTTGGCATTCTTTTTTATCGGAGTGTTATCGGCAGGTATTTCATTATCGGGTACATTGTTCAGTAATATTGTAGTGTCCGGTGTTATAATGCTGGCTCCGCGTTTTATGATAATTGCAGTTATCGATATAGTTGGTTCGGTGGCAGAATGCTATCCGGTTAGTGACATTATGTCAAAATTTCTTGATAGCGGCAATGTTCTTACACAGATAATGCGGAAAATGACCGGTAACGGGACGAATATCGGGAGTTTTGATGTGGTCATCCCTACCGTTGTTGAGGGAATGGTGTATTTTATTCTGGGAGCATTCGTCTATGTGCACCGTAAGAGCGAAACAGCTCAGAAACCAAGCCTTACATACGGAGTACAGTCGGTGTTGAGAATGGTTTCGGCATATCTTTGCAGCCTTGTCGGAGTTGGCTTTCTTATGTCTTATTTTACCAATTACGGCTCAATGGCACATTTGTTTTACGCAGCGGTAATGTTTGTGTTGGCTGTTCTTGTATATATAATGTATGAATTGCTTACATCACACAAATGGAGTATGGTTGGAAGAAGCCTGAAACAACTTCCAATCCTTATAATACTGGTAGCGGTTACTTTCGCCGCTATGAAAATAGTTGTATATGGAATTAACAGTTACAGGATAGTACCTGAGCGTACACAATACATTGAAATTGAAGATGTGGCAACGTATCAGCTTGATAATTACGATATAAACTGGGACAAGCTTGACAGAAAGATATATGATGCCGACTGCATAAGCGCAATTGCGGATGAATATAATGATGGTACAGAAGATTATTATGATATGTTGACAAGATGCGTTGTGACAGTACATCAGGATGGACACAGGTATAAACGTAATGTAAATCTTAAACCAAAGACACTGTCAAAGGTCGCTTACAGTATAACAAAGCGCAATGATTCATTAAGCGGAAATTATCTCAGGAAATATACAAATAATTCATATGTCGACATGGATTTCATAAGCCTTGATAACAGTCAGGTTCATGCAATTTATGATTGTATCAAAGAAGAGATAGAGCAGAATAATAATCTTTTGGATGTGATTATGACAGATTATTCAAGTACAATAGGGACATTGTATATAGCTTATATCTATCAGCCGGATATACTCTCACAGGAATATCAGCAGCAACGGCTGCCTATTTCATATAAGACACCTAAAACACTTGAATTACTTATGAATTATGCTAAATCAACGGTCTCATATGAAGAATTTCTTGATATAGTCCATGACAAAAAATTTGAGTCGGCAACTATGAGTGTGGGTGCGCTGACGGCTGACAAAGCTTTTATTTCACAGTATTGGTTTGATAATGTAAGCTATAATACTGACTTGTATTATAATTTGCTGCAAATCATCGGTAAATACGGAAAAAAAGGTTGCGTAACAGATGATAATGCTGTTATTATAAGTGCACATGCATATTATAACGGTTCGGATTCAGATGATAAGAATGCGGCGTTATATGGCATATATTCGCTTTCTGATGAAGGAATGGAACTTTTCATGAAGGCATGTGAAGAAATTAACAAGAGTAATACGTATGTGGATTAAGACGGAGGTGCGGGGTGTCAGCTTTTACGGAGAAAGCAATAGTTGATGCGTTTGTCAGTTTGCTTAATGAGCATCCGCTGGATAAGATAACAGTTAAGAATATTATTGATAAATGTGGTGTCAATCGTTCAACATTTTATTATTATTTTGAGGACATATATGATCTTATCAATAAGATTTTTGAATATGAGACAGGTAAAATAGTAAATAAGCATTCTGAGTATGAATCATGGGCGGACGGAATTAAAGAAGCCATGTCTTTTGCTATAGATAATAAGAAAGCAATTTATCATGTATATAAATCAGTCAGCCGTGAGCGCCTCAACAAATATCTGAATGAGGTATGTGACAGTATTTTTATGGAGGTTGTGTCGTCACAGGCAGAAGGCTCCAATGCCGGTCCTGAAGATATAAGGCTTGTTACTGATATATATAAGTATACGCTTATAGGCCTGGTATTCAAATGGCTTGAAGAAGGTATGATAACGGAGCCGGGTGAGATCATTGATAAACTCGCTTATCTCTTTGATGGCAATATACATGAAATGCTTGTGCGCGCAGGAGAATATGATAAACGACAGAATTAAATATCTGTCTATAATTCCAACAAATAATATGCAGTGTCGGAAAATCCGACATTGCTTTTTTTTTGCGTGTTTTTTTTGTGAACATTTATGTATAAAATAACCAAGGATTTAGATGAAATAAGGAGATGAGAACATGATTAAATTCGGTAAATGGGTAGTTAAGCACAGGGTTCTGATTATTATCATTGCAGTGCTTTTGCTCATACCGTCCGTAATAGGGATGGTAAAAACACGTATTAATTATGATATGCTCACATATCTGCCGGAGGATATGGATACCGTAAAGGGCCAGAATATTCTTCTCGATGATTTTGGCAAGGGAGCATTTTCATTAATTGTCGTGGAAGGGATGGATGAGAAAGACATCGCAGACCTTACAAAGAAGCTTGAGGATGTAAATCATGTAGATACTGTTATGTGGTACAGCTCACTGGCAGATATATCCATACCTATGGAAATGCTTCCGGAGAAATACTACAATGCATTTAATAACGGTGATACTACAATGATGGCGGTGTTCTTCGATACATCGACATCAAGTGATGACACGATTCAGGCAATTAAAGATGTCAGAAGTGTATGCGGTAAGGATTGCTTCGTAACGGGTATGTCAGCTCTGGTAACGGATCTGAAGGATTTGTGTGAGAAAGAAGAGGCAATATATGTAGGAATCGCGGTTGCCTGCTGTCTTGTTGTAATGATGATTCTTCTTGATTCATTCGTTGCACCGATTCTGTTCCTTGTAAGTATAGGAATGGCAATCCTTTATAACCTTGGCAGCAACATATTCCTTGGTGAAATATCGTATATAACAAAAGCTCTGGCTGCGGTGTTACAGTTGGCAGTTACAATGGATTATTCGATATTCCTCTGGCACAGTTACAACGAACAAAAGGAACGTTATGACGGAGATAAGGAACGTGCCATGGCGCATGCCGTAAAAGCAACGTTCACATCCGTAATCGGCAGCTCGATTACAACGGTGGCAGGATTCCTTGCAATGTGTTTCATGAGTTTTACACTCGGTGTTGACCTGGGTATAGTAATGGCAAAGGGTGTTATATTCGGCGTAATCGGATGTGTAACGATACTTCCTTCGTTATTGCTTATATTTGATAAAGTTCTTGAGAAAACAAAACATCGTTCGATTATCCCTAAAATGGATAAATTTGCTTCGGGAATTGTAAAGATTCCGGCAGTATTCATTGTTCTTTTTGTAATAATAATTGTACCGGCAATTTACTGTTACAACAAGACGGAAGTATACTACGACATGGCATCCACATTGCCGGATGATATAAATTATGTAATCGCTACATCCAAACTCGATGAGAAGTTCGATATGAGTAATGTACATATGGTACTCGCGGACACCAATATGGAGGCTAAAGATGCCAATGCCATGATGAAAGAGATGGAAAGTGTTGACGGCGTCAACTTTGCAATGGGATTTAACAGCCTTGTCGGAACAGCCATTCCGGAGGAAATTATCCCGGATGATCTAAAGAGTATTTTAAAAGGTGATAAATATCAGCTTATCCTTGTAAGTTCGGCTTATAAGACGGCAACGGACGAGGTTAATGACCAGATTGATGAGCTGAATGATATTATTAAGAAATACGACGAAAACGGTATGCTTATAGGTGAGGCTCCTTGTACCAAGGATCTTATCACGGTTACAGACCATGACTTCCAGGTGGTAAACATTATATCAATAGCAGCCATTTTCATAATCATACTCATAGTATTAAAGAGTATATCACTTCCTGTAATACTCGTTGCGGTAATACAGTTTGCAATATTTATTAACCTCGGTATTCCGTATATCACCGGAACAACACTTCCGTTTATCGCTCCGATATGTATAAGCACGATACAGCTTGGTTCTACTGTCGATTATGCGATACTTATGACAACAAGATATAAGAGGGAACGTTCACGCGGGGCCGACAGAAAAGCATCTGTCACGACTGCACTCGCCACATCGATTCCATCAATTCTTGTAAGTGCACTCGGATTCTTTGCAGCAACTTTTGGTGTAGCGGTTTATTCGGAAATAGATATTATTTCTTCACTTTGTGTATTGATGGCAAGGGGCGCACTTATCAGTATGGCATCGGTAATTCTTATTTTACCTTCATTCCTGCTGGTATTTGATGGCCTGATAACACATACAAGTATTGGATTTAATGTCAGAAAGAAAAAAGCATAAGAAAGGAAGGCGTATATTATGAGAAAAAATATAGGAAAAGCAATCGGATTAACAATGTCCGCACTTATGATTTTCGGATGCGGAATGGCTGTTTCGGCCGGAAGCAATGGCAGTACAGATGTAAAGAGCGTTACACAGAAGGAAGAGAGCTCTACAGATAAAGTAAAATCAGATATAGCAAGTATTATAAATGATGCTGATGTCGACAAGGAGGAAACCGTTTATGTTATCGCCAATGCAGACGGAAGCGTGAAGAAAGTTATCGTAAGCGAACTCCTTAAGAATCCGGACGGACTTGATAAGCTCACAGACGCTACAGGACTTACAGATATAGTAAATGTAAAGAGCGATGCAGGATATACCATGAGTGATTCAAGCTATGTATGGGATGCAGGCGGTGAAAATATTTATTACAGAGGTACAACAACCAATGAAGTTCCTGTGACATTCAAGATTTCTTTCAAACTTGACGGACAGAGTGTATCGGCGGATGAAATAGCCGGCAAGAGCGGAGCTCTTGAGATGACATTCGATTACATCAATAACTGTAAAAAAACAGTTGAGATAGATGGTAAGAACGAGGAAATGTATGTTCCGTTTCTTATGATAAGCGGAATGATTCTTGACAATGACCATTTCAAGAATATAACAGTTGATAACGGTAAAGTCATAGATGACGGTGATAAGACAGTTGTAGCAGGTTTTGCACTTCCGGGTCTCTCGGATAACCTGGCACTTAGTGATGGTACAGATATCGATATCCCATCTTCGGTAACAATTAAAGCCGATGTAACGGATTTTTCACTTGCAACGACACTTACGGTTGCTACCAACGATGTATTCAATAAAGTGAGCATTGATGATGATGACACCGTGGAAGAAATAGAGGACAAACTTGATACCCTCGATTCTTCTATGAAACAGATTGTGGACGGTGCATCAGAACTTCATGGTTATCTTACACAGTTACTTGATAAATCCGGTGAACTCATTGAAGGCGTTGCCGAACTTGATACATATGCTAACCAGATTTCACAGAGCGTGGATAAGCTTTACAAAGATGGTGTCGTATATATAGACGGTAAACTTGCGGAGCTTTCAAGCGGACTTTCAACACTTTCAGGAAACAGCGCACAGTTGAACGCGGGAGCCAAACAGGTATATGATACACTTCTGGGCACTGTTGAGACACAGCTTAAGGCAGCAGGTCTTGATGCACTCGGAATTAAGGTTCCGGCACTTACCGTAGACAATTATGCGGCTGAACTTAATAAACTCGTTAACGCACTCGATGAAACAAGTGTGAGAGCATATGCAACCCAGATTGCAAAGAAAACCGTAACAGATAAAGTGAATGCAAGCGAATCACAGATTACTGCAGCCGTAACCGAAGCAGTTAAGACTGAGGTTACGAACACAGTTAAGACAACAGTTGTTCTTCCAAAGGTGCTTGCTTCACAGAACCTTACAATGGAACAGTATAATGCGCTTCCGGCAGCGGTTAAGAGTCAGATAGACGCAGCGGTTGATGCGCAGATGCAGTCAGAAACAGTCCAGTCAGCAATCACTGCCCAGATGGCAACGGATAAGGTTAAAAAGACCATTTCCGATAATGTAGCAGCCCAGAAGACAAAACTCATAGCAGAAAATATGGCAGGAACTGAGGTACAGACACAGATTAATGCTGCTGTAACCAAGGCAAAAGATGGCGCAGCCCAGATTAAATCAGCCAAGGAATCGCTTGATTCATATGCAACATTTTATCAGGGCGTCCTCGCTTATACGGCAGGAACGGATACGGCAGCAGCCGGAAGTGCACAGCTGTCACAGGGATACACAGAGAATATCACCGCTAATGTAAAAACTCTTTCGGATAAACTCAAAGAGTATGTTGCAGGTATTGATAAACTTAACACAAGTGCTCCTGCATTTAAGGACGCTGTTTCACAGATTACAGACGGAGCAGGGACTCTTGCAGACGGAACATCCAAGTTCTATGATGAAGGAATCAAGGCGATTATAGATAAAATTGATGACATAACACCTGTAATCACAAGACTTAAGGCCACACTTGATATATCCAGGGATTATCAGTCATTCGGCGGCAAGTCAGATGATATGACAGGAAGCACAAAGTTCATATACAGAACTGAGTCAATCGAAAAATAAATAAGCTTATTAGTCTAAATTATGTTCTCTTTCTAAAGTACCGCGGCTTTCGGGCCGCGGTACTTATTTTTGCCGCTGCCTTTTGCCTTTAAATATTGTTACAGCTGACAGGGATGTGTTATACTATAGTTGCGAAAAGGAGGCACTTATGAATATAGGAATTATCGGAGCCGGACATATCGCCGGTAAAATGGCATTGACAATACAGGCGTGCAAAAATGCCAATGCTTATGCAATAGCATCGCGTTCACACGAAAAGGCATGTGAATTTGCGGCAGAATACGGTTTTGTACATGCTTATGGTTCGTATGACGAACTTGTAGGGGATCCCAAGGTCGAACTGGTGTATGTGGCGACACCACATTCATTTCATTATGAACATATCAGGATGTGTCTTGAACACGGCAAGAATGTATTATGTGAGAAGTCTTTTACGCTTGACGCATCACAGGCTTCTGAATTGATTTCCATGGCAGAGAACAGGGGACTTTTTCTTGGCGAGGCAATCTGGACAAGATATCTTCCAATGAGATTTACGCTTGATAATCTTATCAAAAGCAAAATCATAGGAGAAGTTATGTCCGTATCGGCTTCTTTGTCATATCCGATTGCCCATAAGGAAAGAATTATCCGCAAGGATCTTGGCGGAGGTGCGCTTTTAGATATCGGGGTCTATTGTGTCAATTTTGCATCAATGGTATTGGGCAATGACATCCGCGCAATAACGGCATCTGCTGTCTTAAATGCCAACGGCATGGATATGGCCGACGGAATTACGATGCTGTATGAGAATGGAAAAATGGCGGTCCTTCATTGTGATGCCAGAACCGCAGGAAGCCGCGACGGGATAGTATACGGGACAGATGGATATATTGTTTTTCACAATATAAATAACTGTGAAGGCATTGATGTTTATAATACGTCCCACGAAATTATCAGCCATATTGATACGCCTGCACAGATAACCGGATTCGAATATGAGCTTGATGCCGCAATCGAGGCCATACAGAACGGGCGGACCGAGTGCACCCGGATGCCTCATGCCGAAATAATTGCGGTTATGGAAATAATGGACAGAATAAGGGAGAAAACAGGGGTGGAGTATTAGAAACGTAAAGATAACACGGTCTCAGTTTGTTGATGAGAATTATTATATCCGAAGAATAAATTTATGTTTGAGGTAAGGAGACAAGAATGCATAAAAGATACATGTTGACAGGTGTATTTAGTCATGCTATCATAGATTCAAAGCATAAATTTCAATCATTCTGAA